>NZ_JWLD01000066.1 GCF_000813725.1 Leisingera sp. ANG-Vp
GCCAACCTCTACTGCGACGTGCTGGTGGTGGGCGGCGGCCATGCCGGCCTGACAGCAGCAATCGAAGCCGCCCAAGGCGGCGCCGATGTGATCCTGGCCGAGATGGAGCCCGAGATGGGCGGCGCCCTGACCTATCGGCGCAGCGACGGCGCGTTGCTGCAAGACCTGCTGGATCAGGCAGGCAAGCTCCCCAACCTCCGCCTGATGACCGGAACGACCGTCAACGGCTGGTTCGAGGACAACTGGCTGCCGCTGATCCAGGGCCGCAAACTGTTCAAAACCCGCGCGCAAGAGGTGATCCTGGCCACCGGCTGCATCGAACAGCCCGCCATCTTCCGCAACAACGACCTGCCCGGCGTGATGCTTGGGAGCGCTGCACAGCGCCTGATGCGCCATTATGCGGTGAAACCCGGCAACCGCGCCGCGGTGATGGCCGCCAACCCCGACGGCTACCGCGTAGCACTGGACCTCATCGAGGCCGGTGTCGACATCGCCCTCCTCGCCGACCCGCGCCCCGGCGGCAGCGGCGGGGCACTAGCCGATGGCCTCCGCGCCAAAGGCGTGCGGATTGTGCATGGCCAGTTCGAAGAGGCCCGCGGCAAATCCCATGTCTCCGCTATCAAAGTGGCAGGCGAATGGATCTCCTGCGACCTCGCGGTGCTCTCGGTTGGCTACGCTCCGATGTGGCAGCTGCCTTGCCATGCCGGCGCCAAGCTGGGCTATGACGAGGATACCGCACAGTTCTCGCTGAACCTGCCGGATGCCCCGATTGGCGCGGCTGGCGGCGTCACTGGCCTATTCGGCACTGATGCTGTCACCGCCAGCGCCCAGACCGCTGCCCAAACAGCGCTCGCCCGCCTGGGCAGAGAGTCCCGCGAAATCACCCCGGCCTTGGACGACGAAGCACCGCTCGCCAATTTCGAGCTGCCGATCAATGCCCACCCCAAGGGCAAGGATTTCATCGACCGCGACGAGGACCTGCAGGTCAAGGATCTGCAGAACGCGGTGAAGGAAGGCTACAGCGAGCTGGAGCTGGTCAAGCGTTTCTCCACCGTCGGCATGGGTCCGTCACAAGGCCGCCACTCGGCTTTGGCCACCGCCCGTACCGTCGCCAAAGCCACCAACCGCAAGGTGGCCGAGGTCGGCGTCACCACCGCCCGCCCTCCGTTTGCACCGGAGACCCTGGGTGTGCTCTCGGGCCACCACCATCCGGCCGAGCGCCGCTCTGCCCTGCATCAGGAACACATCCGCCTTGGCGCCGACATGCGCCCCGTCGGTGCCTGGCGCAGGCCCTATTTCTATGGGCCGAAGGCAGACGCCAAACGGCTGATCGAAGAGGAAGTCCATGCCGTCCGCAACGGCGTTGGTGTGCTGGATGTCTCCACTCTCGGCGGCTTGGAGGTGCGCGGCCCGGATGCCGGTGAATTCCTCAACCGCATCTACACAATGGCTTACAAGAAACAGCCCGTGGGCCGCTGCCGCTATTGCCTGATGACCAACGAGATGGGCACGGTGATCGACGACGGCGTTGCCTACCGGCTGGCCGAGGACCTCTATTACGTCACCGCCACTACCGGCGCGGTGGCGCGGGTCTACTCCGACATGCTGTTCTGGAACGCCCAGTGGCGGCTGGATGTGGATGTGCTGAACGTCACCGCCGCCTTCAGCGGCCTCAACATTACCGGCCCCAAAGCCCGCGCTGTGGTGGAGGCTCTGGAGAGTGACATCGACTTCTCGCGCGAGGGTTTTGCCTATCTCGACGGGCGCGAGGGCACTGTGGCGGGCGTCCCGGTCCGCGCCATGCGGATCGGTTTCACCGGCGAACTGAGCTATGAACTGCACTGCCCCTCCACCTACGCCAAAACCCTATGGGATGCGGTACTGGAGGCGGGCAAATCCCACGGCTTGCGCCCCTACGGCCTGGAAGCCAGCCGGATCCTGCGCCTGGAGAAGGGCCATATCCTCATTGGTCAGGACACCGACGCGCTGACCTCGCCGGATGAACTGGGCTTCGACTGGGCGGTTTCCAAGACCAAACCGTTCTTTGTCGGCAAACGCGCCATAGAGATGCGCCGCAACAAGGGGCTGCCGCGCAAGCTGGTGGGGCTGACCTTCGACGGAGCGGATGTGCCGGGTGAAAGCTGCCTGGTGCTGAAGGATGAGGTGCCGGTGGGTCATGTGGCCTCAATCCTTTGGTCGCCGACGCTCAAGACCCATATCGCGCTGGCCTACGTCCATGGAGATGACGCAACCGAAGGCACCCCCATCACGGTGAAATGCCGCAACGGCACCCGGGTGACGACGCCGGTGCGCGGCCATGCCTTCTTTGACCCGGACAACAAACGGCAGGAGCTTTGACCATGCGCCTCTACCCGCTGGACCCGCAAGGCGCCGCCGAGGGCGTGCCCCTGATGACCGGCCCCGTCTTCTTGCGCGACGACAGCCGCACCCCTCGTTTCGGCCTCAAAGGCCGCGGCTCCATCAGCTTCCTGCTGGCGCAGGGCTATGAGGTGCCCGAGGTGAACCGCATTGCAAACGGCGTGCTGCGCCTGGGCCGCGAAGAGGCCGTGGTGCTGAATCACCCGGACGATTTGCGCGCCCGCTGGAATGCCGCCGCAGCGCCAAAAGGCTATTATTCCTGGCGTGAGGAAACTTGGGCGATGATGCACCTGTCAGGTCCGCGTCTCTTTGACCTGATGGCCAAGATCTGCCCGGTGAACCTTGCCGAAGGTGCCTTTGGCCAGGGTGCGATCGCCCAGACCCGCGTCGGCTATGTCGAGGCTATAACTTGGCGCGACGACCGCGGCGCCCCCGGCTTTTCGGTGCTGTTCGACATCGCTGCCACCGCCTTCTTTGCCAATGCCGTGGCCACTGCGGCGGGTGAATTTCAAAGGGAGACCGCATGATGAAATCCCCAGTTGTCATCCTGCACACCGACAATCCCGGCCCGGCGCGCGAGGTGCTGGCCAAAGGCCACCCGGACCTGCAGATCCACACCTGCGATACTTACGAGGGCCTGCCCGCAATGGTCGCGGAAACCGGGGCCGAGGTGGTCTATTCCGTGCGCTTCAACGGCACCCCGAGTTTCCCGCGCCAGGCGCTGCTGGACGCGGAAACGGTCAAATGGGTCTCGGTCGGCGGCTCCGGCACCGATCATATGAACCCCTGGGATCCGGCGGCGCTGACTGTTACCAACTCGGCTGGCGTTGCCGCCGACATGATGGCGCAATACGCGCTGGGGGCGATGTTCCATTTCACCCTCGGCCTGCCTGGCTTCCGTGCCGCGCAAACCCGGCGCGAGTGGCAGTCGGCACAGGTCGAACCCATCGGCGGCAAAACCGTGCTGATCATCGGCCTCGGCAAGACCGGCGAGGCGGTTGCGGCGCGCTCAAAGGCTCTGGGCCTTAATACCATCGGCGTCCGCGCCCGGCCCAAGGACACGCCCAATGTCGATGAGGTGCACGGCATGGACGCCCTGCCCGGCCTCTGGCCCCGCGCGGATTTCATCGTCACCTGCGTGCCGCTCCTGGACAGCACCCGCGGCATCGTGGGGCCGGAAGCCTTTACCGCGATGAAAGAGACCGCAGTGATCATCGACGTCTCCCGCGGCGGAGTAATCGACGAAGGCGCCCTGCTGGCCGCTCTCGACGCAAAACGTATCCGCGGCGCGGCTTTGGATGTCTTCACCGTCGAGCCGCTGCCCGCGGAACACCCGCTCTGGGCCTATGAAAACGTCATCATCACCCCGCATTGCTCCTCGGTCTACCAGGGCTGGGACCTGAAGTCGGTGGAGATGTTCTCGGACAACCTGATGCGCTACCGCCAGGGCGAAGCGCTGAGCAATATCGTCAATCCTGAAAGGGGATACTGAACCAATGGCACGTGAACGGCGCAGCGGCGGACGCCGCGGAAAATCCACCCGTTCCGGCGGCAGCATCGAACAGCTGCCTTGGACCCAGGTGAAAAACACCTACCCGGCGTATGAGCTGCTGAACCCCGAGCAGATGGACCAGCTGCACGCCACCTCGATGCGGATCCTGTCGGAGGCCGGCATCCGGGTGATGGGCGACAATGTCATGGACATTTTCGAGGGCGCGGGCGCCATCGTTGACCGCGACAGCAAGACCATCCGCATGGATGAAAGCCTCGTCATGGAGGCGCTGAAGACAGTGCCGCGCACCTTTACCCTGACCGCACGCAACCGGGCCAAGCAGATCATCATGGGCGGCAATCACGTGAACTTCGGCCTGGTCGCGGGCCCGCCGAACGTGCACGATTGCATCAACGGGCGACGGCAGGGCAACCTCACCGACTATCAGAATTTCATCAAACTGGCGCATCACTTCAACGCCATCCACCTGATCGGCAACCAGGTGACCGCGCCGCTGGAGCTGCCCGCCAACAACCGCCACCTGGACACCTATCTGGCCAACCTGATCTATTCGGACCTGTCGTTCCATTGCACCGCCATCGGCCGTGGACGGGCAGTGGACGGCATCAACATGATGGCAATCACTCGCGGCCAGAAACCCGAAGAGATGAACGGAGATCCGGGCGTGATCACCATCATCTCAGTCAACTCGCCGCGCCTGTTCGACGACACCATGGGCGACGGGCTGATTGCCATGGCAGAGCACGGCCAGCCGGTCTCGGTCACTCCCTTTACGCTGATGGGCGCAATGACCCCGGTCACCCTGCCCGCCGCGCTGGCGCAGCAGAATGCCGAGGCGCTGTTCGGCGTGGTGCTGACCCAGCTGGTCAACCCGGGCACCCCGGTGATGTATGGCTCGTTTACCTCGAATGTGGATATGCGCTCCGGCGCGCCTGCCTTCGGAACACCTGAGAACGCCAAGGCCAATATCGTTGGCGGCCAGCTGGCGCGGCGCTATGGCATTCCCTACCGGACCTCAAACGCCAATGCTTCCAATGCGGTCGACCTGCAGGCCGCTTACGAGACCATGATGGGAAGCTGGGGCGCGGTGCTGGGCGGTGCCAATATCGTCTACCACGCGGCCGGCTGGCTGGAAGGCGGCCTCACGGCGTCTTATGAGAAATTCATCATGGATGTGGAGATCATTCAGAACATGATGGAATTCCTGAAACCGATGAAGTTCGACGAGGACGAACTGGGCTTTGATGCGATCCAGTCGGTGCCTACCGGCGGCCATTTCTTTGGCGCCGAACACACGATGGCGCGCTATGAGACCGCGTTCTACAAACCGATGCTGTCTGACTGGCAGAACTACGAGAACTGGGAGGCGGCCGGCGCCAAGGACGCGCTGCAGCGGGCCACCGGTCTTTGGCAGCAGGCACTGCAGGACTACGAGGAACCCGCGATGGATCCTGCAATCAAGGAAGAACTGGAAGCCTATGTGGCCAAGCGCAAAGAAGAAATCGGCTCGGACGAACCTTGAGCGGACAGGAGCGAGGGGCCAGCCCCTCGCGCTCCCCGGGGTATTTCAGACCAGAAAGAAGCAGAACCCGGCACCCATTCAGGTGCCGGGTTTCTCATTGGAGATGTTACAGCAGATCGAACAGTCGGCCTGGCACATTGCCTTGCCGGGGGAGCCCAAGCGCTCGCATCACCGCAAACATCATCGCCTGATTGGACGTCACCACCGGCTTGCCAAGCGCTGCTTCGATCCGGTCGACCGCCTCAACCGAGCGCATGTCGGTGCAGCTGAGCACAATGGCCTGCGCCTCCGGGTGGTCGGCCTGGCTGGCGAGGTCAAAGACCTCGTCCGGTGTCAGCTCGCCCTGGCCGTAATTGCCCAGCTCGCGGCCAACATCAGCGCATTTCACCGTGGCTATCTGATTTTGCGCCAGGAACTCCACCGCCTGTTCGTTGATCTCGCCCAGATAAGGAGATGAGAAACCCACCTTGGTTGCACCCAGGGCCTTGATCGCCTCAACCAGCGCACCCGCGGCGGTGAAGGACAGCGCGCCGGAGCCTGCCTTGATGTCCTGCGCCAGCTGCTCGTCAAAGCCCGGCCCGTGGGTCAGCGTCGCCGAGGTGCAGCCGTAGAGCACCACGTCGGGGCGCACGCCGGAGATCATCCTGAGGTCCTGGCTGATGTCGGAGGCACCCAGCCCGGCCATTTGGTCGGAGCCGGGGATTTCGTCCACGTCGTAACCGCCCATGCGCTGGAAATGCACCGTCGTGTCCGGGCAGCGCATCAGCATCATGTCCGGTTCCAGGTTGGTGTTGGTGAAGGGCACCAGCACGCCGATTTTGGCGCGGGTGCGGGTCTCGTGGGTCATTTGAGCACTCCTTTCAGCACCTCCAGGGCGCGGTCCATGATCTCCTGGCTGCAGATGGTGGCGCGCAGGCAGTCGGTGAGGCCGTAACCTCCCATGCCGCGCATCAGCAGCTTTTCTGCCCGCAGCGCGTTGTCGGCTGCCTGCGCTTGCTCCGGCGAGGCGAAACGCATCAGCACAAAATTGGTGTGGCCCTGCGGCACCTCCAGACCCAGCGCGCGGCAGCCTCCGGCAAAGCTGTCCCGGATGGCTGCAGTTTTGGCGACCACATCGCGCATATACGCCTGATCCAGCATCGCCGCCGCGGCCATTGCTTGCGACGGGATGGAAATGTTGTTGGGGTTCAGCAGCTTGCGCACCTCACTGGCAATCTCCGGCGGGAAGTACCCCCAGCCGGCCCGGGCGCCCGCGAGGCCATAAGCCTTGGAGAGCGTCCGCATAACCACCGTATCGCCGTGCTCAACAAGCGCGAAGATTTCGGCTGGGCCGTTTTCTGCATCGGCAAACTCGGCATAGGCCTGATCCACCACCAGCAGCACGTCTGCAGAGAGCCCTTCGCGCAGGCGCAGGATCTCGGCGTTGGGGATCAGTGTGCCAGTGGGGTTGCCGGGGTTGCAGACAAAGACGATGCGGGTCTGCGGCGTGACGGCGGCGAGGATATCATCCACCGACACCGTCAGTTCGCGCTCGCGCGCCTTGACATAGTCCGCCTGGACCTGGGCCGAAGCAGAGGACACGAAGGCATAGCCATAGTCCGTGCCCAACACCCGGTCGCCCGGGCCGGCAAAGGCGCGGATCAGGCAGCCGATCAGCTCCATGGAACCGGCGCCGCACAGGATCTTGGCCGGATCCAGGCCGTGCACCTCAGCCACCGCGGCGCGCAAGTCAGGCCACTCCGGGTCGGGGTAAAGCGGCATCTGCTCCAGCACCGCCTTGCCCGCCGCAATTGCGGCAGGGCTGGCGGCAAAGGCGCTTTCATTTTGGGCGAGGGAAATGACCCCCTCGCCGCCCAAGTCTGCCAGCGCATAAGGCGCCATGGCGGCAACATGCGGAACTGCGCGGATCATTTGGCACCTCCATAGGCGCCTGCGCCCTCTTCCGTCACCAACCCGCGCTTCAGGTCCAGCGCCAAGGCCTCCGGGTCGCGTTCGGACGGGTCGCCAAAGCCGCCGCCGCCGGGGGTTTCAAAGATCAGGTAGTCGCCCGCCTCCACCCGCAGCTCACCCTTGCCAGGGATGTCCTGCTCGCCGTCGCGGAAGCGGATGCGGCCCGGGGCGCCGGGTTGGCCGCCCATACGGCCAAGCGCCGGGAACTTCAGGCGTTCAACTGACAGGAACACGATGAAAGGCGCGTCGTTGGAGGCGGTCATCTCAATCCGCTGGCCTAGGCCGCCGCGGTATTTGCCTGCGCCGCCGGAGTCGGGCCTCAGCTCGCGCCGCCACATCACCACTGGGGCAACGGCCTCGGTGATCTCCACCTGACTGCCGTAAACGCCCGAGGGATAGGCCGTCGCCGACAGCCCGTCCGCATGGGGCCGCGCGCCGGTACCGCCGTTGTGGACCGGCTCGATGGCGAACTCGCGGCCGCCGTCACGGGCCACCTCGGGCGCGTGGCGCATGGGCAGGTCGAACATGCAGCTGGCGCCCTCGGCCGGCACCTGGTCCGGCAGCGCCTGATGCAGGCAACCCAGCACCAGATCCGGCGTCACCTGCCCCAGCGTGTGGCGCATCGCCACCGGCACCGGACGCTGCGCGTTCAGGATGCAGCCCTTGGGGCCGTCCACAGTGAACAGCTCCAGCGAGCCGGCATTGTTGGGAATATCCGGACCCACAATGCAGCGCAGCGCAAACACAGTGTAAGCAGTCGCATAATTCAAAGGCACGTTGATGCCTTTCTTGGAACAGCCCGAAGTGCCGGTGAAATCCACATGCATGCCGTCCTTGGAGACGGTCAGCGTGGCATGCAGCTCCAGCTCATTCTCATAGCCGTCCATTTTCAGGACGTTCTTATAGACACCCTCGGGCACCTCGGCGATGGCCTCCAGCGTTCCGCGGCGGGAGGTCTCGATGATGTAGGACCCCAGCGCATCCAGATCGTCGATGCGGAACTCCTCCATCATGTCGACCAGCCGCGTCACCCCGGCCTCGCAGCAGGCGATCAGCGCATAGATGTCGCCCTCATTGGCAATCGGCTCGCGGGAGTTGGCGCGAATGATGTCCATCAAGAGCGCATTGGGTTCGCCTTCCTCGACCAGCTTGCAAGGCGGGATCAGCAGGCCCTCGTCATAGATGTCAGAGCCTTCCGGCCCCATGCCAAGGCCGCCCAGATCCACCAGATGCGAGGTGCAGGAGGTGAAGCCGACCACCTTGCCGTCCTTGAACGCGGGCATCATCAAGAGGAAGTCGTTCAGATGCCCTGAGGCCAGCCAGGGATCGTTGGTCATATAGATATCGCCGGGCTTCATGTTCTGCACCGGGAAGCGCTCGCGCAGGTGCATCACGGCTTCAGCCATAGTGTTGATGTGGCCGGGCGTGCCGGTGACGGCCTGGGCCAGCATCCGGCCCTGCACGTCGAAAATACCGGCGGAGATGTCGCCGCATTCGCGCACGATGGGGCTAAACGCGGCGCGGATCAGGGTCTGGCCCTGCTCCTCGACCACCGCCAGCAGGCGGTTCCACATGACTTGAAGGCGGGCGGGGGAAAGATCGGCAGCCATTATGCGCCTCCTTTCTGGTCGTCTTTCTGATCCTGGATCAGGACGAGGTTACCAATTGCATCCACATGGGCGGAGAAATCCGCAGAGACCAGCGTGGTGGTTTGCGGCTCAGTAATCAGCGCCGGGCCGCAAACGCGGTCGCCGGGCTTCAGACTGTCGCGCGGCACAAACGCCGCCTGCTTTGTTGTGCCGTCCACATCGCAGGTAATCGGGCGGAAGGCCTCGGCCCAGATGTTCTTCAGCTCCGGTGTCTCCGGCACCGCAGTGACCGCGGCATCCGGCGTTGCCACCCGCACGGCCCAGTTCAGGATCTCGATCTTCATGCCCGGCACGGGGCGCGAGAACTGCTTGGCATATTCTGTTTCAAAGGCTGCAGTCAGCGGACCGAGATCTTCAGCCGTCAAATCGCGGTCCGGCAGGGTGATCTCAATCTCATGCCCCTGCCCGTTGTAGCGCATGAATGCGGTGCGCTGGACCTCGGTCGGAGCATCGCCCGCGCCCTGCGCCACCACCGATTTCGCCTCATCGATCATCTGGGCGAACAAGCCGTTGATGCTGCCCATGTCCATGGTTTCCAACATGGAATAGCGCGAGCGCACGATCTCGAACGACACCGGCGCAAACAGGAAGCCCACGGCCGAGCCCACGCCCGGGTTCGGCGGGATCACGATACGGGACACGCCTGCAGAACGCGCCACCCGGCTTGCGTGCAGCGGGCCGTTGCCGCCGAAAGCAATCATGGTGCGCGGGCCCAGATCCTTGCCGGATTCCACTGCGTGCATCCGGCCGGCGCTGGCCATGCTTTCGTCGACGATGCGGCTGACACCATCAGCGGAGCCAACGCCGTCCAGCTCCAGCCGGGAGCCGATCACCCGGGCCAGCGCCTCCTTGGAAGCCTCCGGGTCGATCTGGATATGCCCCTCGGCAAAGGTGTCGGGCACGATGTAACCCAGCGTGATGTCGCTATCGGTCACGGTCGGCTCGGTGCCGCCGCGGCCGAATGCCACCGGCCCAGGCTCGGAACCGGCCGATTTCGGCCCCACGGTCAAACGTCCCAGCCGGTCCACTCCGGCGATGGAGCCGCCGCCAGCCCCGATTTCGATCATCTCGATCACCGGGATTCGCACCGGCATTCCCGAGCCCTTGATAAACCGCGCCGCGCGGGCGATTTCGAACTGGCGCGAGGTCTGCGGGCGGGCGTTGTCGATCAGGCATAGCTTGGCGGTGGTGCCGCCAACGTCAAAGGACAGCACCTCATCCAGGCCTGCGCGGGCCGCAATGCGGGCGGCCAGGATGGCGCCGCCGGCGGGGCCGGATTCCACCAGGCGGATCGGGAAGCGTGCTGCGGTCTGGATGGTGCACATGCCGCCGCCGGCAGTCATCATCAGGATCGGGCAAGTGACGCCTTCCGCCGCAAAGCGTTCGGCAAAGCGGGCCAGATAGGTCTCCATCAGCGGCTGGATATAGGCGTTGGCCACGGTGGTGCAAAGCCGGTCGAACTCCCGCGCCTCGGGGCTGACCTCGGATGAGATCGAAACAGTCAGGCCGGGACGCCGCTCTGCCAGAATATCGCGCAGCCAGCGTTCGTGATCGAGGTTTGCATAGGAGTGCATCAGGCAGATCGCGACCGCATCGGCGCCGCTTGCATCCAGCTCTTCAATCAGCGCCTCAACCGCGCTGTCCTCCATGCCGATCAGCACCTCGCCCTCGGCCGACATGCGTTCGCGGATGGTCAGCGAGCGCTCGCGCGGCACCAAAAGGTCCGGCTTTTCCAGGTTGATGTCATACTGCGAATAGCGCCGCTCATAAGCAATCTCGAGGATATCGCGGAAGCCCTCGGTTGTGACCGTCGCCACCGTGGCGCCGCGCCGCTCGATCAGCGCGTTGGTGGCCAGGGTGGTGCCGTGGATAAAGCCGGTCACTTCGCCCAGGGACCGCCCGGATTGCGCCATCACCCGCGCCGCGCCTTCCATCGCGCCGTCTGCCGGGTTCTGATGCGTTGTCAGGGTCTTAGTCGAGGCCAGAATAGTGTCTTCACCCGCTACCAGAACGGTATCGGTAAAGGTGCCGCCAATATCAATGGCAAGGCGCAGCGCAGTTGATGCTGTCATCTATCATTCCAAAAGCTGTCGTTGAGTGTCCGCCGGAAAGCCCGTCAACGGGCGGCGGAGTCAGACAGTAACCAGGTTGCACCCTGTGGCGCGGCGGTCCATGCGTTTGGGAATGAATGCGTGTTTCATGGCTGTATCCTGCGGCGCTGCCGCCCAAGCAGCTTTGCGGATAGCGACATGAATATTGCCTGATAACGGCATGGATGCGGTGTCCTGCGACTCCGCCCAGTGTCCCGGCCAGGCAGCAAGCCTGGCCGGAAGTTCTTGTTTTCTTAACCGAAATGCAGGGTTTTGACTTCCTGGTAGTCCTCCAGTCCCAGCATGCCGCCCTCGCGGCCGTTGCCGGACTGCTTGTAGCCGCCAAAGGGCGAGCCGTAGTTGAAGCCGCCGCCATTGATATGCACGGCGCCTGCGCGCAGGCGGGCGGCCACCCGCTCGGCCCGCTCCGGGTCACCGGTCTGCAGATAGGCCGCCAGGCCATAGGGCGTATCGTTGGCAATGCGGATGGCGTCTTCCTCATCCTCGAACGGGATGATCACCAGCACTGGGCCAAAGATCTCCTGCTGGGCAATCGCCATCTCATTCGTCACATCGGCAAAGACGGTCGGGCGCACATACCAGCCCTTGTCCAGCCCCTCAGGCCGGCCAAGACCGCCAGCCAGAACCGTGGCGCCTTCGTCGATGCCCTTCTGGATCATCGTCTGCACCCGGTCGAACTGGATACGGTCAAACATCGGCCCGATGTGATCGCCTTCCTGGGATGGGTCGCCCACGGCCTGGCCTTCAGCCGCAGCCTTGGCAATCTCCAGCACCTGGTCGTAGCAGCTTCGCTCCACCAGCATCCGGGTCGGCGCGTCGCAGCTTTGGCCGGTGTTGTACATGCACTCCAGCACCGAATTGGTGACCTTTTCCTGCAGGTCCGCGTCAGCAAACACCAGGTTCGGAGACTTGCCGCCCAGTTCCAGCGTCACCCGCTTCACGGTGTCGGCTGAGTCCTTGGCCACTGCCACCCCGGCCCGGGTCGATCCGGTGAAGGACATCATGTCGATATCAGGGTGCCGCGACAGCCCCGCGCCAACCGTCGGCCCGTCGCCGTGGATCAAGTTGAACACACCCGCCGGGTAGCCCGCGTCATGGATCATCTGCGCATAGACAGCGGCTGACATCGGCGTGTGCTCAGACGGCTTCAGCACGCAGGTTGAACCGGTTGCCAGTGCTGGCAGCACTTTCAAGGCAATCTGGTTCACCGGCCAATTCCAAGGGGTAATCAGCCCGCAGACCCCAATCGGCTCGCGCACCAGAACATCCCCATTGGAAAGCGTCTCACGCAATTCCTGCGTTTTCAGCGCCTCCAGAATCCCTTCCAGATGCCCAATGCCCGAATCGGCCTGGGCATCACGCGCCATGGAAATCGGCGCGCCCATCTCGGAGCTCATCGCCTGTGCCAATTCTTCCCGGCGCGCGTTGCTGATCTCCAGCAGCTTTTCCAAGAGGGCAATCCGCTCGTCGCGGCTGGTGCGCGAGAAACTTTCGAACGCGTGCTTGGCTGCTGCCACCGCGTTATTCACATCCACTTCATCGCCCAGGATGATCGTGCCGGTCCGCTCTTCCGTTGCCGGGTTCAGCACCGGGAATTCGCGGCTGGAATGCGGTGTCACCCAGGCACCGCCGATATAGAATTTTTGCAGGTCCATCAGGTTGTTCTCACTTTGTAGCGTGATTGCATTGTCAGGTGTTCAGAGAGGCGGAACCGGCCGCAGCAGCTGTGCCTGGCCGACCGTTTGGGAAACAGTGGACGGAGGCCCTGCCCCCGTCAAGCATGTGCGCGGCCTGCCGGCACCCTCCCCGTGCCCTCCGTGCTGCGCGCTGACACAGGAGCATGACCGGCTTCCCGCCGCCCCGATGCAGCAAAAACGGCAATTCGACGGCATTTTGCGAAGCTTGCAGGCTGTGGGTTCAGCGCATCACTGGGCTGTAAAGACTCCCTTAACAGCAGGAAGTTGTTCGCGGCCTCTCCAGGCGCTGACTATGCTTTTCCAAAAGCCCGCAACAAGACCGGGCGCCTAGAGGCAAGTCATGAGCAGATCCAATTGGACAGCCCGTTCCGCGCTGCTGGCCGGAACTATCCTGTGCAGCTGCACAGTCGTCGGCCTGGATTACCAGCGTCCGGACTTCGCGGTGCCGCCCGCCTATTACCAGTCGCGTACCTATGCCACGGTGCAAGGGGCAACCGAGACCTGGTGGCAAGGGCTGAACGATGCCACTCTGAACCAGCTGGTGGCAGCCGGGCTGGCCCAGAACCTGAACATCAAAGCCGCCCGCCAGCGGCTGGTTGCTGCCGAAGCCCTGCGCCGTGGATCAGGCCGCGCAGAACAACTCAGCGGCAATCTTGAAGGCAGCTCAATCTTTTCGCGCCGCGAATCGCAGAACGGCTCCACCAGCACAGATACCGCCGAAATCGGCGCCACCTATGTCTTTGATCTGTTCGGTGAATTCCAGCGCCGCTCGGAACGAGCAGTTGCGGACCGCGACGCCCAGTTCTATCAGATGGCAACTACACGGCTGGCCATCATCGACGCCATTACCCGCACCTATATCCAAGCCCGCTTTTTCCAGCGCGGCGCCGCCGTCACCCGCAAGACAATCCGGCTGCGCGAACAGATCCTGGGAACTGTGGAAGAGCTGAAGGAAGCACGCGCCGTACTGGCGCTGGACGTTGAGCGCACCAAGCTGCAGGTGGCCAGCGCCAAGGCCGACCTGCCTGGCTTCATCGCGAATTACGAGTCTTCAGTCTTTGCCCTGGCGACGCTGCTGGACCGTGACGCAGCCGAGGTGTTTGCGATGATGCGGGGCCGCTATGGCCAGCCCTACCCGGCGACCCAGCCGGAGCTGGGCGTGCCCGCCACCCTGCTGCGCAACCGCCCGGACATCCTTCTGGCCGAAGCCCAGCTGCGCAGCGCCACCGCAGACATTGGTGTGACCGAGGCCGAGCTCTACCCGTCGCTGTCGATCGAGGGTACGGTTCAGGCCACCCGAGGCGTCAACGATCTTTATCAGATCGGCCCGACACTGACCCTGCCGCTGTTCAACCGCAAGGTGCTACGCGCTTTCCACGAGAGCGCCATCGCTGAAGCCAAGGCCACCGAATACGACTACCGCGCTGCCGTGCGCAACGCGGTGGAGGAGGTGCAATCGCAGCAAAGCGCCCTGAGAGCCGCCCGCCAGCGCACCGCCGCCCAGGTTCGCGCCGTCAACCTCGGCACCCGGGTCGCCGATCTGGCGCGGGAGACGTTCAAGGCCAACGAGATCACCTTGTTCGACCTGCTGAATACGGAGGAAGCGCTGCGCGACAACGAGCTGAACCTGATCACCGCCCGCCGCGACCTGGCGCTGGCCTGGGCCAATCTGCAGATTTCCCTGGGCAAAGGCTGGGCGCCGGATCAAAGTCCGTCCAGCGCCGCGGCTGCTGCGGCGGCGGAGTGAAGGAAAGCCGTTTTCTAAGAGAAAAACGGCCATGAAAATCGATTGTTAATAGCTGAGATCCGTGCCGGATTTCAGACTCCGGCCAGCCTCAGGCCTTCTGCTCTTCCTGCATCCGTTCGACCATCTGCCGCGCGCGCTTGCACTGCAGCTTGTCGCGCAGCGGGCTGTCGGGGTCAATGTCCTTGGAGCAGACCACGCATTTGTCGGCACCAGAGATCGCATTCAGACCGCCGCAGCTGCCTTTGATCTTCTTACCCATCAGAATGACACCCAGCGACATGCCCAGGGTCACGATCAGCAGCACAAAGAAGGCCAGGAGAAAGGTGCTCATTTGTCGTCCCTCGCAAAAAGGCTTGGCGGCTCAGTTTCCGGTCAGCGCCTCAAAGGCAGCGCTTTGCGACGTCATATAGGCATTCCCGCCGGCTTGCACGTCCCGATCGATGAAAAACACGGCAAGTTTATGCTGCTCGGCCAGCTTCAGCCCGTCTGCGCTGCCCAGAACCAGCATCGCTGTGGCCCAAGCATCCGCCAGCATGGCGTTCTCTGCAATCACCGTGACCGAAGTTGTACTGTGCGTCACCGGGCGCCCGGACACCGGGTCCAGGATGTGGGAATAGCGCACGCCCTTGTGTTCAAAGTAATTACGGTAGTCGCCCGAAGTCGCCAATCCGTAGTTGCTCACCGGTACGATCAGTTGCACGGTCTGCGCCGCAGCATCCGGTTTCTCGATACCGATCTGCCAGGCTTCGCCCTTGGCGTTCTCCCCTTTGGTCACCAGATCACCGCCGATCTCGACCATGTAGTTTTCCACCCCGAAGCTTTCGAGTGTCCCGGCAACCGCATCAACACCGTAGCCTTTGGCGATGGCAGACAGATTGATGCCGGTCTCCGGCGCCGACTTCTTCAAAGTTCCGGCCGAAACATCCAGGGTCAGAAGCCGCGCCTGGCCGACCCCTTCCAGTGCCTTGGCAATCTCTGCATCCGCAGGCACAGGGTCTTCAGGCTTGCGCGGGCCAAAGCCCCACAGCTCGATAAGCGGGCCAAGGGTCACATCGAACCTGCCGCCGGTCTTTTCGTGCACGCTGTCTGCCGTGGCCAGAACATGGGCAAACTCCGGCGACACCCGTACCGGCGCCGTGCTGCGCGCGGCCGAGAATGTTGAAACCTCGGAGGCCGGATCCCAGTTCGACATCTTGGCATTGACCGCGGCCAGGGTTGCCTCCACCTCGGCGGCCAGTGTTTCCTGGTTCAGATCCTCGCCTATGGCGATCACGTTGTATGTGGTCCCCATCGTCTGCCCTGACAGCCGCACCTCTTCCGGCTGATTGCCGAACCAGCAGCCCGCAAGCAGCATCACAGGCAGGATCAGAACAAGCAGCAAGCGTTTGGACATCGGGCAACCTCCGGCGGAACAACTTGCGTTGCTATGCCCCCGCCCCGCCGCAGAGTCAAATCCGCCTCAGAACTTCAACGGCACAAAGGCCAGCGCCAGCAGCCCAAGCGCCGCCGGCACCCCGAACAGCCAGGAGCGGAACCGGGCATTGGGCGGCTGGGTTTTCCAGTTCTGCCGGTAGAGGTGGCCGCAGACCACCACCAGGAACACGGTCAGCGCGCCGGTGACGGGGGTCAGGTAGAGGGTCTCGAACATGTTGTTTTCCCGCCTATGTTAGCGCTCGCGTCATTTCGCCCCTTCCCGGATCGTATTCCCGCGTTAAGATGAACCTGTCACCTGGTTCAGGATAGGAGGAGACCCGTACATGGCACCGACCTCATACCAAGCTCCAATGCGGGGCGACAAGGAGGACAAGCACACTTACAGCCAGTCCGCCGATTCAAACCTGTCGCACGCGCAGACCACAGTAGCCAAGCTGCTGGAGGGCAAGGGGGACGCCATCTTTGCGGTACGGCCCAATGATACCATCGGCCACGTTGTGGGTGTTTTGAAGGAGAAGCACATCGGCGCCCTGGTGGTGACGGATCAGAACGGCGACCTGCAGGGCATCCTGTCGGAACGCGACATCGTGCGCCGGATGGCAGAAACGCCCGGCCAGACCCTGCCGCAGGAAGTCAGCGCCTTGATGACCACCAATGTGAAGACCTGCACGCCGGAGGATTACCTGCATGACGTGCTGAAAGTGATGAGCGAAGGCCGGTTCCGCCACATGCCGGTGATCAAGGACGGCAAATTGGCGGGCATGATCACCGTCGGTGACGTGGTCAATTTCCGCCTTAAGGAACTGGAGTACGAGACCCTGCGCATGAAGCAGATGATCGTCGGCTAGGAATTTGGCGGCGGCGGGTCAAGGAAATGGCCCACCGCCTGTCTCCTGCAGAATCTCCAGAAACTCGGGCAGGCCTTCCGCCCCCGCCAATGCTTCCATGTTGCGCGTGATAGCCGGTCCGTAGATCTCCCACATCTTCAACCGCAGCGCCGCGCCATCGGGCGTGATGTGAAGCACCTTGCCGCGCCGGTCCAGGCTGCAGACTGTTTCCCGGATCAGCCCTTGCTTTGCCATCTGGGCCAGGATCCGCGACAGGTTAGACTGCTCGAACAGCAGGTTCTTCGTCAGTTCAAAGGCACGCACTCCGCCCTCGCCCGTCATTTCGATTCCCCACAATACGTCATACCAGCGCAAGCTGGGCAGTCCGGCTTCACGCAATTCAGTTTCCATCTCACGGTGGGTCTGCCGGTAGGCTCGGTTCAGAAGAACCCAGATTTTGGTTTCACGTCTGCTCGGTGTCATGTGCGTTCACATATGAGTGAGTGTGCGGGCTTGCCGAAGAGTTTCCGGTGGATACACGAAAATACATGCCATAGCATCTATCTCGGGTTCAATACGTTACACGATCCCCAAACTTCACATTTGCACCAAGACTGAAATCAGACAGGGATACCGTCATGATGATCAAGATTGCTTCGCTCGCAACTGCAGCCCTGCTTGCAGCGCCCGCCGCCTTTGCAACCACTTACAAAACCGACCAAGGCCATACAGAAGTCCAGTTCAGCTGGAGTCACGCCGGCGTCTCAGTCCAGAGCGGCGAATTCACCGAAGCTTCGGGCACCCTGGACATCGATCCGGAAAACCCCGAAGCGGCCTCGCTGAATGTGACCATCAACGCAAAAAGCCTGGCCACCGGCTTTGGGCCGCTGGACGACCACCTTTCCAGCGCTGACTTCCTGGAAGTGGAAACCTACCCGGAAATCACCTTTGTCAGCACCGGGATTGAAAAGACCGGCGACAAGAGTGCCAAGGTAACCGGCGACCTGACCATTCACGGAACCACGCAGTCGGTTGTGCTGGACACCACCATGACCCATTTCGGCCCGCATCCGCTGGGCGGCGTGATCGAATACTACCAGGGCGACTGGGCGGCATTCGAGGCCTCTACCACCATCGACCATCAGGCGTTTGGCGTTGGCGGCTTCTCCACCGGCCCGATCACCATCCGTATCAGCACCGAGATGAAGGCGGAATAACCGCTGCAAAAGCCGGGCGCGGAGGGGCAGAGATGACAACCCCCTCCCCCGGCTCCATCATCGAAAAACGCAAAAGCCCCGGATGTTTCCATCCGGGGCTTCTTTTTTGCTCTGCTATACGGCTTAGCCGCCGAAGTCATCCAGCATGATGTCCTCGCGGTCCACGCCCAGATCCAGCAGCATGTTGATCACCGACTGGTTCATGATCGGCGGGCCGCACATGTAGAACTCGCAGTCTTCCGGCGCCGGGTGGTTCTTGAGGTATTCCTCGAACAGAACGTTATGGATAAAGCCGGTGTAGCCTTTCCAGTCGTCCTCGGGCTGGGCATCGGACAGAGCCACATGCCATTCGAAGTTGTCGAACTCTTCGGCAAGCTGGTCGAAGTCCTCGACAAAGAACATCTCTTTCTTGGAACGCGCACCGTACCAGAAGCTGATCTTGCGGTCGCGGTTCTGCAGACGCTTCAGCTGGTCGAAGATGTGGCTGCGCATCGGCGCCATGCCTGCACCGCCGCCGATGAAGACCATTTCCTTCTGGGTCTCGCGGGCGAAGAACTCGCCGAACGGGCCCGAGATGGTGACTTCATCACCCGGCTTCAGGTTGAAGATGTAGGACGACATCTTGCCGGCCGGAATGTCGCTGGAACCCGGCGGCGGCGAAGCGACGCGGACGTTCAGCATGATGATGCCCTTTTCGTCCGGGTAGTTCGCCATCGAGTAAGCACGCTCAACCGGCTCATCCACAACGGACTTGTACTGCCATAGGTTAAAGCGGTCCCAGTCCTCGCGGTATTCTTCCTGCACGTCGAAATCGGTGTAGGAGAGCTGGTGCGCAGGCGCTTCGATCTGGATATAGCCGCCGGCGCGGAAGTTCACGTCTTCGCCTTCGGGCAGTTCCAGAACCAACGCCTTGATGAAGGTCGCCACGTTGTCGTTCGAGCGCACCTTGCAGCGCCATTTCTTGACGCCGAAGACCTCTTCGGGAACTTCGACTTCCATGTCCTGCTTGACCGCAACCTGGCAGGACAGGCGGTCGCCGCAGGAGGCCTCGCGCTTGGTGATGTGGCTTTCCTCGGTCGGCAGGATCGAACCGCCGCCGGAATGCACACGCACCCGGCACTGGGCACAGGTGCCGCCGCCGCCGCAGGCGGAGGGGACAAACAGCTTTTCAGCCGCCAGTGTCTGCAAGAGCTTGCCGCCTGCAGGCACTGAGATGGTTTTTTCACCGTTGATGGTGATGTTGACGTTGCCGGTCGAGACCAGGCGAGAGCGGGCGGCCAGAATGATGGCCACCAGCGCCAGCACGATCAACGTGAACAGGACAACGCCGAGCGAGAAAGTTTCCATAACTTCAGACGCTCCCTTACAGTTTGACGCCGCTGAAGGACATGAAGGCCATCGCCATCAGACCTGCGGTGATAAAGGTGATGCCCAGGCCCTGCAGACCGTCCGGCACGTCGGAATACTTCAGCTTCTCGCGCACGCCCGCCATTGCGGTGATTGCCAGCGCCCAGCCAAAGCCGGAGGACAGACCATAGGTGGTTGCCTCAGCAAAGTTGTAGTCGCGTTCCACCATGAACAGCGAGCCGCCGAGGATCGCGCAGTTCACCGTGATCAGCGGCAGGAAGACACCCAGCGCGTTGTAAAGCGGCGGGAAATACTTATCGAGGATCATCTCCAGGATCTGCACCATCGCCGCGATCACCCCGATGTAGGAGATCAGGCCAAGGAAGGTCAGGTCCACATCCGGGAAGCCCGCCCAGGCCAGCGCGCCCGGCTTCAAGAGATAGGTCAGCAGCAGGTTGTTGGTCGGCACGGTGATGGCCTGCACCAGCATCACCGAAATCCCCAGACCCAGCGCGGTGGAGATCTTCTTGGACACCGCGATGAAGGTACACATGCCCAGGAAGAAGGAGAGCGCGAGGTTCTCGACAAAGATGGCCTTAACGGCGAGTGAAATCAGCCCTTCCATCAGTGCGCCTCCACGGATTGGATTTTGTATTCACGCTCTTCCACCTGCTGCGGTTTCCAGGTGCGGAAGGCCCAGATCAGCAGGCCGATCACGAAGAACGCCGAAGGCGGCAGCAGCAGCATGCCGTTCGGGACATACCAGCCGCCGTTGTTCACGGTTTCCAGGATGGTGATGCCGAACAGGGAGCCGGAGCCGAACAGCTCGCGGATCACGCCCACCAGCATCAGGATCAGACCATAGCCCAGACCGTTGCCGATGCCGTCGATGAAGGACGCGACCGGCGGATTGCTCATGGCAAAGGCCTCGGCGCGGCCCATCACGATGCAGTTGGTAATGATCAGGCCGACGAAGACCGACAGGGTTTTCGAGATCTCAAAGGCGTAGGCCTTCAGCACCTGGTCCACCAGGATCACCAGCGAAGCGATGATCACCATCTGCACGATGATCCGGATCGAGCTGGGGATCTGGTTGCGCAGGATCGAGATGAACATCGACGAGAACGCGGTCACAAAGGTCACCGCCAGGGTCATCACAAAGGCCACCTGCAGCGAGGAGGTCACCGCCAGCGCCGAGCAGATGCCCAGAACCTGCAGGGTGATCGGGTTGTTGTCGACCAATGGGTCGACCAGCATTTCTTTCTTGGTCTGCGCCATCAGAACTCTCCCGCTTGCAGGGCGGCCAGGAAGGGTGCGTAGCCCTCTTCGCCCATCCAGAATTTCACCAGGTTATCGACACCCACCGAGGTCAGCGTGGCACCGGCCAGCGCGTCGATGTGGTGGTCAGGTCCGGCCGGACCCTGCGCCTTGGCAACAGTGATCTGCAGGGTGCCTTCAGCATCATGCAGTTTCTTGCCGCTCCACAAGGACTTCCAGCGCGGGTTGTCCACCTCGGCGCCAAGGCCCGGGGTTTCGCCGTGCTGATAGAACTGCAGGCCAAAGATATCGTTGCCGTTTTCCTCAACCGCGATGAAGCCATAGAGCGTGGACCAGAGGCCATAGCCGTGGACCGGCAGGATCACCTTGTCCAGCGCGCCTGCTTCGTCCCGCAGCAGGTAAACTGTCTTGTAACGCGACTGGCGGCCAATACCCGCCGGGTCCACGTCCAGCGCGCGGCTCAGCTCCGGATCCTGCGCGGCAGCGCGGTCGTCAAAGCTGGCGGCGTCGAACTGATCGGTGAACTTGCCGGTCTGCAGGTCCAGCACCTGCGGCTCAAACGCTTTGAAGGCTTCGGCCACATCCTGGCCGGGCTGATAAAGGCCCGCCACCTGCAGAACGTTCAGCTGCTTGTCGAGTTTCTTGTTGATCTCCTGCACCGGGCGCAGGGACACGGCGGCGGTGGACACGATCATCGAGGCCAGCAGGCAGACGCCAACTGCGATCACCAGGGTCTTGCCGACCGAGTCCGGAGACGCGGCGAGGAAGCGGCCAATGAGGCCTTTGCTTTGGGTCTCAGCCATGGCGGCGCGCCCTCCGTTTGATGTTTGCCTGCACGACGAAGTAGTCGATCAGCGGTGCAAAGACGTTGCCGAACAGGATGGCCAGCATCATACCTTCCGGGAAGGCCGGGTTCAGCACCCGGATCAGCACCACCATCACACCGATCAGCGCGCCATAGATGTAGCGGCCGGCGTTGGTGTGCGACGCCGAAACCGGTTCGGTCACCATGAACACCAGGCCAAAGGCATAACCGCCCAGCACCAAGTGCCAGTACCACGGCATGGCAAACATCGGGTTGGTGTCGGAACCAATGACGTTCAGCAGCAGCGAAAACGCAATCATGCCGCCCAGGCAGCCAACGATCAGGCGCCAGTTGGCAATCTTGGTTGCCAGCAGGAACACGAGGCCAATGGCGCAGGCCAGGGTCGAGGTCTCGCCAAAGCTGCCCTGAATGGTGCCATAGAAAGCGTCAGACCATTCGATGCCCTTAGCCGCCAGCGCCTGCACGCCCTCGGCTGCGGAGACACCCAGCGCAGTCGCGCCGGAGAAGCCGTCAACCGGGGTCCAGACACTGTCGCCCGACATGTTGGCGGGATAAGCGAAGTACAGGAAGGCACGGCCAGTCAGCGCAGGGTTCAGGAAGTTCTTGCCGGTGCCGCCAAAGACCTCCTTGCCGATCACCACGCCGAAGATGATGCCAAGCGCCACCTGCCACAGCGGCGTCGAGGCCGGCATGATCAAGGTATAGAGCATCGAAGTAACCAGGAAGCCTTCGTTGACTTCATGGCCGCGTACAGTGGCAAAGATGACTTCAAAGATGCCGCCCGCAACCAGTGTCACGATGTAGATCGGCAGGAAGTACAGGAACCCGTGCGCGATATTCGCCATCGGGTTCGCCGCGTCCAGCGACACGCCCAGCATGTTCAGGATGGCAATCCGCCAGCCGGTGGCCGCATCAGCCCCCAGCTCGGCAATTGCCGAGTTTGCCTGGTAGCCGGTGTTCCACATGCCCCACAGGATGCAGGGGATGGTGGCAATCACCACGTAGGTCATGATCCGCTTCATATCGACGTATGAGCGGGCATGCGGCGCCACCGAGGTGACGGTCTTAGGGGTGTAAAGGAAGGACTCCACCATCTCATAGACGGGGAAGTACTTCTCGTACTTGCCGCCCTTCTCGAAATGGGGCTCGATCCTGTCAAAGAAGCTGCGCAATCCCATCCGGCTCAGCCCTCCTTTTCAATCTTGGTCAGGCAGTCGCGCAGCGCCAGCCCGTATTCGTACTTGGCCGGGCAGGCAAAGCCGACGAGGCCCATGTCCTCTTCGTCCAGCTCCAGCGCACCCAGTGCCTGTGCGGTGTCAGTGTCCATGACCAGCAGCGCGCGCAGCAATTGCGTCGGCAGGTAGTCCTGCGGCATCAGCTGCTCAAACGTGCCGGTGGGCACCATCGCGCGGCGGCCGCCATTGAGGTTGCTGGTCAGGCCGAACAGTTTGCTGGTCAGGGCCGAGCCCAGAACCGGCTGCACCGCATATTTACTGGCCATCGGACGGATCCAGCCCAGCGGGATCTGCTCGCGGTCTTCCTTTATGATGGCAACCTGACGCGCAAAACGGCCGAGGTACGCAAACGTGTCCGCGGCCTGACGGCCCGACAGGATCGACCCGGAGATCACCCGGACGGGACCATCCGCAGCAATCTCGCCGCGGGTCAGCTCGTCGGTGGAGGCGCCCATAACGGTCCGCACCAGACGCGGCGACCGTGCAACGGGACCGGCCAGCGCCACAACAATGGAAGGATCCAGATGACCAGTCTGCAGCAAGCGGCCAATGGCGATCACATCCTGATAGGAAATCGTCCAAACCTGATCCTCGGCGCGCACCGGGTTCAGGAAGTGGATGTGGGTGCCCGCCAGGCCGGAGGGATGCGGGCCGGAGAAGGCAGCCGCCTCAACCCCGGCAATATCGCCGCCCGGAATGCTGTCGCTAGCTTTCTGGCACAGGTAGGTGGTGCCCTCGGTCAAAAGGGTCAGCGCTTTCAGGCCGGCCTCGAACGCCTCTCCTGCTTCGCTGATGATCAGCGCGGCATCGGCGGCCAGCGGCTCGCTGTCCATCGCAGTGACAAAGATCGCACCCGGCTTGGAGCCCGGCACCGGCATCTTGGAATAGGGACGGGTGCGGAAGGAGGTCCACAAACCAGCGGCGCAGAGCTTATCGGTCAGCCCTTCGGCGGTATCGCCGTTGCCGGTGGCGGAAAAATCGATGCCTTTATCCTCGGCATCGGACACCTCGATCACCACGCTTTGCAGCACCCGGCGGGCGCCGCGGTTGATCGCCACGACCTTGCCGGTCATCGGCGCCACCATCATCGCGGCTTCGGCATCCTTGTGGCAGAACAGCGGAGTGCCGCGTTTGACCTCCTCGCCTTCCTGCACCAGCATGCGGGGTTTCAGGCCCAGATAGTCGGGGCCCAGCACCGCCACCGAGGTGATGGCCGGGCCGGGGTGAATGGTCTGCTCCGGTGCGCCTGTCACCGGCAGATCCAGCCCCTTCCTCAAGTTAAATGTTTTCATATTGCGCTACGTCCTTCCGAGGCCGATTCCCGTGGCGGTTCTTATCTGTTTCCGGCGGCAGAGACAAAGAAAACGCAAGTAAGCGGTCGCTTTTGACTCTTTGCCAGCCGGGTCCGGCCTAGTTTGATCCGGCGCACTCGAATCAAATTTGCCGCCGAATGGCAAGGCCGCCTCCCCGCCAGCCGGGTAAATTCCTTCGTGATCGCAGCTTCTAAGCCAGAATGCCGCATCCGGGGCCTGTTAATACGTCAGATCCGGCCCGCGGAACCGGCAACCAAAGCCCAGCCCTGTGGACAAAACGCCCCGGCAAACCTGGGTCTGCCGGGGCGGATCAGTTTGATGGCGCTAACGCAAGCGACACCCGGAATATGATTCGCGACAGGTGCTGGTGTCCGAGGCGGCGTTACAGTTCCCAGACCGCTTGCGGGTCACCCATCAGGCCGCGGTCGACGGTGATGCCCAGTCCCGGCGCATCCGGCACCAGCACGCCGCCATCCTGGACCGGCGCATCGAACTCCGCCGTCTTCAGCGTCACCATATCGCGGCAGTCCAGAATACAGCGCAGGGAGCGTTCGGGCACGGTCGCACCCAGATGCGCAATGGCCGAGAACGCCACCACCGAGCCGACCGTGTCCTGAACACTGACCGTCGCGCCCGAGGCGAGGCACATGTCCCGGTGCCGCCGCCCATGGGTCAGCCCGCCGGCCTTGGAGATCTTTAGGCCAATGCCATCTGCCACGTCTTCGGCCAGCATCAGGGCAATGTCCTCATCTTGCTGCACCAGCTCGTCCAGAATGATCGGCACATTGCAGCGTTTGCGCAGCGACATGGTCTCGCGCCAGGTCTTGCAGGGGGCCTCCAGCACAAAGTCCACCCCCTCGGGCAGCATTCGCAGCATGCGCAGAGCAGTTTCCGGCGTCAGCCCGCCATTGGCATCGACCAGGAAAAACTCGCCCGGCTGCCGGTCGGCCAGCGAGGCGCGGATGCGTTCGGCATCCAGCGCCGGGCCGCCTTCACTGTCCATCGCACCGATTTTCACCGAATGGCCCAGATACCCCATCTCGCGGTGCTGCGCGACGCGGGCGCGCATGTCTTCCGGGCTGCCTGCGTAGATAGAGGAGATCACCGGCAGGCGTTTCCCGGTCGAGCCGCCCAACAACTCGCAAACCGGCATGTTCACCGACTTGCCGAACAGATCCCAGCAGGCCAGGTCGACGGCCGACTTGGCGTGGTTGTGGCCGACCAGCGCTTCGTCCATCGCCTCGTTGATCCGGTCCATCTGCCGCGGGTCGCGGCCCAGAAGATACGGCGCAATTTCGGCGATCCCGGCGCGGGCGCCCAAGGCGTGCGAGGCGATATAAGTGGAGCCAAACGGCGTGCTTTCGCCCCAACCCTCAAGGCCCGTATCGGTGGTGATGCGCACGAAAGACGCATCAAAGCTGCGGTACTCGCGCCCGCCCGACAGCATGTAAACGCCGCCCGAGTAGGGCAGATCCAGTTGATACAGCTCGATTTTCCTGATCTTCATGACGCGGCATCCGGGATCATCAGCACCAGCTTGCCGGTGTGCTTCTTGCTCAGGAAATCCTCCTGCGCCGTGGCAATCTCGCTGAGCGGATAGGTTGCGGCGACCAACGGGCGGATTTCACCGGCCTCGATGTAAGAGATCAAGTTGGCGAACACCTCATCTTCCTGGAAGGTACAGCCCATCAGGGTCAGGTCCTTGAGGTACAGCGTGCGCACGTCGATCTCGCTGATCGGCCCGGCGATGGCGCCCGCGGTGGTGTAGCGCCCGCCCCGGCGCAACACATCAAGGAACGAGGGCCACTGCGGCCCGGCCACCAGATCAACCACCACATCGATGGAGCCTTCGCCCAGCTCCTTCACCAGATCGGCATTGCGGTCGACAACGCGATCGGCCCCAAGCGCCAGCACCTCATCCGCCTTGGCGGCAGAGGACAACGCAATCACGGTGGCGCCGCGGCGTTTGGCCAATTGCACGGCGGCAGACCCCACGCCGCCGGAGGCGCCGGAGATCAGCACGGTTTCCGCACCCAGACCAACCCGGTGCAGCATGTTCTCAGCAGTGGAGTAAGCGCAGGGGATCGAGGCCAGTTCCGCGTCGGACCAGTCGCAGTTCACCGCATGGGTTTCGCGCGCCGGCGCCACTGCGAACTGGGCAAAACCGCCGTCGCATTCGCTGCCGAAGGTCCAGCATTCATAGGGGCGGTAGTCCACATAGGTCCTTAACATGTTGCGCACCAGCACCCGCTCGCCGATCCGAGCCGGGTCCACCCCCTCGCCCACTGCGGCGATATGGCCGCACGCGTCCGCACCCTGAATGCGGGGGAACTCCAGCGGTTTTCCGGACCAGCTGGCGTCGTCATCGTTGACGCTGTCAAACCCGGCGGCACCGCCCGCGTTGGTATCGGCATCGACCGCCTTTGAGTACCAGCCGATGCGGGTGTTGATGTCGGTGTTGTTGATGCCTGCTGCGGCGACGCGGATCAGCACCTCGCCGGGGCCGGGCTGCGGCACGGCAACGTCGGTGCGGTAGTCCAGTTTCTCTATACCGCCGTGGCCGGTCAGCAGGACCGCTGCCATTTTATTGGGGATCATTGGTTTTCTCCCTTCGGATGTTAGATTGGCCGGCCCTCCCCTGCCGGCCAAAACAGGCCGCTGCCCTTGCGGAGGCAGCAGCCTGAAACTTGTGTCAGAGCTCCAGCGGGTGCGCACGGCCCCGTTCCGCCAATCGGCGGTTCAGCTCTTTGGCGTCCGGAAGCCCGGCCTCCAGCGCAAAGACAAAGGCGTGGGTCAGGAAGAAACAGGCGGCGTCAATGTCGCCTGCGTCTTCCGCCGTGTCACCAGCCAGCGTGTAAAGCCGGACCAGCTCGGCGTGATCATTGTCCTCATGCGCCTTGAGCAGTGCGCGGTCGAGGTCGTCGCGGTCCATGGCTCAGCCCTTCAGCGAAATCGCGATGTTCTTGGTGCGCACATAGTTATAGAGCGCCTCCAATCCCTTTTCACGGCCAAAGCCCGACTTGCCAACCCCGCCGAACGGCGTCGAGATGCCGCCCGCGAACCACTCGTTCACAAAGACCTGCCCTGCCCGCAAGCGGTTCGCAACGCGATGCGCCCGTGCAAGGTCGCGGGTGAAGACGCCGGCCACCAGCCCGAACTCGGTGCCGTTGGCCATGGCAATCGCTTCGGCTTCGGTGTCGAAGGGCGTGAAGCAGGTGACCGGGCCGAAGATCTCCTCCTGCGCCACGCGGGAGGCAGGATCCACATCTGCCAGGATGGTCGGCGCCATGAAGTAGCCCTCGCGCTCCAGCCGGGCACCGCCCGATGCCGCGCGGGCCCCGCTTTGGCGGGCGGTGGCGGTCAGGGTTTCGATGCCATCCAGCTGCCGTGCCGAGATTACCGGGGTGAGGCCCGGGTTTTCCAAACCGTGGCCGACGCTGAGGCCATTGGCCAGCGCAGCCGCGCGTTCGACGGCTTCGTCGTAGATCGAGCGGTGCACCAACACCCGCGACATGGCAGAACACACCTGGCCGGCATTGTAGAAGATGCCGCTTTGCAGGGAGGACATCAGCGTGTCGAGATTGGTGTCCTCAAACGCCACCGCTGCAGATTTGCCGCCCAGCTCCATCAGCGCGGGCGTCACCGGGTTGGCAGCGGCGCGCAAGATCGCCTGGCCGGTCGGGACCGAACCGGTGAAGACGATCTGATCGACGGCGGAGCTTTCCACCAGCCGCGCGCCTAGGTCTGCGCCGATGCCGTTCAAAATAGACACTGTCCCCGCGGGGACATCGGCGCGTTCCAGCGCCACGCCCAGCATCGCGAGCGCCATCGGGTCCAGCTCGGGTGATTTGATGATCACTGAATTACCCGCAGCCATGGCCGGCGCCAGCGAGCGCGCGGCAATCGACACCGGGAAGTTCCACGGCACGATTTGGGCAGAGACGCCGTAGGGCTCATAGACCGTAAAATCAGCGTAATCGGGGCCAAGCGGGATCGACTTGCCTTCGATCTTGTCGGCCATGCCGCCGTAGTATTCGAAGTACTGCGCAGCTTCTTCGAACTCGTCATGCGCCGCGCTGAGGCTCTTGCCGCTCTCCCGGCAAAGAAGTTCCGCGCCTTCATCCGCAATGCCGCGGATTTCAGCCGCGATCCGCTGCATCAACTGGCCACGTTTGGACGGCTGCATTGCGGCCAGGGCGCCGCGTTCGAAACTTGTGCGGGCAGCGTCCAGCGCTTTGGCGAGGCTCTCTTCGCCCGCCAGCGCACAATCCGCCACATGTTCCGCGTTGCCCGGGTCTTCGACGGACATGCGATTGCCGCCGTCGCCTTCGACCCAGGCACCGGCCAGGAAATTCCTGGCCAGCCCGTCGTTCAGAAAGGAACTCATACTCCGCGGCCTTTGGTCACCTGATCGGCCACCCAGGCGTGGAAGTTATGGGTCGGTCCGTCCATCGCCGGCGAGAACCGGCCGCCGTCGAACAGCTCGCCGTGGCGGCCCTTCTGCATGCCCTCAACGACAAAGACGTCTTCCTCGAACACGGTCTTCCACAGTTTAGAGTTCTCATCGCGCAAAGCGTCCAGCTCCGGCGTGTCTTCGTTCGGCTTTGCGTAATAGAGCTCGATATGCTCAACAGTGTTTTCGGTATCGACCGGTTCCAGGATGATCGCAAAGGCATGGTCGCGCTGCACACCCAGGAGGACGTTCGGGTAGACAGCCACATATTCGCCGCCCTCGTCCCACTTGCTGCTGAGCCCCTCAAAGTCCGGGAACACTTTGCCGTCTTCGCCCTTCATTTGACGATAGACCAGAGTACCCTGGCCCGAGTAATGGCCCGGCACTTCGATGTTGTAATGGTCTTCCAGGCGGGAATAGCTGTTCAGCCCCGGATGCACCCACGGCAAGTGGTAGCTTTCGCAGTAGTTCTCGACTGCCAGCTTCCAGTTTGTTTTGACTTCCAGCTTGAAGCCGGAGCCTTCGCCGCCGTGATAGACAGGGGTTTCGAACTCTTTCCAGCGCTCCAGCAGGCCTGCGTGTGCCTCTTCGAACTCCGGCGCTGTGCCGTCGACGTTCACAAAGACCACGTCGCGCCAGACGTAAGAGCGGATGCGCACCAGGCCCAGCTCGTCCAGCTTGATGTCTTCATGCTTGTTGTTGCCGGGGCCGCCCACATGCGGGGTGGAGACCAGACGGCCGTCGAGGCCATAGCACCAGCTGTGATAGGCGCAGCGGATGGCGCCGCGGATCTTGCCGGCTTTTTCGACCAGGATCATACCGCGATGGCGGCAGGTGTTCTGGAAAACGCCGATCTCGCCGTCTTTGTCGCGCACGATCAGCAGCGGCATGCCGAGGAAATCCACCGGCTTGGCATAACCCGGCTCCGGCACGTCCTTGCCAAAACCGATGCCCGACCAGTTCTTGAACAGAACCGAACGTTTCTCTTCGGCAAAAACGGCGGGGTCGATGTAATGGGCGTTCGGCAGGCCGTTTGCAACGTTGACCGGAGCCATCACCGGGGCAAGCGTGTCGTGCTTGTTCATCTGGGGTTCTCCAAAGCTGGGAAGTATCTGGCGCGTTTGGAGTGTTAGACGCGAGGGCTCGGATTCCCTCAATATCAGGAATTTTCGCCTTTGGCTTAGCTGGATTCACCCGAGCCCCGATTGACCTCGTCAATCACCCAATTGCGAAGCAAACGTGCGGATTCCGACAGATCCGCATCCGCACGGCCCACCAGATGAAACCCGTGCGGCGCTGACAGCACATGCGGGCCGATCGGCACCAGCTGGCCGGTGGTCAGCAAAGGGTGCAGCAGCCGCTGCCAGCCCAGCACCAGCCCGACCCCGTCCTGCGCCGCCTGCAAGGCAACAGCATAGTTGTTCACCCGCACGCCGGGTGCGATGGGCCCCTCGTAGCCGAGCTGCGCAAACCAGTCGGCCCAGGTTGTCCAGCTTTTGTCGTCGGATTCCAGATGCAGCAGACGCTGCTGCGCCAGCTCCTCCAGCGGGCAGCCGGTAAGCCGTTCGGCCAGTTCCGCATTTCCGACAGGCACCAGGTGGTCGCGGTAGAGTTCTGTCTGCTCCAGCCGGGTGTCCCGTTCGCGCCCGTAGCGGATATAGAAATCCACATCCGGCATGCTGCGGAACTGCCGGTCGTTCACGATCTGGTTGACGTTCACATCCGGGTTCTTGCCCCAGAAGCGCACCACCGACGGCGACAGCCACAGCGAGGCCACGGCCGAAGTGGACCCGATGGTCACGGTGTCGCCGGCCTGGCGGTCACGGATGGTCTTGAGGCTGAGGGAAATCTTTGAAAACGACGAGGCCAAGGTTTCAAACAGCGCCTCGCCTTCGTCGGTCAGTTCCACCCCGCGGTGCTTGCGCTGAAACAGCGGCGCCTGCAGCTCCGCCTCCAGCGCCTTCACCTGATGGCTGACAGCGCCGGGGGTGACAGAGAGTTCCTGGGCCGCGTTCTTGAAGCTCAGATGCCGGGCGGCAGCTTCGAAAGCAGCCAGGGTGGTGAGCGGCGGCAAGTTGTAGTGGCGGCGGGACATCTGCGGCTCCTGGCCTGCGGCAGACCACAGGGCTGGGGTGAAAAGGCTTCATTTCAATATGGGAAATGCAGCTTTGCTGGCTAGTCCGAAAATTCCGGCCGCCTATGCCGCTTGCCGCGCGCTAGCCGATCCGCCCGCGCTGCAGCATCGGGGTCACATTGAAAGCTGCCTTATAGACCCTCGAAAAATGGCCGGGGCTGTCAAAACCGCAGGCCAAAGCGACCTCGGTCACCGAGGACTCGGTCTGGATCAGCAGGTTGCGGGCCCGTTCCAGGCGCATTTCCATGAAGTACTTCTTGGGCGAGGTGTTCAGGTATTTGCCGAACAGCCGCTCCAGCTGGCGGGTGGAAATACCGATTTCCTCGGCAATCACGGTGGGAGAGATAGGATCGCTGATATGGTCGTGCATCATCTGGATGGCGCGGGCCAGATGGGTGTTGCGCATGCCGTTGCGCGATTGCAGCGAGACCTTCTGTTCAGCGGTTGCATTGCGCACCGCATTGTAGACCATCTGATCCGCCACCGCGACGGCAAGGTCGTAGCCGTGTTCGCGCTCGATCAGATGCAGCATCAGATCCGCCGTGGCGGTGCCGCCGGAGGCGGGCATATGTTTTTCATCGGCGACAAAGACGCTGCGCACCAGGTTCACCTCCGGAAAGGCCTCCATGAAACTGTCATGGTATTCCCAGTGGATCGCCGCCTGCATGCCGTTCAGAAACCCGGCCTCTGCCAGCACCCAGGCGCCGGAGCACAGCGCGCCAACCGAGATGCCCCGCGCCCGTTCCCGGCGCAGCGCGGCCAGCAAGGGCTTGGTCACATGATTGCGCATATGAATGCCCGACAAGGCAAACAGCTGGTCGCACTTCGGGACCTCATCGAACCCGTAGTGCACCAGGGTCACCGAGCCATTGGAGCAGGTGGCGGTCTCGCCATTCTCCGACCCGAAGGACCAATCATACAGATCCTCGCCGCTCACCAGGTTCGCAATGCGCAGCGGCTCCACCGCGCAGGAAAAGGCGAGATGCGAGAATTCCTCCACCAGGAGAAAGGCAAAATGCTGTGTCTTGGTCATGGCTTGCCCCAGAAATGAAACAGACTGCGCGAAGGTATCCCCGCACAGTCCAGTGAGTCGGGTCTATCCCCTATTACTTGGCTGCGGCGCGGGCGGCGTCCAGCCATCCGTCATAGGCAGCGCGGTTGGCGTCTATCCATTCTGCTACGTGGCGGTCGATGTCATCCGAGCTGTCCTCGCCATCTGCAACTTTCTTGTTCTGGATGGAGATGTCGTTGATGCTGATCTGGGCCACTTCGAACAGCTTTGCAGCTGCCGGGTTGGCGTCCAGGAACTCATCGGTGGCGACAATGCGGATGCTGTCCACCGCAAAGCCCAGATCCTTGCCGTTGAAGGTGGTTTCAGCCGTGGCGCCATCGGGCAGCGAGGAATAGGGCACCGCCAGGAACTCCACGTCTTCACCCGGAACAAGCTCGCCGGAGACCCAGTAGGGGGTCCAGGTGTAGTAGAGGACGTTTTCGCCGCCAGCGTTGCGGGCAACTGTGTCGGCGATGATGGCGTTATACTCACCCTGGTTGTGGCTGACGGTGTCGCGCAAGCCGAATTCGGTCAGCTGATGCTCGATCACGCGCTCGCAGCCCCAGCCGGGCACGCAGCCGGCCAGATCAGCCTTGCCATCGCCATCAGCGTCGAACATCGCTGCCTTGGCCGGGTCCTTCAGATCGCCCAGATTTTGCACGCCGGCCTCATAAGCCGCCTTGTTCACCAGGTAGCCCTGCAGTGCTCCGTCGATCAGGAAGCCGACCTTCTCCAGCACGTCATCGCCGCCGGATTCCTGGAAGAAGTTGTCATGCAGCTTGTTCCAGGAGGCGGTGGTGAAATCCGCGTCGCCAGTGCCCAGAGCCAGGTGCATGGTCTGGGCCAGCACTTCTTCCGGCTCGGCCACGTCATAGCCGAGGTCGCGGAGCGCCTGGAACACGATGCGGGCCTGGAAGAATTCCTCGACGGTCGGCTGGATCACCGGGCGCACGGTGACGCCTTCACCGGGATTGTCCGCCGCCAGGGCAGCGCCCGCCAGCATGGTCGTGGCTGCCAGCGCAGCCAGTGCGGTTTTTCTGAACATAAAAAGTCCTCCCTAGGTGTTCAGATGAAAGAAAATCAGGTCTTGCCGGTCACGCCTTGCCCGCCAGGCGCAGCACTGCGCCGACGGGGCCGCCCTGCCACCAGTGGCGGTGGCCGCGTTCGCGGCCCGACTGGCCCATGCCCTGGGTGATGCGGTCCAGAACAATCGCCAGGATCACGATGCCAAGGCCGCCAACCAGCGCCTTGCCCGCATCCAGCCGGCCCATGGCGCGCAGCACCTCATTGCCCAAGCCCTTGACCGAGATCATCGAGGCAATCACCACCATCGACAGCGACAGCATGATGGTCTGGTTGACGCCGGCCAGGATGGTGGGAGTCGCCAGCGGCAGCTCAACCTTGAACAGGATCTGGCGGGGGTTGGCGCCAAAGGCGCGGGCGGCTTCGACGACTGAGGGGTTCACGCCGCGGATGCCCAAGCTGGTCAGTCGGATCAGCGGCGGCAGGGCAAAGATGATCGTCACGATCACGCCGGAGACATTGCCGATGCCGATCAGCATCACCACCGGCACCAGATACACAAAAGCAGGAATGGTCTGCATGGTGTCGAGCACCGGGCGCATGGCGGTTTCGAACCGGTCGTTTTTGCCCGCAAGGATGCCCAGCGGCAGGCCGATGATGAAACAGAGGATCACCGCCGAGACCACAATCGCCAGCGTGGTCATCGCCAGCCCCCAGGCGTTGGGCGACAGGAAGCCAAGCGCGAACATCGCAACACCCACAAGAACCGCCACCCGGCGGCCCGCGGCCTGCCAGGCAATCAGGATCAGGATCACCAGCATGATCATCGGCGGCACCGCGTTCAGCACAGCGTCGATGCCGACAATCATCTCGTTAAAGAACTTCTTGACCGGCTGGATGATCGCGCGGTTCGCAATCGCCCATTGCTTCACGCCGTCCGCCGATTCCGCCAGCCCCAGATCGACCGAGGAAAACGGGTCGAGAATGCTGAATTTTTTGTCTGCCATGGGTCCCGCTCCTTAGTGCTTCAGGCTGGCTGCGTCTTCGACATCGCCCTGGATGCCGCGCAGCAGGGCGTTCTTGGTGACAATGCCGATGGCTTTGCCGCCGGCTTTGACCACCACCGGGTGCTGGGTGGCGATGGAAAGATTGACCAGATCGTCCAGAGAGTGATCGGGATGCGCCTCGGGCCAGCTGTCGGTGTTGGCAGGGCCGTTCAATTGCTCGAACTGCTCAACCGGGGTCATGATCTTGGCCGCGGAAATCAGCTCCAGCTTAGAGATGCCCGCCACGAAGTCAGCGACATAGTCATCAGCCGGGTTGGTGACGATATCCTCGGGTGTGCCGACCTGCACCAGGGCGCCGTCCTTCATGATGGCGATGCGGTCGCCGATGCGGATCGCCTCATCCAGATCGTGGGTGATGAACAGGGTGGTCTTCTTCATCTCAGCCGACAGCGACATGAACTTGTCCTGCAGCTGGCGGCGGATCAGCGGGTCGAGGGCCGAGAAGGGTTCGTCCATCAAGAGGATCGAGGGGTCCGCCGCAATTGCACGCGCCAGACCCACGCGCTGCTGCATGCCGCCGGAAAGTTCGTCGGGGTATTTCTGGTCCCAGCCATTGAGGTCCACGGCGTCGATGGCACGCATCGCATTCTCGCGGCGCGCCTTGGGGTCGTGGCCGCGCACTTCCTGGCTGAAGGAGACATTGTCCAGCACGGTGCGGTGCGGCATCAGCGCCATATTCTGGAATACCATGCCGATTTTCTCGGCCCGCACCTCGCGCAGATCCCGCGCCGACAGCTGATTGACGTCCTGGCCTTCGATGAACAGCTGGCCGGATGTGGGCTCAATCAGCCGGTTCACGTGGCGAATCAAGGTCGACTTGCCGGAGCCTGAGAGGCCCATGATGCAGAAGATCTCGCCCCGGCCGACGGTAAAGGTCGCATCCTGCACCCCCACCACACAGTCGAACTTGTCGCGCACTTCCAGTTTCCCAAGGCCCTGTTCCTGAACGGCTTTCATCGCCTCATCCGCACGGCGCCCAAAGATCTTCCACAAATTGCGGCAGTCGATCACGGCATCATCAGGTTGCATCGTCACCTGTCTTTCCCCCTCCAAAATCCGACTCGCATACAGCATATTTTTTCTCTGTACACAATTTGTATTTTCCACTAACACAATTTGAGCAATGAGGTTGCCGAACCCGTTCTGCCGCGCCATCTTGGCCGGACAGGTTCATAGGCAACGATGGAGAGTTGAATGAAAGACGCGTCCAAACGCAGAAAGGCAGAGCTTTATGGCCACCTGAAAAAGGCCATCATGACGCTTGCCCTGCGGCCGGGCGCCGATCTCGACGAATCGAAGCTGTCGGAAGAATTCGAATTGTCGCGCACGCCGCTGCGCGAGGTGCTGCGGCAGCTGGCGGGCGAAGGCTATGTCGACCTGCGGGAAAACCGCGGGGCGCGGGTCAGCGAGATGTCGCATATGACTTTGCGGGACTTCTTCCTGGCGGCGCCGATGATGTACGGCGCAGTGCTGCAGCTGGCGGCCAAGAACGCCACCGAGGCGCAGATCGCCGAGCTGAAGGAAGCGCAGGAGGCTTTCAAGGCTGCGCTGCGCTCCGGTTCCGGCGCCGACCGGGCGATGGCCAACAACCGCTTTCACGAGATCACCGGCGAGATGGCCGACAACATCTATCTCGCCCCGTCTTTTCAGCGCCTGCTGATTGATCATGCCCGCATCGGCATGACCTTCTACCGCCCCCAGGACCGCCAGATGGCGGAAAACCTGGGCGAGGCCAGCTCCCAGCATGACGCCATCATCGCCGCCATCGAGGCCGGCGACGAGGCGGCGGCGGGGCAGCTGGCGATCGACCATTGGAACCTGTCGCGCGACCAGATCGAGCTGTTCGTCATGCCCTCCGGGCTTGATGTGCCGCTGGGGACGGTGGCGCGCAAAACCCCTGCATGAGGACGCAGATGACCCCTATTTTCAAGTTTGAAGGGATCTACACCCCTGTGGTGACGCCCTATCACGAGGACGGCAGCGTCAATTGGGACGCCCAGGCCGAAGTGATCGAATACCTGGTTGAGAACGGCGTGCACGGGATGATCTCCGGCGGCTCAACCGGCGAGAACTATGCCCAGACCGTCGAGGAACGGCTGGAGCTGGCCAAATTCACCCATGAACAGCTGAAGGGCCGCCTGCCCCTGGTGGTCGGCACCGGTGCGATGCTCACCAGCGACTCCATAGCGCTGGCCGAAGGCGCCAAGTACATCGGCGCCGATGCGATCCTGCTGGCCTCGCCGCCCTACTCGGTTCCGACCGACCGCGAAAACGCGCTGAATGCGCTGGCCATCGACAAGGCCGCCGATCTGCCGGTGATGCTCTACAACTACCCGCACCGCACCGGCACCATGATGGGCGAGGAGTTCCTCGACCGGGTTGGCCGCAGCCGCAATTTCTGCGGCATCAAGGAAAGCTCGGGCGATATCAACCGGGTGCACCTCTTGGCCCGCGACTATCCGCACATCCAGCTGGGCTGCGGCATGGACGACCAGGCGCTGGAGTTCTTTGCCTGGGGCGCGCCCTTCTGGGTCTGCGGCGGTTCGAACTTCCTGCCGAAGGAACACGTGGCGCTCTATAAGGCTTGTGTGATCGAGGGCAACTTCGCCAAAGGACGCCGGATCATGTCGGCGCTGATGCCAATGATGCGGGTACTGGAGCAGGGCGGCAAGTTCATCCAGACCATCAAACACGGCGTCACCATGAACGGCATCGCCGCAGGCGCCATGCGTCCGCCGCTGAAGGGCCTGAACAAGGATGACAAACGCGCGCTGGAGCAAGTCGTGCGCGTGCTGAAACAGAAAATCGCAGATATCGAGGCGGAGGGCTGATCCATGTCGCTGCTGACCCAGGACGAATACAAATCCATCGCCGCCAATCTGGACCTGCCCACGGGCGCGTTCATCGACGGCAAATACTGCCCGGCCGCGTCCGGCAAGACCTTTGAGACTGTGAACCCGGCCACCGGCGGGAAGCTGGCCGACATCGCGGCCTGCGGTGCCGAGGACGTGGACGTGGCAGTTGAAAAGGCACGCGAAGCCTTTGACGACGGCCGCTGGTCGCGCCTGCACCCGTCCGAACGCAAGGACGTGCTGATCCGGCTGTGCAAGCTGATGACCCGCAACGCCCGCGAACTCGCCGTGATGGAGAGCCTCGACAGCGGCAAGACCATCTATGACTGCGAAACCGTCGATGTGCCGGAAACCATTCACTGCATCAAATGGCACGCCGAGGCGATCGACAAGATCTATGATCAGGTGTCGCCGGCGTCGGACGATCACATCGCCATGGTGGTGCGCGAACCCATCGGCGTGGTCGGCCTGGTGCTGCCCTGGAACTTCCCGCTCTTGATGCTGGCCTGGAAGATCGGCCCGGCGCTGGCAGCCGGCTGCTCGGTTGTGGTGAAACCGGCGGCTGAAACCACCCTGACCGCGCTGCGCGTAGCCGAACTGGCGATGGAAGCCGGCCTGCCCCGCGGCGTGCTGAACATCGTGCCCGGCGGCGGTGCTGACGTGGGTGAGCCCATCGGCCGCCACATGGATATCGACATGGTCTCTTTCACCGGCTCCACCGTGACCGGCAAGCGCTTTCTGACCTACTCAGCCGAAAGCAACGCCAAGGAAGTGGTGCTGGAAATGGGCGGCAAGAACCCGGCCATTGTCATGGATGACGCCGAGAATCTGGACCGCGTGGCCCAGCATATCGTAAACGGCGCGTTCTGGAACATGGGTGAGAACTGCTCTGCCTCCTCCCGCCTGATCGTGCACAAGAACGTCAAGGCTGAGCTTCTGGAGCGTATCGCCCACCACGCCAAGGCTTGGAACGTCGGCGATCCGCTGGACCCGGAAACCCGCATGGGCGCACTCGTCTCACGGGCGCATTTCGACAAGGTCTGCGGCTATCTGGAGCAGGCAGACAACGTGGTTCTGGGCGGCAAGGCACATGACGGTGCCTTTGTTGAGGCCACCGTGGTCGAAGTGCCCGGCAATGACGCCACGCTGGCGCGCGAAGAGATCTTTGGCCCGGTTCTGTCGGTGATTGAGATCTCCGGCTTCGACGAGGCAATCCAGATCGCCAATGACACGCCTTATGGCCTCTGCGCCTCGATCTTCACCGCCAATGCCAAGCGGGCAATCCGCGGCGCGCGGGCAATCCGGGCGGGCACGGTGACGGTGAACAGCTTTGGCGAGGGCGACATCTCGACCCCCTTCGGCGGCTATAAGCAGTCGGGCTTTGGCGGCCGCGACAACTCGGTTCACGCCCACGACCAGTACACCCAGCTGAAAACCATCTGGATCGACCTGGCCGATGACGCTGACGAGGCCGTGGATTGAGCCGCTACGACGCCAAGAGACTGCCCCGGCAGACCGGTGCGGCGGGATGGAATGCCATCCTGCCGCAGCAGGCCGCGCTGCCGGTGCTGGAAAGCGACCTGACCGCCGATGTGACGATCATCGGCGGCGGGTTTGCGGGCCTGTCAGCGGCCCGCCGCCTGCACCAGCTGGACCCGTCGCTGAAGGTGGCACTGCTGGAGGCCGGGCCCTTTGCCGAAAGCTCTGCCGGGCGCAATTCCGGCTTCATGATCGACCTGCCGCATGATCTGGCCTCGGACAACTACGCAGGCGACGCGCTGGAAGCAGACCAGGCGGCCATTGCCATGAACCGCAAGGCCATCGCCTTTGCCAAAGCGGTTGCAGAAGACTGTGCCCTGGCACAGGAGATGTTTGACCCGGCCGGCAAGATCAATGCCGCCGCCACCCGTTCAGGCGACAAGCACAACCGCGATTTTGCCGCCCATCTGGAGCGGCTGGGGGAGCCGCATACGCTTTACTCCAAAGCAGAGATGCAGGAGCTGACCGGAAGCCCGCATTACACCTCCGGCCTTTATGCGCCGGGCACAGTGATGATCCAGCCCGCAGCCTATATCCGGGCTTTGTCGGCACATCTGGCCGGGCGGATCAGCGTCTTTGAGAACTCCCCCGTCACCGGGTTCGAAAAACAGGGCCGCGGCTGGGTTGTGAAAAGCCTGAAGGGGCGCGTGACCACCGGTTCTGTCATTCTGGCCAACAATGGCCACCTGGAGAGCTTTGGATTCTGTCAGCGCCGTTTGATGCATATCTGCCTTTATGCCTCGATGACGGAACGTCTGACGCCGGAACAGGTCCAGCGCCTGGGCGGCGAGGCGCGCTGGTCTGTGACCCCGGCGGATCCGATGGGGACATCCGTGCGGCGGGTTTCCGGCTCTTATGGTGATCGCATCCTGATCCGAACCTGCTCAACTTTTCACCCGACGATCGAAACCAGCGACATGCGCCTGCGCAACGCAGGCTGGGTGCATGACCGCAAGTTCAAGGAACGGTTTCCGCATCTGGAAGGCGTGCAGATGGAACACCGCTGGGCTGGAATGCTCTGCCTCAGCCGCAACGGATCAGCTGCTTTTGGCGAGCTGGACCAAGGCGTTTACTCCGCCTGCTGCCAGAACGGCCTCGGCATCGCCCGCGGCACCCTGCAGGGCATCGGCGCCGCGGAATTGGCTGTTCAGGGCGGGTCGGAGATCGCCAGCCATTTCCTGTCGCAGCCGATGCCGCCGAAGCTGCCGCCAGAACCCTTTGCCTCTCTCGGTGCCAATACCTACTTGGCGTGGAAGGAATGGCGGTCCGGGAAGGAATAGAGTTTGGCGGGGGCTCTGCCCCCGCCGCCTGCGGCGGCTCCCCCGGGAGTATTTTCGACCAGAAAGAAGCCAGCCCCTGGGCTGCGGCAGGTATTTGCAGTGCGTGCGGCGACACTATAGCCTGCAGGCGTTTCGTTCATAAATTCCGGAACAAACCATTGTCTTGCAAATCTTTATTCACAGTTGGCCTTGGTCTGTTCTTTGCGGCCATTCAGCCGGATAAGGTTTCAGCAAGCGAAGGCCAAACAAACCTTGCCCGCCGGATTAAGCATGCCTCGGTGACGGCGCCTGAGGCAGACGCCGGCGGTGGCCTGGGCCGGGGGCTCTACACGCCGCTGCTGCCCATACGGGACATGAAGGTCGATGGCTGTAGCATCACCGCGCGCTCGTATTATGCGGAGTCTGCCGCAAGGCAGGACCGCACGGTTTTAGAGATCACTTTCGATCTCAGCCGCACAGTCATTCCTGAGCTGGATGGCAGCCCGGTTGAGTTCTGGAAACCAGACGGCCGCAAAAATGGCGGTGCCGCATCGTTCGAGTTACGGTTCCTGCCGCCTTACAAACCTGTTCTCCGAACAGCAGTGTACGGGGCCGTGCCGGAGCAGCAAGTCGGCAGTCTTCGGCTGCTGATGGAACCGTTGCCGGACGATACCCAGCCGCGGCAGCTTCTTGCACTGCTGAAAGCCTACCAGTCGCAGTACTGCACATTCGCAGGCTGAAAGGCCTGGCTGAAAGCCAGCCAGGCCTTTCCTGTATTTCAAGGCAGGCTCAGCTTGGCCATGCGGCCGCCGTCGACGGTGTAGACTTGGCCGGTGATGAAACCGGCATCCTCCGACGCCAGGAAAGCAACCAAAGCTGCCACTTCCTCCGGCTTGCCGGTGCGGGCAACCGGGTGGATGCGGCCTATTTCGCGGCGGAAGGCCTTCGGATCGGGCATGTTTTCGATGAAATCCATGTTCAGCTCTGTATCGATCCAGCCCGGCGCCACCGCGTTGCAGCGGATGCCTTCGTGCCCGTGGTCCACCGCCACTGCACGGGTGAGCCCATGCAGGCCTGCCTTGGATGCGCAATAGGCAGCGTGGCCGGGATTGCTGCCGAGACCCTCAATGGAACCGGTGTTGACGATGCTCCCCTTGGTCTTGCGCAGATGCGGCAAAGCGGCCTGGATCATCAGGAAAGGCGCCGTCAGGTTCACTGTCATGCTGCGCTGCCAGTCAGCGAGGGACATGTCCTCGACGCGCGCCTCCTGCATCATGCCGGCGTTGTTGACCAGCACGTCGAGGCGCCCTGCCCTGCTGACAGCTTCCGCTACTGCCTTCGCAGGGCTGGCTGGATCGGTGAAATCGGCGGAAATACCTTCAAACTCCGCATCCGCTCCGCGCTGCGCGGTGAAAACGCGGGCGCCTTCGTCCGCCAAGCGGCGGGCGATGGCCTGGCCAATTCCGCTGCGGCCGCCGGTGACGAGCGCAACTTTGCCCTCAAAACGGCTCATGACACCGGTTTCCCGCCGTTCACCTCCACTAGCGCACCGCACATGTAGCGGGCGGCGCCGGAAGCGAGGAACAGCACCACATCGGCGATGTCTTCCGGCTCGGCAATGCGGCCGAGCGGCACGGTCTTGCCGAGCTCTGCCACCGCGCTGTCCGGGACAAAGCCGCGTTTGGCAAAGCCGGTGCGCAGCATCGGGGTGTTCACCTCGTTGGGACAGACCGCGTTGATGCGGATGCCCTGGTGGGCGTGATCCATGCCCATACACTGCGTCAACGAAGCAATTGCCGCCTTTGTCATGCAGTAGAGCGCATGGTTCGGCCCCGGGTTCTTGCCGCCCCAGCAGGAGGCGGTGTTGACGATGGCACCGCCGCCGGTTTCGGCCATCAATGGGATGGCGGCGCGGCAAATGCGGAAAGGCGCCTCGACATTCACGCCCATCGACAGGTCCCAGTCGGCGTCCGAGGTTTCGGTCACCGGGCCGCGGGTGATGACACCGGCGTTGTTGATGACAATGTCGAGGCCGCCTAGCGCCTCTGCTGCCGCTTGCGGCAGGGCGTTAGCATAGTCTGCGTCCAGCAGGTCGCCGGGTAGATGCGCTTCGGCTTCGATGCCGCTGGTGTCGCGGTCGGCTGCAGCAACCTTGGCGCCCGCTGCGCGCAGACGCTTGACGATGGAGGCGCCGATTCCGCCCGCCGCGCCGGTCACCAGCGCGCACTTTCCTTGGAATTCCATGTTTCCTCACTCACTCAGAAGGATGCAACCGGAGCGCCGAACAGGCTCTCGTCCGGGGTGATGCCCAGGCCCGGGCCTTGCGGCACAGCGATGTGGCCGCCCTCGATGCGGATACCGTTTTCCGCGTCGTAATTGCCCTCGATGTAAGGCGCGGCCAGCCAGACACCCTCAAGGTTGCCTGGCTTCACGGTGGCGCCGATATGGGTGCAGGCGGCGGCGATGATGTCGCCGCCCCAGCTGTCATCGCAGGTATGCGGCAGGTTGCGGGCCTCGCAGATGTCGCGGAAGGCGCGCATGGGCTGCAGCCCGCCGATGCGCGTGACCTTCATGCCAAAGCCGTCGACCAGACCGGTGCCGGCCGCGGTGATCACCGTGTTCAGACTGGTGCTGTTTTCATCCATGTAGAGGCCATGGGAGATCTGCGGGCGGATTTTCTGCAGGTCTTCCAGCGTGTTGCAGGGCTGTTCCATGATAAAGGGAATCTCGGGGCACTCGCGGCTGACGCGCAGGGCGTCGCGTGTGGTCCAGCCGCGGTTGCCGTCCACCGCCAGCTTCATGCCGGTTCCCCGGACCTTCTCCCAGACCTTGCGGATGGTCTCGATGTCCAGCTCCACCGGGCGGCCGCCGACCTTGATCTGCAGGCGGGGATAGCCCTCGGCCAGCTTCTCGGCCGCCAGCCGGGCGATGCCATCCGGCGCGCCAACGCCGGTCGCGTAGTAGGAAGGCACCCGCTCCGTAGCCGCGCCGCCCAAGAGGTCTGATACGCTGACGCCCAGATGCTTGCCCAAGAGGTCATGCGCGGCGATGTCGATGGCGGCCTTGGCGTAGTTGTGGCCGGTCAAGAGCCCGTCCATGCGGCGGTGCAGGCTCACGGGCGCAACCTCGGCTCCGATCAGGCCCTCTGACATCGCTTTCAGCGCCGCACGGGCACCTCCAGCGTGGGATTCGGCGTAAGTCGGGCCAACCGGGCAGGTTTCGCCCCAGCCCACCTGGCCGTTGTCCGCCACCAGTTTCACCAGCGTAGTATCAAGCGCCCAGACCTCGGCATTGGCCATTGTGTAAGGGCCGTTCTTGACCGGCAGATCATGCTGGAAGACGTGGATTTCTGCGATTTTCATCTGTGTTTCCCATGTTGGAGGTAGAAGGCTGGCGGGGTCATTTGATCCCCGCCGCCAGCAGAATGGTATTGCCGCTGCGCAGGGCGGTGGCAGCGGCTGCCTTGGGGCCGTGGAACCGGGCGGCCTCGGTCAGCCCCTCGTGCAGCAGAAAAAGCGCGGCCGAGAGGGCTTCAGCGTCGCAATCCGGCGCTGTGTGCAGCAGGCGTTTGCGGAATTGCGCCTGCAGCCGGGTCTTGTGGCCTTCGACCGCCTGGCGGATTGCTTCACTGTCCGGATAGGCGGCGAGTGCGTTCAGAAACAGGCAGCCGGTGCTGGACACCTGCTCCAGCCAGTCGCCAAGACGCGCCAGCGGGTACAGCACATGCGCAGCCCCCTGCCCCGGCCCTCCGGCAATCCAGTCGTTGTAGGCCTGGTCGCGGTACTCCAGCGCACCCAACACCATTGCCTCGCGGCTGGGGAAGTATTTGTAGAGCGTCCGCAGTGAAACGTCGGCACCAGCCCGCAGGGCTTCGACGCCCTGGGTGGCAAATCCCATTTCGGCAAACTGGCGGTCCAGGCTCTCGGCTATTTTGTGCTGTGTCTCAGTCATAACCGCACGGTAGAGCGATCGCTCTACCCCGGACTTGCAGAATTCCGACCCCTGCCCCGGCCTCAACCGACATAAAAAAACCCGCCCTTTGCAGGACGGGTCAGTCGGGGGAGGAGAGAGTGGATCAGTAATCCTGGTTCAGCTCGTCCGCGGCAGGGATTTCCCGTTCGCGCCGGGCGATGTAGTCCAGCAGCTCTTCGTTCTTGGCTTCGTCCAGCTTCGGTTCCTGGTATTCGGCCAGCAGTTTCTTGGCGTGAGTCAGCGCACGTTCGGTGATTTCGACGCTGCCCTCGGCCTGCCACTGCTCAATCGAATTATTGTCGAACATGTCGGGCATGAAGAACGCCTGCTGGAAGTTCTCCTGGGTGTGCGGGTGGCCCAGGTAATGGCCGCCGGGGCCAACGTCCGGCACAGCAGAGATCGCCTGGTCAAAGTCATCCCATTTCGGGCCTTCCGCCATCCGGTAGGCCATGGCGCATTGCTCGGCATCGACGATGAATTTGGCGACAGAGCAATGCATGCCCGCCTCGTTCCAGCCTGCAGAGTGCCAGATGTAGTTGGCACCCGCGTGCATGACGGCGGACAGGGTGGTCGCGGATTCGTAGCCGGCCTGCGCGTCGAAGGTCTTGGCGCCGCCCAGAGTGTTGGAGGTCCGCCATGGCACATCGTAATAGCGCGCCATCTGGCCGATCATGAAGTTCATCAGGCTGATCTCAGGCGTGCCCGCCATCGGGGCGCCGGATTTCATGCTGACGGTGGACAGGTAGTGGCCGTAAATCGCCGGGGTGCCCGGGTTGCAGACCTGGGTATAGGCCAGCGCCGACAATGCTTCAGCGTTCAGCTGCGCAACCGAGGCCGCAACCGAGGCCGGGGTGTTGGCGCCGCCCAGAACAAAGGGCGAGCAGAGCACCGGCTGGCGCCGCTTGCCAAAGGCCCGCATGGCGCCCAGCATGGTTTCGTCCCAAACCAGCGGCGAGTTGCCGTTGCAGTTGCCGGTGGTGACAGGGTTGTTCATGATGAAATCTTCGCCGAACAGTATGGCACACATATCCATCACGTCCTCGGCGTTCTTGGGGCTGGTGGTCATGCCCATGAACGTCTTGTCCGAATACTTCATCGACGAATAGGTGATGCGCAGGTGACGCTGGCTGATCGGGTGGTCGTAAGGCTCAACGATGTGGTGCGCCGAGGAGTGCATGGCCGGCATCATATGCGCCAGCTTGTGGAACATCGCCAGATCTTCCAGCAGCGGGTTGCGGCGCACGTCCTCCAGATCGCGCAGGAACGGCGCGCCGGTCATCGGCACAAAGATCGAATGCTTGCCGCCCAGATGCACGTTCTTTTTCGGGTCGCGCGCGTGGTAGGTGAAATCGCTCGGAATGGTCTTGATCAGCTCGCGCACCAGTCCGCGATCGAGGTAGACAAGCTCGCCGTCGACCTTGGCACCAGCGCGTTTCCAGTCTTCCAGCGCGATTGGGTCACGGAACTGAACGCCGACATTCTCCAGAATGTCCATCGACGCATTGTCGATCTTCTCGACCTGGCTTGCATCCATCACCTCGCAGAGGGGGATATTGCGGGTGAGCCCGGGGAGCATGTCGAATTTCGGCGCAGTGCGCAGGGCGCGGCGGGCGTGGCGGCCGCCGGAACGCGAGCGGGTCGCGGTGGCTTGCTCAGTCATGGCAGTGTTCTCCTTTGACGGAGAGTTTGGCGATGGCGGCGCGGTTTGACGTGCAGGATTCCGAAATCCGCTTGCAAAAACCGACACTCCGTTTGCTGGAACCGTCCCGGCTTTGCCGGTCAGCGGAATCCCGGTCCTGGCAAGGACTTCGAAACACTGTATTAGAGCCTAAACATGCATTTTTCCCGGAGAACTTTGAGCCTGCGCGACTCGGCTAACAGCCTTTATTTGCGCATCATGCACACTGCCGGGAAAAATTACCCACAGGTCTACTCTTCTTGGAGATTTACAGTAAACCACTTGTTATTCAGTAACTTACGCTGTTTCTAGCAGCCAATTCCTGTGCTTGCCGGCAAACTGGACACCCGGCTTGCAACCTGTAAATGAAGGAATCTATTGCACAACTGCGTTCGCATTGCGTATAGAAACGATAAATAAAGCGCTGACGCAAAACAGCGTTACTATCGAGAGGGCAGCAGTTGGCAGTAGCACTCCACATCAATCAGCGAATCCGCGAGAACGCGGAAAACCTCAGTGCGGCCCTTGAAAGCCATATGCTGGCGAGTTTTGCGCCGGACGCAAGGAAGGAATTGCGCCTGTTCAGCGCGGGCGAAGCGGCAGAGATGCTGGGTATTTCACCCAGCTTCCTGCGCAAGCTGCATTTTGACGGCAAATTCCCTGAGGTTCACACCACTCCCGGAGGCAGGCGCCATTATTCGGCAGCCGATCTGCAGGAGATGCGCAAGATCCTGGATGCATCGGCCAAAACGCCGGGCACCTACCTGCGCGGCCGCAGGGAAGGCGACAAGGTGCAGGTGCTGTCGTTCCTGAACTTCAAAGGCGGTTCCGGCAAAACCACCTCGTCCATTCACACCGCGCAGCGGCTGGCCTTGAAAGGCTACCGGGTGCTGGCGGTGGATATCGATCCGCAGGCTTCGCTGACGACGCTTTTCGGCTACCGGCCTGAGGTCGATTTCCTCGAAACAGGGACGATTTATGACGCAATCCGCTATGATGATCCCCTGCCCCTGCGTCAGATCATCCAGCAGACCTATTTCGCAAACCTGGACCTGGCGCCCGGCGGGCTGATTCTGCAGGAATTCGAGCACGAAACGCCTCAGGCGCTCCTGAACAACGTGCAGCCTGCGTTCTTCTCGCGCATGGCCGCCGCACTGGAGGAGGTCGAACAGGATTACGACGTGATCATCTTCGACTGCCCGCCGCAGCTGGGCTATCTGACGATGTCGGCGCTTTGCGCATCTACCGGCGTGGTGATTACCGTTGTACCCAACATGCTGGATATCGCCTCGATGTCGCAATTCCTGCAGATGAGTGCCGAATTGCTTGATGTAGTGTCTAATGCGGGGGCTTCGCTGGAGTTTGATTTCCTGCGTTTCCTGATCAACCGATACGAGCCGAATGACGGGCCGCAGCAACAAGTGGTTGCATTCATGCGGCAATTGTTCGGGGAAGAAGTGATGGTCGCGCCAATGCTGAAATCCACCGCGATTTCCGACGCGGGCCTCACCCAGCAGACCGTTTACGAGGTAGAAAGGTCCCAGTTTCACAGGTCGACCTATGACCGTGCAGTGGATTCCCTCAATCAGGTGAACGATGAAATAGAGTCGCTCCTTCAACAGGCATGGAGGCGTTGATGGCACGCAAAGGCATCCTGAGCACAGCTCTGAACCCGCAAACTCCGGCAGCACCGGCGGCAAAACCCAAGATGATGCCGCGCGGTGCAGTCGGAGCCCTGCAGTCTTCGCTCAGCAAGCTGCAAGAAAGCGCGGTGCAGGAGGTGGATACCTCCCTGATTGACGATGCGGGTTATGAAGACCGCTTGGGGCTCGACAGCGCCGCGTTGAACCAGCTGATGGAGAGCCTGCAGACCTATGGTCAGCAGGTTCCGGTGCTTTTGCGCCCCCACCCCAAGGCGCCCGGACGGTATGAGATCGTTTACGGCCGCCGCCGCCTGCGTGCGCTGCGGGAGCTGGGCCTGCCGGTGAAGGCGATGGTCCGTCAGTTGGACGACCATGCGCTGGTGATGGCGCAGGGCCAGGAAAACACCTCGCGTCAGGACCTGAGTTTCATCGAGAAGGCCTCTTTTGCGGCGCAGCTGCAATCGGATGGCTATGAACGGCAGACAATCGCTGCGGCTTTGTCGATCGACCTTCCGATGGTGTCGCGGATGCTGAAGGTGGGCAATGCCTTCGAACTGCCGCTGCTGCGGCTGATCGGATCGGCCCCCAGCATCGGCCGCGAGCGCTGGATGGCGCTGGTTAAGCTGTTCGAGGACGCAGAGGCCAAATCCCGCGCGCTTGCTGCAACAAATACGCCGGATTTCCAGTCTAACGACTCTGATGGACGGTTCGAGGCGGTGCTTCAGGCCGCGCAGAACGCCGCAAAGGCGGCCAGACAGGCCCCTGCCCCGGCGAAATCACGCAGTCTGCAGGGCAGCAACGGCACCTCGGTGGCGGGTATCAAGTCCACCGCCAAAGGCATCACTTTGACTATCTCCGCCAAGGACGCGCCCGGGTTCGACACCTGGTTCGACGCCAACGCAGAGAGGATCATGAGCGAACTTCACGGCCGCTGGCAGCAAGACCAGCCTGAGCAGCCGGAAGACTAAGGAAGAGCAGAGAAAACAGGACAGGAGGCACGAAGCCCGGACAAAAGAAAAGCCCCCCAGGACATTACATCCCAGAAGGCCGTTCTCAGATTTAGCACCTTTGGAATAGCCTCTCAGACTCGTCACTGTCAACTCCATGCGCCGCATGGGGGCGGGTATTTTTTGTCTTTCGTGAAAAAAATGATGGAACATGCGTCCCAAATCGCGTTTGGGCGGATGGATCAGTGCGGCCAGCTGGCAGGTACCCATGACAAATGGGACCTTCTGGCTGCGCTCACCCATGCCGCCGAGGAATTCGGACTGAGCCACCGCACGCTGGGCGTGCTGAAGGCACTGATGACATTCTTCCCGGAACGGGAAATCCCGGCTGAACCAGATAGCGCTGTTGTTTTCCCTTCCAACCGCAAACTGGCAGAGCGGTTGAATGGGATGCCTGAAAGCACCCTGCGGCGTCATTTGGCAAGCCTCACAGGGATCGGCATTGTCAGCCGCAAGAACAGCCCCAACCGCAAGCGCTATGCCCGCCGGACAGGCGGGGATTGTCAGCTGGCTTTTGGGTTCGACCTTTCTCCCCTCGCCCGCCATGCCGGTCAGATCTTTGACGCGGCACTGGCGGCGAAATCCCAAGCCGAACACCTTGCCGTCCTTCGGGACAAGGTAGCCGTACTGCGCCAGAAACTGATCGAAGCAGCACCGGAACAGGCCGTTGAACTGGTCGAGGCTGTCCGTAAATTGCTGCGCCGCAAACCCTGCGAAGACAATCTTGCCCAGGCAGAAGAAGCCCTCCGCAAGGAGATCTCTGCTTTGCCGGAGAGCGGGGAACCTCCCTGCCCTGCCCTTTCTGCAACTGGAATGAGCGGCAGCTGCAACCAAAATGAGCGGCACATACAGGATTCAGATAAATCTGTTTTTGACTCTGAAACGCACGCAACAGCTGACAAAAAAAACAACGGCAAAGAAAACCAGCCAGAGAACTCTATGCCTGGGAATGACCTCAGGCAGGTGCAAAGGGCGTGCCAGGAGTTCCAAAACTTTTTCCCAGGTCAACTTCGCAACTGGCAGGATGCTGATCATGTCGCCGAGAGGCTGTCGCCAATGATGGGCATCGACATGCCGGTTCTGAGCGACGCACGCGCTGCTATGGGCCGCAAGCAGGCTGCCGTTGCGGTTCTCTGCATGCTGGAGAAGATGGGTTCCATTCGCAGTCCCGGAGCTTATCTGCGGCGTCTGGCACAGAAGGCCCGGGTTGGGCAGTTTTCAACGGCTCCTATGGTGAACGCATTGTTGCATGGAAACAGCTCAGTCCAACCAACTTGCTAGTGGATCAGGTTCGGAGAGAAAATCTGCCGTTCGTATCTCGGTGCCTTGGTCCCGTTTGAGTGGCCAAGACCCAGCCTTGTGGCCGCTTGCTGAGGTGAGAGTTGTCAGCGGACAATTTTTCCGGTGCATCGACAGTAAAGCGTTTTTAAGGGCGAAAATTGCTTGTTTCAGGTTTCCACCCGGCTGGATTGTCAGCTGACAATTGCCTTTGCCAGCATGGTTAGTTCGGAACAACAATGACCAGCTTGGGCACAGCTGTTGTTTGACTCATCCTCTAGGGGGGGATAGCTCAATTGCATGACACACACACATGAATGCCACCCGAAAATTGCCGCACGGCTGAAACGCGCCAATGGCCACCTGGCAAAAGTGATCGCAATGATCGAACAGGAAAAACCCTGCCTGGACATCGCGCAGCAGCTGCAGGCCGTCGAAAGCGCCGTCACCAATGCAAAACGCGCGCTGATCCATGATCACATCGATCACTGCCTAGTTCCCGGCAATGACTATGAAGGCGGCCAGGAAATGCTGGCCGACCTGAAGTCCATCAGCAGGTATCTCTAGCCCATGTTTGCTATCTTACAAAACCGGACCTACCGGCATCTCTTCCTTGCGCAGATCGTGGCTCTAAGCGGCACTGGTCTGGCAACTGTTGCGCTTGGCTTGCTGGCCTATGACCTCGCCGGAGACCGTGCCGGTCTGGTGCTGGGGACTGCACTGACAATCAAGATGGTGGCCTATGTTGCCGTCGCACCGGTAGCGGCAGCCTTTGCCGAACGCGTCAACCGGCGGCGCATGCTGATCAGGCTGGATCTCGTGCGGATGGGGGTGGCCATTTGCCTGCCGTTCGTCTCGGAGGTCTGGCAGGTTTACGTGCTGATCTTCGTGCTGCAATCGGCCTCGGCTGGCTTCACCCCCGCGTTCCAGGCCTCAATCCCGGACGTTCTGCCGGATCAGAAGGAATACACCCAGGCGCTGTCGCTGTCGCGGCTGGCCTATGATCTGGAGAGCCTGATCAGTCCGATGCTGGCAGCAGCCTTGCTGACGCTGGTGACGTTTGACAATCTTTTCTGGGGCACGGCCTTTGGCTTTGCAGCTTCGGCGCTTTTGCTGCTGTCTATCAGCCTGCCGTCTCCGGCACCCAAGGAGCCGCGGCCGATCTATGAGCGCACCACGCGCGGCATCCGCAACTACCTGCGGACACCGCGATTGCGCGGCCTGCTGTCGCTGAGCTGGATTGTGGCCGCCATCAGCGCGATGGTCATCGTCAATACGGTGGTCATTGTGCGCGCAGACTTGGGGCTGTCAGAGAGCGCGGTTGCGGTGGCTCTGGGCGCCTTTGGCGGCGGGTCGATGGTGGCCGCCTTTCTGCTGCCGCGGCTGCTGGAGCGAGTCACTGACCGGCGTTTGATGATCTCGGGCGGGGTGCTGGGCATTTCGGTCTTTGCCGTTCTTGGTGCAGCTGGGCTTGCTGGCGCGCTGTCATTGCCGGTTCTGCTGACTGGGTGGTTCCTGACCGGGTTCGCCTACAGCGTCATTCAAACCCCCTCCGGGCGGCTTCTGACACGCTCCGCGCATCCTGAGGACAGGCCGGCCGTCTTTGCCGCGCAGTTCACGCTGTCGCATGCCTGCTGGCTTCTGTTCTATCCGTTGTCAGCTGCCCTGACAGCTGCTTTTGGGGCAGGGGCTGCGATGCTGATCCTGGCTTTGATGTCGGCGGGCGGCCTTGCTGCGGCAATCCGGCTTTGGCCGCTGAACAGCTCAGTCCCGGTTGAACACACCCACGATGATCTGCCCCCGGACCACCCGCATCTGCAGGACGGGCATCCTCATGCGCATCCGATCATTATTGACGATTTGCATCCGGCTGTTCCCAAGACCCGATTGGGATAGGCAAGCATACCGGGTCTGGGGGGAGCAACCAGACCTCGTGCGCAACTTCTTTTCACTTTATGACTAGACATAATATCCAAATCCCGTAGTTTATTGCCAGAGAGGCAACCAAGGGACTCGGGGAATCCGTGACAGGGAATTATGTTCTGACCGGCGCGCGGCTGGCCACTATGGCCGGGACAGACGTGCCTTATGGCTTGATCGAGGACGGCGCGGTTGCCGTTTCGGACAGTAAAATCGCCTGGGCCGGCCCGCATGCGGAATTGCCAGCTGACAATTCCGCTTGGGAGCAGCGCGACCTCGGCGGACGTCTGGTGACACCGGGATTCATCGACTGCCACACCCATATCGTTTTTGGCGGCAACCGTGCGATGGAGTTCGAAATGCGCCTGAATGGCGCGTCGTACGAGGAAGTTGCCAGGGCAGGGGGCGGCATTGTTTCGACCATGTCGGCAACCCGTGCAGCCTCGCTGGAGGAGCTGGTGCAGGATGCGCTGCCGCGGCTGGACACGCTGATTGCCGAAGGTGTCACCGCGGTGGAGGTGAAGTCCGGCTACGGACTGGACCGCGAGACCGAGCTGAACATGCTGCGCGCTGCCCGCCGTCTGGGCGAGCTGCGCCCGGTGGCGGTGAAGACCACCTTCCTTGGCGCCCATGCCACGCCTGCCGAATACAAGGGCCGTGACGACGAATATATCGATGAGGTTTGCATTCCTGCCTTGCACGCCGCCCACGCCGAGGGCCTGGTGGACGCGGTCGATGGCTTCTGTGAGAACATTGCGTTTTCACCCGAACAGATCGAGCGGGTGTTCAAGGTGGCGCAGGAGCTGGGTCTGCCGGTGAAACTGCATGCCGAGCAGCTGAGCCATCAGGGCGGTACTGCTATGGCCGCGCAATACAGTGCGTTGTCAGTCGACCATGTGGAGTACGCGACCGAAGAGGACGCCAAGGCGATGGCAGCCTCCGGTTCGGTTGCGGTGATCCTGCCCGGCGCCTTCTACACAATCCGTGAAACCCAGGCGCCGCCGATTGAGCATTTCCGCACCCACGGCGTGCCGATGGCGCTGGCGACCGACTGCAACCCGGGCTCTTCGCCGCTGACATCCCTGCTGCTGACGATGAACATGGGCTGCACCCTGTTCCGGATGACGCCGGAGGAGGCGCTGGCAGGCGTCACACGCAATGCCGCCCGCGCGCTGGGGCTGACGGACCGTGGACAGATTTCCGCTGGTATGAGGGCAGATCTGGCTGTCTGGGATGTGCAGACACCTGGCGAGCTGGCCTACCGCATCGGCTTCAATCCCCTTCACTCCCGTATCTATGAGGGCAACCAATGATCGAGATGATCCCCGGCACGGTGACGCTAGCCACGCTGGAAGATATCTACCGCAATCTGATTCCGGCCAAGCTGGATGCTTCGGCTCGTGAGCCGGTCGAGGCCGCGGCGCAAATGGTGGCCGAGGCCGCCGCAGGCGAGGCGGCGGTCTATGGCATCAACACCGGTTTCGGCAAGCTGGCCTCCACCAAGATCGCACCGGATGACACGGCTACCCTGCAGCGCAACCTGATCCTCAGCCATTGCTGCGGGGTCGGAGAGGCGCTGCCGGAGGACAAGACCCGGCTGATGATGACGCTGAAGCTCTTGTCCATGGGCCGCGGCGCCTCGGGGGTGCGCTGGCTGGTGATTGAGCAGATCGAGAAGATGCTGGCGCATGGCGTGATCCCGGTGATCCCGTCGCAGGGCTCTGTCGGGGCCTCTGGCGATCTGGCACCGCTGGCGCATATGGCGGCGGCGATGATCGGGGCAGGGGAGGCGACCTTCGAAGGCACCCGTATGTCCAGCGCCGAAGCGCTGAAAAAGGCCGGATTAGAGCCTATTGTGCTGGGGCCAAAGGAAGGCTTGGGGCTGATCAATGGCACCCAGTTCTCGACCGCCTGCGCGCTGGCGGGGCTGTTTGATGCCTGGCGCATGGCCGAGGCCTCGATGACCATTGCGGCGCTGACCACCGACGCCATCATGGGCTCCACTGCACCGCTGGTTGCCGACATCCACACTCTGCGCGGTCATGCCGGGCAGATCGACGTGGCGGAACAGATGCGTGGCATCATGGACGGCTCCGAGATCCGCGAGAGCCACCGTGAGGGCGACACACGGGTGCAGGACCCGTACTGCATCCGCTGCCAGCCGCAGGTGGTGGGCGCGGCGCTGGATGTGCTTCGAATGGCTGCGAAGACGCTGGAGATCGAGGCCAACGCCGTCACCGACAACCCGCTGGTTTTGGTGGGTGAGGGGCGCATCGTCTCAGGCGGCAACTTCCATGCGGAATATGTAGGTTTTGCCGCCGACCAGATCGCGCTGGCCGTGGCCGAAATCGGCGCCATTGCGCAGCGCCGGGTGGCGCTGATGGTCGACCCGACCCTCAGCCACGACCTGCCGCCTTTCCTGACACCTGATCCGGGCCTGAATTCGGGCTTTATGATCGCCGAGGTGACCACCGCTGCGTTGATGAGCGAGAACAAGCATCTGGCCAACCCCTGCGTGACCGACTCGACGCCCACGTCGGCGAACCAAGAGGACCACGTGTCGATGGCCGCCCATGGCGCGCTGCGGTTGACCAGGATGAACGCCAACCTCTCGGTGATCCTGGGCGTGGAATTGCTCTGCGCTGCCCAAGGCGTGGAGGCGCGGGCGCCGCTGCAAACCTCGGCGCGCCTCCAGGACGTGCTGGCAATGCTGCGCGAGGATATCCCCTCGCTGGCAGAGGACCGCTATCTGGCGCCTGATATCGAGGCTGCCAGTGCCATGGTCCGTGCGGGCCGTGTCGCTGCCGCTGCAGGCGTGGAGGTCAAGGCATGATCGAAGTCACCCAAGGTTCATCGCCGCTGGTGCTGGGGCTGCCCCACACCGGCACCGATGTGCCGCCGGAGATTTGGGAGTGCCTCAATGAAACCGGCCAGGCGTTGGCGGATACCGACTGGCATATCCATGAATTGTATTCGGAGCTGGTGGAGGAGGTGACAACCGTCCGCACCCCGGTCCACCGTTATGTGATCGACGTGAACCGGGATCCGGCCGGAATCAGTCTCTATCCCGGGCAAAACACCACCACTTTGGTGCCGCTGACCGACTTTGACGGGCAGGCGATCTGGGGCCAGGGGCAGGAGCCGGACGAGGCGGAAATCACCCGCCGCCGCGAGGCCTTTCACGCGCCGTACCACGAGGCTCTGGAGGCGGAACTGGAGCGGGTGAAGGCTATCCATGGATTTGCCATCCTCTATGACTGCCACTCGATCCGCGGCGACATTCCGTTCCTGTTCGAGGGCCGCCTGCCGGACTTCAACACCGGCACCAACTTGGGCACCACTTGCGATCCGGCAATCGAGGCCATGACCGTGGCCCATTGCGAGGCGGCAGAGCGCTATAGCTCTGTCCTCAATGGCCGCTTCAAAGGCGGCTGGACCACCCGCCACTACGGGCGCCCCGCGGAGGGTTATCACGCCATCCAGATGGAACTTGCGCAAGCAACCTACTGCGAAGAGGCGGCGCCCTGGACCTATCTGCCGGAGCGCGCGGACAAACTGCGCACCCATCTCACCCGAATTCTGACTGATCTCAAAAACTGGAGGCCCGCATGAGCGATCCCCGCAAGAACACCCGCGACATCTTCCCGCCCACCGGCCCGGAAATCACCGCCAAGCATTGGGTGACCGAGGCGCCGATGCGGATGATGATGAACAACCTGCATCCCGATGTGGCTGAGAACCCGCATGAGCTGGTGGTTTATGGCGGCATTGGCCGTGCCGCGCGCACCTGGAAGGATTTCGACCTCATCGTCGAGAACCTGAAGAACCTGGAAGAAGACCAGACCCTGATGGTGCAATCGGGCAAGCCGGTCGGCGTGTTCCAGACCCACAAGGATGCGCCGCGGGTGCTGATCGCCAACTCCAACCTGGTGCCGCATTGGGCGAACTGGGACCACTTCAACGAGCTCGATAAGAAGGGCCTGATGATGTACGGCCAGATGACGGCCGGCTCGTGGATCTATATCGGCACGCAAGGGATCGTGCAGGGCACCTATGAGACCTTTGCCGAGGCCGGCCGCCAGCATTACGGCGGCGACCTCAAGGGCAAATGGATCCTGACAGGCGGCCTGGGCGGCATGGGCGGTGCGCAACCTCTGGCCGCTGTATTCGCCGGCGCCTGCTGCCTGGCGGTGGAGTGCAACCCGGATTCGATCGATTTCCGCCTGCGTACCAAATACCTGGACGAGAAGGCGGAAACCCTGGACGAGGCGCTGGAGATGATCGAGCGCTGGACCGCTGCGGGCGAGGCGAAATCCGTGGGCCTTCTGGGCAATGCGGCAGAAATCTTCCCGGAACTGGTGAAGCGCGCCGAAGCAGGCGGCATCCGCCCCGACATCGTGACCGATCAGACCTCCGCCCACGACCCGGTCAACGGCTATCTCCCGCTGGGCTGGACCATGGGCGAATGGAAGGAGCGCCGCGAAACAGACCCTAAAGCGGTCGAAAAGGCCGCCCGTGCCTCGATGAAGGTGCAAGTGGATGCCATGTGCCAGTTCCATGCCATGGGTGTCCCGACGGTCGACTACGGCAACAACATCCGCCAGATGGCGCTGGAAGAGGGGCTGGAGAACGCCTTTGACTTCCCCGGCTTCGTGCCTGCCTACATCCGCCCGCTGTTCTGCAAGGGCATCGGCCCGTTCCGCTGGTGCGCGCTGTCGGGCGACCCGGAGGATATCCGCAAGACCGACGCCAAGATGAAGGAGCTGTTCCCCGAGAACGAGCACCTGCACCGTTGGCTGGATATGGCGCAGGAACGGATTGCCTTCCAGGGCCTGCCTGCACGTATCTGCTGGATCGGCCTGGGCGACCGCCACAAAGCCGGCCTCGCGTTCAACGAAATGGTTCGCAATGGCGAGCTGTCGGCGCCTGTCGTCATTGGCCGCGACCACCTGGACTCGGGCTCGGTGGCCTCGCCGAACCGCGAGACCGAGGCGATGCAGGATGGTTCGGACGCTGTCTCTGACTGGCCGCTGCTGAACGCGTTGCTGAATACCGCTTCCGGCGCGACCTGGGTGTCGCTGCACCACGGCGGCGGCGTCGGCATGGGCTTCTCCCAGCATTCCGGCGTGGTGATCTGCTGTGACGGCACCGAGGACGCAGACCGCCGCATCGGGCGCGTCTTGTGGAACGACCCGGCAACCGGCGTCATGCGCCACGCGGATGCAGGGTATGACATTGCCAAGGATTGCGCCCGGGAGCATGGGCTTAACCTGCCCGGTATCCTGGGCTGAAAGGACGCGGCCGGAACTCGTTTACGGGTTCCGGCTGTCACTGCTCAGATCCGTTCAAGCCTGTAGTCAGGGTAGATGCCGGAAGTGGCGATGAACTTTTGCGGGTCCTGGCCGGCAAGCACCCCGTCACGGGTGACCAATACTGTTTTCCATCCCTGTGCAGATGCGCCCAGAATATCGGTGTGCAGAGTATCCCCGCACATCAGGATGCGCTCCGGTGCGATGTCCGGCAGAGACTGTGCGGCCAGCCTGTAAACCTCAGAATAGGGTTTGCCGAAAAAGCGCACATCCTGCACGCCCTGATCCGCCAGCTGATGGCCGAAAAAGCCCGGCTCAAGGGATAGGCCGCCGCTGCGCGGAGCAACCAGATCAGCGTTGGCAATTACCACGGGGCGCGGCACTTGTTCCAGGCTTGCGGACAGCATGGCCTGTTTCCCAGTGTCCCATTCAGCGCTCGACAGGAACAGGAACCCTTCGGCCTGGCTGTAAGCCGCTGCATCCTGGCCGAGCCGAAGGGCAGGGGAGGGGATATCCTCCAGCCTGTCATCCGGAGCTGCGATCACCCCCCAAAGGCGGTTGTCCAGTTCCTGAAGGGCAGCGTCGCGGCTGGTGATGATCTCGTCCGGCTCTACCGGCATGCCAAGGGTGCGGAACTTCTCTACAGTTTGCGCTTTGCCGTTGCTGGCGGCGTTGGAAAGGATGCGGATGGCGCAGCCAGTTGCGCGCAGCTGGTCCAGACGCTTTGCCGCGCCAGGGATCGGTTTGGTGCCGACGTTCAGAACGCCAAAGGCATCAAAAACAAAGGCGTCCGCCTGATCCCGAATGTCCAGCAGCGACGCAATGGAGGCGGTGCCCGGACGGGTCGTGTTTTCCGGCAGCCTGGTGCGCAGCTCCTCGTAGCGGGCAAAGACGCTTTGAACAGTCTGCATCTCAGCGTTCAGCTTCGGGGAGCCAGTGCAGGCCGCGTTTCAGCAGCAAATGCTGCACGCGGCCGGGGTAGTCAGAGCAGATCACGTCTACGCCGAGATCGATCATGTGTTCGATGTCTCCGGGCTCGTTTACAGTCCAGACCATGGTCGTCAGACCTAGATTCTTGGCCAGCGCCAGCGCGTCTGCGGTGATGTCCCGGTAATAGGGGCACCAGAACTGGCCGTTGGCGGCGGCAACCCGCGCAGGAAGGTCGAGCACGCTGCAGCCGGCCACCGGGTTCACCTCCTTGGAGGAGTCTTCGCCGACATCAGCGGCGTTCTCCGGTAATTGGGTGAGGAAGGACGCCGGCATTTCCGGGGCGAGGCGCTGGCAGTCGGCCAGCAGGTTCCAGTCGAAACTGTGCAATACAGTGCGCAGCTGCATGTCTGCGGCGCGGACGTCGGCCACAACTGCCTCGGCCAGCGCCTGCCGTGCGGCTGTGTCGGCGAGCAGGTCCGGGTCGGATTTGACCTCCAGCAGCAAGTGGACGTTTTGATGCTTCGGCTGCTGCAGCAGTTTCAGCAGTTCCGAAAGCCTGGGGATACGCACGCCGCTGAGAAATGCCTGGTCAGGGAAGCGCTGACCATAGGCACTGTTGCTGTCCAGGCCCCCGGCGTCGTATTGCTGCAGCTCGGCGTAGGTGAGGCCGGAGACCTTGGGCTCTTCTCCCTGCAGCCAGTTTCCATCCCGGTCGCGGATCATCGACCGGGTCAGGCGGTGATTGTGGGTGATCACCACCACCCGGTCACGGGTGGCGGTGACGTCGAGTTCCAGAAGCCCGACGCCGGAGTTGATGGCGAATTCAAAGCCTTCAAGGGTGTTTTCGGGCAGAATGCCACGCGCCCCGCGGTGGCCGGCCAAACGAATAACACCCGATTGCCCGGAGAAAGCGTGGATTTGAGGGTGCTTCATCAGATTTCCAGACGTTTTCCGGAGCCCGTGTCAAATAGATGGGTCAAATCCGGCGAGGCTGAGAAGCGGCGGATGCTGCCAATGCCGTCATGGGCATGACCTGGGACGCTGGCGGTGATGCTGTGCTCTGTGCCGTGCAGGCGGCCGTGGATCAAAGTGTTGGCGCCGAGCTGCTCCAGCATGTCGACTTCAATGGCGATGGGGCCGTTTTCGTCTTCATTCAGATGCTCAGGGCGCAGGCCCAAAGTGGCTGTGCCGGAATGGGCCGAAACGACGGAGAGAGCGCCGCCGCCGGGCAGGGCAGCTTGGCTTCCGCTGACTTCAACGGGCAGAAAGTTCATCGACGGGCTGCCGATAAACCCGGCCACAAACACCGAAGCGGGACGGTCGTAAAGTTCGATCGGGGTGCCGAACTGCTCGACATAGCCACCGTTCAGAACCATCAGCCGGTCGCCAAGGGTCATCGCCTCGACCTGATCGTGGGTCACGTAGATCGAGGTCACCCCCAGCCGCTGCTGCAGCTTGCGGATTTCCAGGCGCATCTGCACCCGGAGCTTCGCGTCGAGGTTTGAGAGCGGCTCGTCAAACAGGAACACCTGCGGGTCGCGCACGATGGCGCGGCCCATGGCCACCCGCTGGCGCTGGCCGCCCGACAGCTGGCGCGGCTTGCGGTCGAGGTACTGTTTGATTTCCAGGATCTCGGCGGCCTCCTCGACGCGGCGGTTGATCTCATCCTTGGGGAGTTTGCGGATCTTCAGGCCATAGGCCATGTTCTGGCGCACCGACATATGCGGATAGAGCGCGTAGTTCTGGAAAACCATGGCAATGTCGCGCGCCGAAGGCTCCAGCTCGTTCACCCGGCGCCCGCCGATGGCAATCTCGCCGGAGGTAACGCTTTCCAGCCCCGCTACCATGCGCAAAAGGGTAGACTTGCCGCAGCCGGAGGGGCCGACGATGACGATGAACTCGCCGTCCTTGATGTCGCCTGCGACATGGTGGAGCACTTCGGTCGGCCCGTAGGATTTCACCAGGTCTGTGAGTTGAATATCAGCCATTTATCGGGCGCCTTACTTATCGGTTTCCGTCAAGCCCTGCACAAAGAGCTTTTGCATTGCGATGACCACAAACACCGGCGGGATCATCGCCAGAAGGGCCGTGGTCATGATGATGTTCCACTGGGGGCTTTGTTCGGCTGCTTCCAGCATCTGCTTGATCGACATCACGATGGTGGTCATCGAAGTGTCGGTGGTGATCAGCAGCGGCCAGAGGTACTGATTCCAGCCGAAAATAAACAGGATCACAAACAGCGCCGCGATATTGGTGCGCGACAGCGGCAGCAGGATGTCGAAGAAGAACCGCAGCGGCCCGGCGCCGTCGATGCGGGCACTCTCCAAGAGTTCGTCCGGCACCGTCAGGAACACCTGGCGGAACATGAAGGTTGCGGTGGCCGAGGCAATCAGAGGGATCGACAGGCCCCAGTAGCTGTTCAGCATGCCAAGGTTCGCGACGACTTCAAACGTTGGCAGAATCCGCACTTCGACCGGCAGCATCAGGGTGATGAAGATCATCCAGAAAAAGCCCATGCGGAAGGGGAACTTGAAATAGACAATGGCAAAGGCCGACAGCAGGGAGATCGCAATCTTGCCGGTCGAGATCATCAGCGCCATCGCCAGCGAGTTCAGCAGCATCAGCCAGACCGGTGCCTGCTCAGTGCCGCTGAGGCCGGAGCCGAACAGGGTTTGCTTCATGTTCTCCAGAAAGTACTCACCGGGCCATAGCGGCAGCGGCGCCTGGTTCATGCGCAGCTCGTCATGGGTGGAGGCGACAAAGGTGATCCACACTGGCAGCGCGATGGCAAAGACGCCAAGGATCAGCACAAGATGGGTGAGGAAGGCGGTGAGGGGGCGGTGTTCGACCATCAGTAAGCCACCTTTCTTTCAACAAAGCGGAACTGGACGACGGTCATGGCGATGACCAGCACCATCAGCACCACCGACTGCGCGGCAGAGCCGCCGAGGTCGAGGCCGACAAAGCCGTCGTTGAACACCTTGTAGACCAGGATGGTGGTGGAGGTGCCGGGGCCGCCTTGGGTCACGGCATGGATGATGCCGAAGGTCTCGAAGAAGGCGTAGACCATGTTGATCACCAGGAGGAAGAAGGTGGTGGGCGAGATCAGCGGGAAGATGATGGTCCAGAACCGCCGCGCCGGGCCTGCGCCGTCGATGGCGGCGGCCTCGATCACCGAATTTGGGATCGACTGCATGGCGGCGAGGTAGAACAGGAAGTTATAGGCGACCTGCTTCCACGCGGCGGCGAGGATCACCAGACCCATGGCCTGGGGGCCGCTCAGGTAGTGGTTCCAGGTGATGCCTGCGAATTCCAGGAAATAGGGGAAGATGCCCAGGGTCGGGTTGAACATGAAAACCCAGAGCGCACCGGCCAAAACCGGCGCAACCGCATAGGGCCAGATCAGCAGGGTGCGGTAGAACATGGCGCCGCGCACCACCCGCTGGGCAAAGCCCGCGAGGATCAGAGCAAAGCCCATCGACAGTGCGGCCACCAGCAGCGAGAACACCGCGGTGCGCTGGAAACTGGCCAGGTAGTGGTGGTCGGTTGCGAGGATCTGGAAATTCTCGAACCAGACAAATTCGGTGCCGAGGCCAAAGGCGTCTTCGATCAGAAAGGACTGATACATCGCCTGGCTGGCGGGCCAGATGAAGAACACCAGCGTGATAAGGATCTGCGGCGCGACCAGCAGGTAGGGCAGCGCCGAGGTTGGGAAATGCACCCGTTTGAGCATGAAAGGCCCCAGTCAGAAAGTAGGCCCTGCCGCCCCGGGGGAGGGGCGGCAGGGCCGGGTCGTCAGGATCGGTTGGCGGTGCGCTCGAACTTGCGCAGCAGGTCGTTGCCGCGCTGAACCGCAGCGTCCAGCGCTTCCTGCGCGGATTTCTCGCCGCTCCACAGGGCTTCCAGCTCTTCGTTGATCACGTCACGGACCTGAACGAAGTTGCCATAGCGCAGGCCGCGGCTGTTGGCGGTCGGTGTGTTCAGGCTCAGCTGTTTGATCGCGGTGTCGGTGCCCGGGTTGCTCTCGTAGAAGCCCTGCTCCTTGGACAGCTCGTAAGCGGCGGTGGTGATCGGCACATAGCCGGTCTCCTGGTGCCACCAGGCCTGAACCTCGGGCGAGGACAGGTAGCTCAGGAACTTGGCAGTGCCTTTGTATTCCGCCTCGTCATGGCCTTCGAGCACCCACAGGGTGGCGCCGCCGATGATCGAGTTTTGCGGCGCGTCGGCCACTTTGGTGTCCAGCGGCAGCATGGACTGGCCGAATGCGAACTCCGCCTGCGAGGAGATCGAGCCGTAGTAGGCCGAGGAGTTCATCCACATGCCGCATTCGCCGTTGGTGAACATCGGCAGGCTGTCGCCGCGGCGGCCGCCGTAGACAAACAGGCCGTCCTTGCCCATGGAGGCGACGTCATCCAGGCGCGCCGCCACGCTGGCGTTGTTGAAGGTCAGTTCGGTGTCGAAACCGGCAAAGCCGTTTTCCTTGGTGCCGGTGGGCAGGTTGTGCCAGGCCGAGAAGTTCTCGATCATCACCCAGGACTGCCAGCCGAAGGAGACACCGCATTTCATGCCGTTGTCGACCAGCTTCTGCGAGGCGGTTTTCACCTCGTCCCAAGTGGTCGGAATATCGGCGCCTGCCGCGTCCAGCGCGTCCTTGTTATACCACAGGACGGGGGTGGAGCTGTTGAAGGGCATCGATAGCAGCTCGCCCTCCGGCGTTTCGTAGTAAGAAACTACCGCGGGCAGGAAAGCGTCGCCGTCAAAGGCTTCGCCTGCGTCGTTCATCAGTTTCTCAACCGGGTAGATGGCGCCTTTGGCGGACATCATGGTGGCGGTGCCGACCTCGAAGACCTGCACAATCTGCGGGTGTTCCTTGGCGCGGAAGGCGGCAATCGCCGCGGTCATGGTCTCGGTGTAGTTGCCCTTGTAGACGGGCACGATTTTGTATGCGTCCTGGGTGGCGTTGAAGTCTTCGGCGATCTTGTTGACGCGTTCGCCGTTGGTGCCGCCCATGGCGTGCCACCACTGAATTTCAGTTTCTGCAAATGCGGTGCTGCCAGCAACGGCCAGAACAGCCGAGGCGCAGAGCAAGGATTTAACGGACATGAGCTTCTCTCCCAAAGTTGGCTCTGCGGATAGCTTTTGGCCTGCTTGAAAAATAATTCAAGCAAAAGTTTTTTGACAAATTTCATAACACGATGTTATGTCGCGCCGTGACTGTCACTTTCAGAAAACGGCTAACCCCTTGAAATTCAAACTCCGCCAGCTCGAGGCCTTTCAGGCTGTCGCCCGCACAGGTTCTGTCACCCGCGCCGCTGAGACGCTGGGGATTTCCCAGCCCGCCGCCAGCCGGCTGCTGTCTGATTTCTCGAAATCCGTCGCAGTGGAGCTGTTCACCCGCAAGGATGGCCTGCTGATTCCCACCTCCGAGGCGCGCTATCTGTTGTCCGAGGTAGGCCGGGTATTCGATAGTCTGAACCACCTGGAGGAACTCAACCGGGACTTGACCGAGCGCACTGCGGGCCACCTGCGCATCGCCTGCCTGCCGGGCTTTGCCACGGCGCTGCTGCCCAAGCTGCTGGCCGGGTTCCTGGAGCACCGTCCCGGGGTGCGGCTGACACTGGAGCCGGACCGGCCGGAGCGGATTCTGGAGTGGATCATCGGCGAGCAGTATGACTGCGGCATCACCGACGGATTTGCGTCGCATCCGGCAGTGGAGAACATCGATGTGCCGGTCCGCAGTGTTTGTGTACTGCCGCAAAATGACCCGCTGGCAGAACAGGATGTTATCACGCCGCACGATTTGCGGGACCGCAAGATCATTCACACCCGCCGCGACAGCCCGTTCTTCCGCCGCCTGCACAAGGCGTTTTCCGAATCCGGGGCGGAATTGAACAGCTGGATCGAGGTGCGGCAGTTCTCGACAGCCTGCATCATCATCAGCCAGGGGCAGGGCGCCTCGGTCGTCAGCGCCCTGGATGCCGAACAGTTCCGCGGCCAGAACATCGCTATCGTGCCCTTCGCGCCAGAGATACACCACCGGCTGTCGATCCTGCGCCCCGTTTCGGGCAGCCGGTCGTTGCTGGCGCTGGATTTCCTGGACGCCTTTGTGGAAAGTCTGGAACCGTTCCGCGCCGATCTGTGACCGGCGCAGCTCTGGCGGTTACCCGTCGCCCTTGTAGTAACCGATCACGTCGTTCTCGGTAGTGGCGCCGAGGCCGTTCAGCAGACGGTTCGAGTAGTTGAAATAGGCGCAGACCTGGTTCACTTCCAGGATCTCGCCATCGTCGCAGCCTGCGATCTTGAGCGCTTCGAAATCGGATTTGACCATCTTGCCCACGTCGGTGGTCAGCTTGCCCGCATAGCGCAGCAGCGCCAGTTCCTTGCCTTCGAACTCGTCTTCGGGGCGGTGCGCCTTGAGCGCGGTGAAAATCCGGTCGCTGCGCGGCTGGTCCTTCAGCAGGTTGCGCACGTTCATGAAGTGATGGGTCAGCGAATAGGTGCAGTCGTTCAGGATCGAGGTGTAGCTGGCGATGACTTCAAGAAACCAGAACGGCAGCTTGTTGTCGTCTGAGTGCAGCACCGAGCGGTAAAGCGTCACATGGCCGTTCATGGTCTCGGGCCGCAAGGAATGCACCCGCATCACCGTGTCGACGGTGCCATGCGGCGTGCGCGCCTTGTCCAGCAGGTCCTTGAGCCGGCCCTCGGCCTGCTCGTCCGGGATCATCTCAATCCATGCGCTCATCTGGGTCTCTCCGCGTTTGCCTAAGCCGAGGATAGGGGAAAGCGATGCCATAATGACAGTAGAAAATTCTACTCAGATGAAAATTCTTCTGGATCGGAAACGGGTGGCGCAGGTAACATCCGCGTGAGTGTCGCAAGGGAGGAAATCGGCATGCTGGATCGGGATCTTCAGGCCGGGGCCCGGAACCTGCTGGTCAACTGCGGTGGCCTGCGCACTGGCGACCGGCTGCTGGTCCTGTGCGAGGATCCGGCAAACGGCTACTATGACCGGGCGATAGGCGATGCGGTATTGGAGCGCGCGCGGGATCTGGGGATCGAGGCGCAGGCCGAAATCCTGCCGTTTGATCCGATGGGTGCTGCGCTGCCGCCTGATCTGGTGGCGCGTATGAAGGCTGTGGACCGGGTGCTGTTCCTGTCGCGCAGCGGTGACCAGATCCGCTTCAACGCGGACATGCAGGGAATCCGCCCGATCATGTCCTATGCGCTGGACGCCGGTATGCTGGGCTCTGGTTTCGGACGGGCCAGCTATCAAGGGTTTGTGGCGCTGAAGGATGCGGTGAACGCGTTGTTTGCCAAAGCTGGGCACATCAGGGTGACCTGCCCGCTGGGAACTGATTTCAGCGGTCCGGGGGCGGGGTTCCCGAAATCCGGGGCTGCAGATGTCGCCGTGGCACGGTTCCCGATGTCAGTATTTGCACCGGTGCCTGCGCAGGGGTTTTCCGGGGCCGTTGTTCAAGATGGGTTCCTGGTGGGGACCGGGTCGAAATTCTATGAGCCCTACGGCTGCGACCTGAAGGAACCCTTGGCAGTGCATTTCCGCGATAACGTGCTGGAAGGTTTCAGCGGCCACGAGATGGACGTGCATTGCGCCCGGATGCATTATGCAAGGGTCGGCGAACAGTTTGCCTTGGACCCGTTGACGATGCACTCCTGGCACGCTGGCATTCACCCGGGCTGCGCCTATCCGATGGCTGCAGCGGAAAATTTCGAACGCTGGAGCGGCGGAGCCTTTGGCAACCCGCGGCTGCTGCATTTCCACACCTGCGGGCACTATGCCCCTGGTGAGATTTCGCTGAACGTGCTGGATCCGACGATAGAGGTGGACGGCGCAGCGGTTTGGCGGGATGGAGTGTTCGACCCGTGCTTGGTGCCGGGCGGAGCTGAAATCCTGGCCCAGTACCCTTGCATCCGTGAAGTATTCGACGCGCCCGCGCAGGCAGTAGGGCAGGGGCCTGGCGGACGGCTGGCGGGCTGAATCTGAACCAGGAAAATGCGTCCTTCCTTGCCGTTTCCCTTGCGGGAAGACGGCTTTTTACTGGGCCTCAGCTTTGATCTGGCGTGCGACCCGTGTGCGGAAGCGCATCGCCCCTGCATCGAGGCCAAGGTTGATGTAAGGTGACTTGCGCTTGGCCATGCCGGTCTGGACGTGCTCCAGCACCTCCTTGTCCTCAGTGAAGGCCATAATGGCGCCTTCGAACATGCGTTTGGACATCTCCTCATTTTCAGCATGCATATTGCGGTGCTGGAACCAGTAGTACCGGGCGCGGGCGCCATCCACCGGGGTAATGAAATTGTAGGAGATGTTCACAAATGCATTGGCTGACAGCGGCTTATCCTTGCCGCCTTCGCCTTTGGGCGCATAGACCGACATGTTGATGGCGGTGGCGGGCAGGCGGCATTCGTAGTGCTGTTTTCGGTCGCACGAGGGGCCAAATGGCAGCATGGGTTTGTAGTAGGGCGGCGGCGCCTCGTCCAACACCCAGCGCGAGACAATCACACCGTCTTCGGTCTCTTCCAAGTCCAGCGGACGGTTGTCGGTGCCAGCTCCGGCAAATGAGGTCAAATGCACCCAAGCCACATGGCTGGGGTCCAGCAAATTGTCGGTGATGTAGAGATAGTGGCAGGCCATCTCCATCGCGCCCTTGGCGGTCTTGCCCCAGGCCGGGTTGTCGAAGTTCGGGATGTCGATGATTTTGGCGCGGTCAGCCTGCTGCGGATCGCCCATCCACAGCCAGAGGAAACCCCAGCGGTCCTCGGCCGGGTAGGAATGCACGGCGGCACGGCGCGGCGGGTTGTCGAGCTGGGTAGGGGCAATCACGCATTCGCCGGTGCAGTCAAAGGTCAGCCCGTGATAACCGCAAACCACATGGTCGCCCTCTATGGTGCCCCGCGACAGGGGCAGCTTGCGGTGCGGGCAGGCGTCCTCCAGTGCTACCGCTGCGCCTTTGGTGTCGCGGTAGATCACTATCTGCTCTTCCAGCATGGTGAGAGCGTTCAATTCACGCCCGAAATCCTCGCTGCGCCCTGCCACATACCAGCAGTTGCGCACGTAACCTTCGCCTCCGATCAGATCAGGCCGCATCCCCGCCTCCTATTCCGAGAATACATCAAAGGCTTCCAGCGCTTTGGCGCTGTAGGCATACGAAGGCCCGCCGCCCATGTAAGTGGCCATGGCGAGCGCTTCGCAAAGTTCCTCGCGGCTGGCGCCGAGACGCACAAGCGAGCGGACGTGGAAGCCGATGCAGCTGTCGCAGCGGGTGGCAATGGCGATGCCAAGGGCGATGAATTCCTTGGTCTTCTCGCTCAGAGCGCCGTCTTTCTTGGCGGCCTGGCCCATGATGCCAAACCCGCGTACGGTGTCAGGAATCTCCTTGGAGAAGGTGCCGATATTGGCCTCGGTCTCGGCCATGAAGGTTTTCCAGTCCATCATTCTCTCCTTATCCGCGCTCATCCGAACCCATCCGGCGCTCCAGCCAGCGCACGCCTGCGCTGATGATCAGCACCAGCACCAGGTATTCGAGGATCAGCAGGGTGTAGATTTCCAGCGGGCGGTATTCGCTCACCACCAGCTCATTGGCGCGGCGGGTCAGTTCCTGCATGCCGATGACCGAGGCAAAGGCACTCATCTTGACGATGTAGATGAACTGGTTTGCCAGCGGCGGCAGGATACGGCGGATCGCCTGCGGCAGGATCACGTAGCGCATGGTTTGCAAGTAGTTGAGGCCGATGGTCTGGGCCGCCTCGGTCTGGCCCTTGGCAATCGACTGGATGCCTGCGCGGTAGATCTCGGCGGTAAAGGCGCTGTCCGATAGAGCGAGCGTGATGATCGCGCCCCAGAACGGGTCGATCGGCACGTTCATTCCCATCTCGCGGAAGATGATGGGCAGGCCGAAAAAGACCCAGAACAGCATTGGCAGCAGCGGGATCGAGCGGATGAATTCAACATAGATGCGGTTCACCATCCGCCAGCCGCGGCTTTTTGCGAGGCCGGGCAGCGCGACGATCAGGCCCAGTCCGATGGAAATCGCTGCAGCAATCACCGAGATCAGGATGGTGTCGCCCATGCCGGAGATCAGGAATTTCACATTCACCCAGCCGCTTGGGGTCATCGGGTTGATCACATACCAGCCCCAGGTTGAGGAGCTGGAGCAGCCGGTAAGCGCCAGCAGGGGCAGCAGGAAGATCAGGGTCTTTCTCATGATGCGGTCTTTCCGGTCAGTGCTGCAGGATCTGCGACAGAAACTTCTGGCAGCGCGGCGAGCGGGGGGAGCCGAAGAATTCTTCGGGCGGGCCCTGTTCGACAATTTCGCCCGCATCCATAAACACCATTTGGTCGGCCACCTTGCGGGCAAAACCCATTTCGTGGGTCACAACCACCATGGTCATCCCCTCCTGAGCCAGCTCGGCCATGACATCCAGAACTTCCGAAATCATCTCCGGATCCAGCGCCGAAGTGGGCTCGTCAAACAGCAGAACCTTGGGCTCCATGCACAGCGAGCGCGCAATCGCCACCCGCTGCTGCTGCCCGCCGGAAAGCTGGCTGGGGCGTTTTCTGGCCTGATCCGGAATATGCACCCGTTCCAGGTAATGCATTGCCTTGGCTTCAGCCTCGGATTTGGAAATGCCGCGGGCCTTGATGGGGCCCAGTGTCAGGTTCTCCAGAACCGTCAGATGCGGGAACAGGTTGAACTGCTGGAACACCATGCCGACTTCGGAGCGGATCGCGGCAACTGACTGGGGGTCGTTGGTCAGCTCGATCCCGTCGACCCGGATAATGCCCTTTTGATGTTCCTCCAGCCGGTTGATGCAGCGCACAACGGTGGACTTGCCAGAACCCGACGGTCCGCAGATCACAACTTTTTCACCGGCCCGGACCGATAGATTGATATTCTTCAACACATGAAATGTGCCATACCATTTGTTCACACCGGCGAGTTCGATCGCCGTGACAGGTGCCGTTTCGGGCTTTGGCTGGGCGGTCCCTGGCATATTTTTCTTCCCAAGAAAAATTTTTCTTGAGGTTAACTGCCGCTTTGCCGTTAAATCAAGCATCAAATCTGCTTCTTTTCCTAGGCAACCAAAGACGCACCAACGGGAGACTTCTATGAAACGCTTTATCAAGACCGTGGCAGCAGCGGCGGTGACTGTGGCGCTGGCGGGGGCTGCGCAGGCACAGTCCGCTCTGAACGAGATCCTGGATGCCGGCGTGCTGAAGGTTGGCACGACCGGCGATTGGAACCCGATGACGCTGCGCGATCCGGCGACCAACAGCTACAAGGGTTATGACATCGATATCATGGCTGAGCTTGCCAAGGATCTGGGCGTCGAAGTGGAGTTTGTGCCCACCGACTGGAAGACCCTGGTCAATGGCGTGGTTGCGGGCAAGTACCACATTACCGGATCGGCCTCGATCTCGCCGCCGCGGATGAAGGTTGCGGGGTTCTCCGACAGCTATATCGCGGTGGAAATTTTTCCCTTCACCACCAAGGATAAGGCCGGGAATTTCTCGGGCTATGACTCGATCAACCAGCCGGGGGTGAAAGTGGCGACAACGCTGGGCACCACCTTTGAAAAACTGGCGCGCGAGTGGTTCCCGAATGCCGACATCAAGGTGGTCGAGGCACCTGCGCGCGGCTTCCAGGAAGTGCTGGCCGGCCGGGCGGATGTGTTCATCACCTCCAACATCGAAGGCTCCACCCTGGAGGGCAAGTTTCCGGTGACCCGTGTCCCGGACACCGGCCCGCGTGCACCGTCGCCGATTGCGATGCTGCTGCCGCAGGATGACCAGGTTTGGATCAACTACGTCAACAACTGGGTCAAGGTGAAGAAAGCCACCGGCTTTTTTGAGGCCAACCGCGAGAAATGGGGGCTGTGACACCTCTTGGCGCAGCTGTCCCGGCTGCGCCCGTCAGATCTCGCTGGTTTCCGCCTTGGTGACCATTGTGATGAAGCTCACTTTATCTGTTTTCAGCTCCACCGGCCCATGGGCGTTGCTGCTGTCAAAGCTGATGCTGTCCCCGGGTTTCATCTCATAGGTGGCATCGCCGCATTGGAAAACCATCTCGCCACTGGTGATATGCATGAACTCCAGCCCCCGGTGGCGGTACAGCGGCCGCGGTTTCAACGGCTGCTCCAGCGTCACCGAATAGCTTTCGAAACTGACATGGCTGGATTCGGCCCGGCCGATCATCTTGTAGGTATGGCCAAAGCCGCTGCCGAGCCGCTGCACCGTCATGCCTTCGCCAGAGGCGACAAAGGACACGTCCGAATGCTCTACCGTTCCGGCAAAGAAGTTGATCAGCGGCGCGCCGATGCCTGCTGCCAGCGCTTCCAGCGTCGTGAGCGAGGCCGAGACCTGGCCGCGTTCGATCTTGGAGATCATTGCAGTGGATACGCCCGAGCGTTCCGACAGCCCGGCCAGCGTCAGCCCCGCCAGCATCCGGTGGGTCTTAACTGCGGCGCCGACCAGTTGGTCGAGCGCGGGTTTTTCGAGTTCTGCGGGCGATGAATCTTCCATTGCCGCAGATTAGGCCGCCTGCAGCCAAAGGAAAAGCTGTCCAGCGCAGTTCGCAAAGAAAAGACAGGAGAAGAGAATGCAGCTTGCCCATATGACCTGGCAGCAAGTGGAAGCCCGATTGTGCGAAGGTGCTGCTGTGATGGTCCCGGTGGGTTCGACCGAGCAGCACGGGCCGATGGGGAGGATCGGCACCGACACGATTTGCGCCGAGGCGGTGGCGCTGCAGGCCGCAGAGCTCTGCGGCGCCATCGTTGCGCCTGCGCTCGCCTATACGCCGGCGCCGTTCAACACGGCATTTCCGGGCACCGTCTCTATGCCGGCGGATTTGTTTCAGGCCCATGCGGCTGCGGTTTTCAAAGGCCTTCTGGCGCAGGGGTTTGCCGGCGTCTTTGTTGTGAATGGCCATGGCGCGAATGTGGCCCCACTGCGTCGCGCGGCAGAAGATCTGGCCCCGTCCCGCATCGGCATCCGCAGTTGGTGGGAGCCGGAGGAAGTGAATGCATTGCGAAAAGAACTTTATGGCGATTGGGAGGGGATGCACGGCACGCCCTCCGAGGTGGCCATTACCCAAGCCTTGCTGGGAGAACTGCCTGCGGGTGACGCGGCAGACCCGCCGCAGAAACTGAGCGCGGAGTTCATCAAGGCTCACGCTGGCGACAAGCACGGACCGCCAGAGGAACACCGGGCGGAGTTCCCAGACGGTCGGGTCGGCTCGCATTCGGCGCTGGCCGCGCCGGAAGACGGCGGGCGCCTGCTGGCGGCGGCGGCGCGCGGGATCTGCGAAGACTTCCTGGCGTTTTCGGAAGATGAAGCCTAGCCGGCCGGGGGTGTATTCAGCAGCCGCTGCGCCGTTTTTTTTGCGTCTG
>NZ_JWLD01000067.1:0-304 GCF_000813725.1 Leisingera sp. ANG-Vp
GCCGGATGCGGTGCGGATGCAGCTGCCGCCCGAGAGCCTGCACCCTGTGGCAGAGCAGGACAGCACCGATTTCGACAAGGCGCTGCGTTCGGTTGCGGCGCCGGTGGTGCTGGCGGTGGGCTTTCTGGGCGCGCGGGTGGATCATCAGCTGGCGGCCTTCAATACGCTGGTGCAGGGGCATGATGCCCCTTGTGTGCTGGTGGGAGAGACTGAGGTGATCTTTCACTTGACCCATCCGGTGGCGCTGCCTGCGCAGGCAGGCGAGGTGATTTCGCTGTTTCCGATGCAGGCGGCAGCGGGGCGG
>NZ_JWLD01000067.1:794-1601 GCF_000813725.1 Leisingera sp. ANG-Vp
TCTGCTGCAGATGGGCGGCGTCGGTGCCATGTTCACCGCTTTCAAGTACCTGCCGCTGGCTGATGCGGTGGCGATTGCCTTTGTCATGCCCTTCATCATGCTGCTTCTGGGCAAATACGTGCTGCACGAGGACGTCGGCCTGCGCCGCCTCGGCGCCTGTGTCGTCGGCTTCACCGGCACTCTGCTGGTCATACAGCCCAGCTTTGCCACGGTGGGCTGGAACGCGCTTTGGCCGGTGCTGGTGGCGGTGATCTTTGCCCTGTTCATGCTGGTCACCCGCAAGATCGCCAAGGAGACTGAGCCGGTTTCGCTGCAAGCGGTCTGCGGCCTCCTGGCCAGCCTCTTCATGCTGCCGATGCTGTGGTTTGGAGACATTGCCGGGTTTGAGGGCCTCAACTTCGACGCCCCGCCCAGCCACACATGGTGGCTGCTGACCGCAACTGGCGTGCTTGGCACCATTGCGCACCTCTTGATGACCTGGAGCCTGCGCTACGCCCCCACCGCAACGCTTGCCTCGATGCAATACCTGGAAATCCCGGTGGCGGTGTTCTTCGGCTGGCTGATCTTTTCGGAACTCCCCAACACACTTGCCGCGTTCGGCATCCTGCTGACCATCAGCGCGGGTCTTTACGCGGTATTGCGCGAGCGCAAGGCCTCGGAAACCGAAGAACGCATCAATCCCGCCTGAGGGCCGCCCGTCACTCCCGCCTGAGCGCGTTCATCACATCCCGCAGCAGCCGCCGCGGCACAATCGCCAAGAGCCCCGGCCCTTCCGGCTCCAGCCGCACCGGCCCCAGCGCCCGGTTC
>NZ_JWLD01000068.1:0-40956 GCF_000813725.1 Leisingera sp. ANG-Vp
GCCAGCGCCACCCGCTGCTGCTCGCCGCCCGACATTTGCGCCGGGAAGTGGCCCGCGCGGTGGCCAAGGCCCACAGCCTCCAGCTCTGCCTGGGCCCGTTCAAAAGCATCTTTGACGCCTGCCAGTTCCAGCGGCGTTGCCACGTTTTCCAGGGCGGTCATGGTCGGGATCAGGTGAAAGCTTTGGAATACCACGCCCATGCTGCTGCGGCGGAAGCGTGCCAAGGCGTCCTCATCCATTGCAGTCAAATCCTGGCCCAGGGCAGCGACGCGGCCGCCGGTTGCCTGCTCCAGCCCGCCCATCAGCATCAGCAGCGACGACTTGCCCGAGCCGGACGGGCCGATCAGCCCCAGGGTCTCGCCCTGCTGCACGTCCAGCGAGATGCCGTGCAAAATCTCTACCGGGCCGGTATTGCTATTCAGGGTCAAAGACGCATCTAAGAGATGCAGAACGGGGCTGTTTTCTTTGGTCATCGGGCCTGCCTGTTGGATCCACCTATCGGATATGGAGTGTTTGCGGTGATGCACAAGATACTGGCCCTGCTGAGTTTGACGCTTTTTGCGGGTACTGGCTGGGCAGAGCCGCTGCGGATCACTGCTTTTGGCGACAGCCTGGTGCAGGGCTACGGGCTGCCGCAGGGCCAGGGGCTGGTGCCGCAGCTCGAGCGCTGGCTGAACGAAAACGGCGCCGAAGTGACGCTGCAGAATGCCGGTGTCTCGGGCGATACCACTGCAGGCGGGGCAGAGCGTGCCGCATGGACCCTGTCTGACAACCCCGACGGATTGATTGTGCTGCTGGGCGGAAACGACCTGCTGCGCGGGCTCTCCCCGGAAGAGGCGCGCGCCAATTTGACCCGCATCCTGCAGGCGGCTGAGGCCCAGGGGATCGAGGTCATGCTCATCGGTATGAAGGCGCCGCCGAACTACGGGCCCGAGTACAAGGAAAGTTTTGATGCCATCTACCCGGAGCTGGCCCGGGCCTTCGGCGCGGTGCTGCACCCGGATGCCTTTGCCGGCATCGCGGCAGAAGCGGGCGGGGATCCTGCAGCGGCGCAGGCCTACATGCAGGACGACGGCATCCACCCCAACGCCCAAGGAGTGGCGCTGAACGTGGCGGCGCTGGGGCCGGCCGCGCTGCAGCTGGTTGAGAGCATCCGCAACTGAAAACAGCCCCGGAATGGCAGGGCTGTCTGAATTCTCTTACTCTGGATTGGAAATCCGGATCAGGAGACCAGCGCAATATCCACTGCGGACTCGCGGCCGTCACGGCCGGCGCGCAGTTCATAGGTCACTTTCTGATTGTCCGCCAGGCCGGTCAGCCCCGAGCGTTCCACTGCGGAAATGTGGACAAAAACGTCCTTGCCGCCTTCGTCGGGCGCAATAAAGCCGTAGCCTTTGGTGGTGTTGAACCATTTGACGGTGCCAGTGGCCATCGTCTCATACTCCTAAGTCGTCTCAAATTATCTGCCCGCGGATTGCGGCAGGCCGGCAAAGTCTGCAGATGATCATGACCGCGCCGCGCAGGGTACAGTGATGGCATTCGCGTAACGTCGCGATGACACAATTGGGTATGAAACCCTGTTAGCGCAAGAAAAATGCGGAATGACGCGGGGTTTCGACGCAGATTCCGGCAATACTGTGCCTAAAGAACCGTCACCACGGTGCCCAGCGGCACCCGCTCGTACAGATCCGTCACATGCTCGTTCAGCATCCGGATGCAGCCATTGGACACAGAGTGGCCGATGGTTTGCGGCTGGTTGGTGCCGTGGATGCGGAAATAGGTGTCGACACCGTTCTGATACAGATAGAGCGCGCGCGCACCCAGCGGGTTCTTCGGGCCGCCCGGCTGAATATATTCATTGTCGACGAACTTGGCATAGGCGCGGGGGTCGCGTTCGATCATTTCCGGCGTTGGGCGCCAGCTGGGCCATTCCCGCTTGCGCTGGATCACTGCAGAGCCGGTGAACTCAAGCCCGGCCTTGCCGACACCAACGCCATAGCGCATCGCCTTGCGGGGTTCGGTCACGTAGTAGAGATAAAAAGACCGCGGCAGCACCAGGATCTGGCCAGGGGCGAATTCTTTCTTGATGCGCACCTCCTGCGGTGTGGGATCAAAGACCTCAGGATCTTTCTTCCGTGCCAGCGCTGGCAGCGGCAGCACCGCCGCCGCGGCCGCCATGCCCGTGCTCAGAATCTTCCGGCGTGTTATCATGGCCAATCTCCCGAACTTTTGTTGCCTCTCCTGTCATCTTCCGGCGGCTGGCGGACCCGGTCAACGGGTTTGCGCAGAAGGGCGGGCAACTGTTGCAAGCGCCGCTGCTGCCAGGGCGCAGACGGCAATCCAGCCAAAGTACCAGAACTGCCCGGCCAGCAGGTCTTCGGCATAAGACGCGGCGAACCGGGTTTTGCCGGCACTGGCGACCGTGTAGGCGCCAGCCGCAAAACCGGCAAAGCCTGCCGCTGCCAGCCAGCGCGGCAGCTGCAGCCGCCAGGCGGCAAGCGCCAGCGCCAGGCCGGGCAGGGCGCCCAGCCAGATCACCTTTGCGGCCCACCAGGGGTGCGCCCCCAGACCGGCTGTAAGGTTCAGGACATGTGCCAATTCTGCAGCGATCAGAACGGCGGCCAAGGGCGGAAGGAGGCGGAGCATCTGTTTCATAGAATTGATATTGAAGCAGTGTTCCGCTGCTGCCAGCCCCGGTGACAGCTTTGTGAAGCCGCGCAGGCCTCTCTTGCGGAGCCGCTGCTGCTGCCGCTATCAGGGCGGAACTGCAACCGGAGGAGCCGCCATGGGCGCCAAGACCCTGACCTGCCTGTCCTGCGCCCAGCTGAACCGGGTGCCGGAAGAAAAGCTTTCCAAGGGGCCGAAGTGCGGCTCTTGCGGCGCGGCGCTGATGCCGGGCAAACCGGTGGATGTGGATCCGGCCACATTGCAGAAAGCGGTGCAGAACGATGATCTGCCGCTGGTGGCGGATTTCTGGGCCCCCTGGTGCGGCCCCTGCCGTGCAATGGCGCCGGAGTTTTCCAAGGCGGCCAAGGCGCTTGGCGGCAAGGCGCGGCTGGTCAAGCTCAACACCCAGGACCACCAGTCCACCGGCGCCCGCTACCGCATCCGCGGCATTCCCACGCTGGTGGCCTTTGAACGCGGCAAGGAAAAGAAGCGCCAGGCCGGCGCGCTGAGCCAGGGGCAGATCGTCAGCTGGCTGCGGGGCTGAACACCCGGCTTTAGACGCTGCAAAGGAATGGCCCGCCGCGGATCAGTAGAGATCAGCCCCCAGGTTCCGCGGCATTGCGGAGGCTGCGGTGCTCTGGCCGCCGGAGCGTTTGCTGTCCAGGCGGCTTTGGCGCCAGTACAGGAAGGCCAGCACAATCAGCATCAGAGCGGCGGCAGTGAAGGGGTAAAGCAGCAGGATCAGCCAGACCGGCCAGCCGCCAAAAATTCCGGCGGCAACAGCCAGAACCAGGCCGCCCAATGCACCGGATACTGCGCTCACCCAAGCCATGCTGGTTTCCCCCTGCTATTGCATCCCAATAACAAGGTAAGCAGCCGGATCTGTAAGGCAACTATGCAAAAGGCGAGGGTTTTCACTCTTTCGCGAGAGTCACGGCCAATTGATTATGTCAAAAGTGGTAAACTCTGGTGCCGTGCCGCTGCTTGGCCGGTTCAGGCCGTGGCCGGACTGCGTTCGGCCGGATGCTGCGGCGCGTTGCGCTCCTGAGCCAGGCTGCGCCAGGCCAGGGCGGCGGTCGCCAGAACGGTCACGGCAGAACCGGCGGCAGGGTAGAGCAGCACGCTGGCCCACAGCGGCAGTCCCGCTGCCGTATATCCCAGCACCGCCGCGGAAAAACCCGCGATCATTCCCAGAAAAAGTCCTGCCCAAGCCATGACGCCTCCGATCTGCTGCCTGCAGCTTAACCCGCCTGCGGTTGTGTTTATCAACCTCATCTTCCGGCTAAGTTTGTTTTAATAAGGTTAAGATTGTGGCGATTGCGGGCGATTGCTGCAGAAAAATGCCTGCGCTACTTGGAAACCAGTGCGACGCCGTCCTTGGCCTTGGGCATCTTGCCTTTGCCTTGCTGCAGTACATGCGCCATCTCATGGGCCAGAAGGTAGGAGTCCTTGGCAAAGGCAGGTTTGGCCACATAGACATGGTTGCCCACGGTAAAGGCCTTGGCCTTCAGCTCCTTGCAGACCTCCTTGGCATTGCCGCCCATATGCACCCGCACCTTGCCCAGGCTGCCGCCGAAATGCGCCTCCAGCCCTTTGCGCAGATCGCCGGGCAGTTTCTTCTCGGTGGTGCCTTCCGGCGCGGTCTTCAGCTTCTTGCGCTTGGCTTTCCGGCCTTTGGTCGCCTCGACCTCAGCCTTCACCTCTTCCGGTTTCAGAGCCATGGGGGATCCTTTCCAACGCTTTAACCAACACAAGGCGCGGGGCGCCTGTGGTGAGGGTAGCGCAGGTTGGGAGAAGGACAAAATGGTCGTGTTTAGTTGATTAGAAAAATGGCGATCTGGGGTGAGGAAAATCACCTCAGATCGGCCACTTGGGAGTTAACTTTCTAGCTTTATCTTAGTCCTAGTGTTTTAACTAAACCGCGATGAACGACCAAGGGTTCATTTGTGTTTATTGCGAGGTGATTTCTTTGATACTTAAATATTGGGCGATTGTGTGGCTTCTGTGCATTCCCAATAATGCTGAAGTGAAAGAGGATTTTAGCAATTGCTTGCGGTGTCAGTTGTCGAGTTTGGGGATCGCAATCCTCGCTTTCTTGATACTCTTCGAGATAGCCTATAAAATCCTCGTACTTGTATCTTTGTTTGTGGGATGCTCCTAAGTGTGACAAGAGGTTGTTAATATCTGGTATGAGTCCGCCGATCTCGTTGCAAAGTTCCTCTCGGAAGTGGGTGGAGAAATCCCCGTCGACGCCTCTAATCGTGTCTCCAGAAATTAGTTTGTGGCCTTGTCCAACTGAAGAGCGAGCTGCATCTCGTAGAAAGCGCACAAGATCACGAGGGCGAGAATGCGTGAGGCTGAGAATGTAGTCGAATGAATGAACGTTTTTTCCTCTATTTTTCCCAATCCCCACTGTGGAGGTGCCAACTACTTTTCCCCACTCTTCGTCAAAAATGAAGTTGTTGGAATCTCTATCAAGTGATCTTGCGATCCTGAAAGCAATCATTCTTCTAAGGTTGTCTTTCTTCCAAGCGAGATTGATTTTGTGATCTTCCCATTTGTTCTTGTCCGGGTCCGAGAGAAGTTCGTAAATATCATCGCGCAAGAAGATTATTGGCTTAATGTTGCATCCGTTATCTGAGAATACACGGCGCACGTTGGAGACTGCTTTGAAAAGGCTGGTTATCAGAGAGATGTACCGATCTCGACTTTTGTCATCCCAATAATTTCGATAATCCTCATCCAGTTCATCGAAAACGATGAAATACTGTGAGTGATCAATATTATTTACAATGAGTCGCTCCATGGCGGGGATGAGATCAGGCCAGATCTCTTCAATTTTCACATCTTCTTTTTCCGCAGATGCGCGCCCGGAGACGCCAAAAACCCCAAGGCCGAACGATCCCTTTGTCCATTTTTGCATTAATGTTCCGATGTACTGAAAGTCATCTTCGGGATAGAGTTTGTCTATTTTCATGCGAAATTCTGAGTTGATGCCGTGATTTGTTGACATCATTTTCAGAACGGAATTGTAAATGAAGTACTTCCAGAGTGAAATGTACTGACTTGGATTGGTGAAATTTTTGTCTTCTAAAGAGTAAAGTAGGTTGAAGGGGAATTCTTTAAAAGATAACTTCAGGCTGAACCTGTTGTGTTGCGAACTGGTTTCGAAGTACCTGCAAATGGCAGTTTTTCCGGTTCCTTTTCTTCCAATGACAATTGAATATTCGCCATTCTCCAGATTTTGCACGTCATCCAAGTGGTAAAAGAAGCGTTGAGAGTCTTCATCCGCCGCTTCCAGCTTCCATTTTGAAATTTCCTTCAGAAGGGCTTGATCGTTTGTCGTTGGGTTCATCTTAGCACCGCCTCTAACTTTAGTTGAAACTTGAAATTATGTTTTGTGAATGAACTTCAGGGAGAGCGATAAGCAGTTCGCTCTCCCAATGCCCTTGTCTACCGCACAAACTTCTTGTGCTTCAGCCGCTTGGGCTCCAGTGCGTCCGGTCCCAGGCGGCGCTTCTTGTCCTCTTCGTAGTCCTCGAAGTTGCCCTCGAACCACTCCACATGCGCGTCGCCCTCAAAGGCCAGGATGTGGGTGCAGATCCGGTCGAGGAAGAAACGGTCGTGCGAGATCACCACGGCGCAGCCGGCGAAATCGACCAGCGCGTCTTCCAGCGCCCGCAGGGTTTCCACGTCCAGGTCGTTGGTCGGTTCGTCGAGCAGCAGCACGTTGCCGCCCTCTTTCAGCAGCCGCGCCATGTGGACGCGGTTGCGCTCACCGCCGGACAGCAGGCTCAGCGGCTTCTGCTGGTCGCCGCCCTTGAAGTTGAAGGAGGAGCAATAGGCGCGGGAGTTCACCTGCGCGTCGCCGAGTTCAATGATCTCGGCGCCGCCGGAGATCGCCTCCCAGACGGTTTCATTGTCCTTCAGATCGTCGCGCGACTGATCGACATAAGACAGCTTTACGGTGTCGCCGTATTCCACGGTGCCCTCGTCAGGCTGCTCCTGGCCGGTCAGCATCTTGAACAGGGTCGATTTACCGGCGCCGTTGGGGCCGATCACGCCGACAATGCCGCCCGGCGGCAGCGAGAATTCCAGGTTTTCGATCAGCTGCTTGTCGCCAAAGTGTTTGGCGAGGCCGTTGACTTCGATCACTTTGGAGCCAAGGCGCGGGCCGTTCGGAATGACGATCTGGGCGCGGCCGACCTTTTCACGCTCGGACTGGCTGGCCATCTCGTTATAGGCAGCAATACGCGCCTTGGATTTGGCCTGGCGGGCTTTCTGGCCCTGCTGCATCCATTCCAGTTCGCGCTCCAGCGTCTTCTGCTTGGCCTTGTCTTCGCGCGCTTCCTGCGCCAGGCGCTTGGCCTTCTGCTCCAGCCAGGCCGAGTAGTTGCCCTCGTAAGGAATGCCGCGGCCGCGGTCCAGCTCAAGGATCCAGCCGGTGATGTCATCCAGGAAATAGCGGTCGTGGGTGACGCAGAGGATGGTGCCCTTGTAGTCGATCAAATGCTGCTGCAGCCAGGCGATGGTCTCGGCGTCCAGGTGGTTGGTCGGTTCGTCGAGCAGCAGCATGTCGGGCGCTTCCAGCAAGAGCTTGCACAGGGCCACGCGGCGGCGCTCACCGCCCGACAGGTCGGCGATGTTGGCGTCATCCGGCGGGCAGCGCAGCGCCTCCATCGAGACGTCGACCTGGCTGTCCAGATCCCACAGGTTTTCCGCATCGATGGCGTCCTGCAGCTCGGTCATCTCGGCCATCAGCTCATCGGTGTAGTTCTCGGCCATCTCAACCGCGATTTGGTTGAAGCGGTCGACCTTGTCCTTCTTCTCCTTGACGCCGAGCATGACATTTTCGCGCACGCTCAGGCTCTCGTCCAGCTGCGGCTCCTGCGGCAGGTAGCCGACCTTGGCGCCTTCCGCGGCCCAGGCCTCGCCGGTGAAATCCTTGTCGAGGCCGGCCATGATTTTCATCAGCGTAGATTTACCGGCGCCGTTGACACCGACCACACCGATCTTCACACCGGGCAGGAAGGAGAGGTGGATGTTTTCAAAGCATTTCTTGCCACCCGGGTAGGTCTTGGAGACACCCTGCATGTGGTAGACGTACTGGTAGGAGGCCATGTGCTCGCTCCGTTAAGGGGGGAAATCGCTGGCGGGAGTGATAGCGGATGGGCGGCGGCGGGGCAATTCAAAGGTTACCTTGCTGAGCGCCGCTGTGTGCTTGGCTTGGCAGGCCTTTCAGCGGGCGCAACGGTTCGCAAACGAGCCGACTGGAATTGAAAGGAATAGATTTGAGATCTTCGGCCGTTATGTGCGCATTGCTCGCTTCCTTGTCGCTGTCTTCCTTCGCCAGTGCGCTGGAGATTAAGAACCAAACGGTCATCAAGGGGTGGTCCGTTATTGAGGCAAAGACAGACCGGGATGGCCATTCCTACCAGGCACTCCGCTGCGATCAGCCGGGTTGCAATTCCCGGGAAGCGTCGATGTCCCTGTTGCTTTGGGGGTCGAAGTACCGCAATGCCATAACGCCGATGGTTGGTCTTGGGTCAGATCTTCCCAGAAGGTTCCCTGCCCAGCTGAGTGTTGGGCGCAAATTATTCGCATACATTCAAAACAAGAAACCTGGTCCGCATCGTCTATTGCCCAAACGGAAATCTGATGATGCAAAAATTGTCAGGGCGATGTTGTCAGCCTTGTCCCGCGATCCACAGGCAGTTGTTCATGTAACGTCCTCGCTTGGGGAACGAAAAATCAGCTTGAACGGGCTTCCGGAAGTACTGGCGTACTTTGATGAACATTGTTGGATAAACTAGCTAGCTCTGCCAAGGTTCCCTTGAACGAAGCTAATGAGCTTGCAGTTTGCAAAGCAACGCAACTCCAACTGTTCCGTGCGCTGCCCTCTGTTGCGTGAAGGCACCGCTCAACATGTGATTGATCTCCCCCGCAGATTATGCGCATCAAGGCCTTCATGGTTTGCAAGCTGCCGCATATCCGTCCGGGGCAGAGCGTCGGGCTGCTCGGCGGATCCTTCGATCCGCCGCACCGGGGCCATGCGGCGATTGCGCGGGCCGCGCTGACGGCCTTTGGCCTCGATCACCTGGTGCTGCTGGTGTCGCCGGGCAATCCGTTGAAATCCCGCCAGCCGGCGCCGCTGGGGCGGCGGATTGATGCCTGCGAAAAACTGATCCGGCATCCGCGCATCCATATCAGCGGCATCGAAGCCGACCTTGGCACCCGCTACACCGCGCAGACCCTGCGCCACCTGCGCCGCCGCCATCCCGGCGTGCGTTTTGTCTGGCTGATGGGGGCCGACAATCTCACTCATTTCCACCGCTGGAAGGACTGGCGGCAGATCTTGGACACTGTGCCGGTGGGCGTCCTGGCCCGCCCGAACGACCGGATCTCGGCGCGGTTTTCGCCTGCGGCGACGATCTACCGGCACGCCATGCGGAAAGGCTGCGTAAGCCATCTTCTGGCACAGGCCGAAAGCCCGGCCTGGTGCTTTGTCAACGTGCCGATGGTGGACGTGAGTTCAACCGAGATCCGCGCCCGCGGCGAGTGGTCAGCGGCGTAAGGCAGCCGAGGCCAGCCCCGCCGACAGCACCACCGCCAGCCCGGCCCAGGTCCACAGATCGGGCAGGTCGCTGAACACCGCCCAGCCCAGCCCCACCGCGGCCACCAGCTGGAAATAGACCATCGGCGCCAGCTTCACCGCCTGCACCTTGCTGTAGGCAAACAGCAGCAACAGGTTGCCCATCATCGAAAATGCCGCGCTTCCCACCGTCAGCGCGGCAGTAGAGGGAGTGAGCTCGGGCAGGTTGCTGAGGCCCAGCGGCAGCATCAGCACCGCGCTCAGCAGCAGTTGCGTCAGGCTCAGCTCCAGCGGCGAGCCCACATGCGCCAGCCAGCGTGAGCTGGTCAGGAAAGCGCCGTAGAAGCAGCCCGCCAGCACCGCCCACAGGAGATTGATGGAGCCGCCCAGACCGGGACGCACCACGATCAGCACGCCGAGGAATCCCAGCGCCATCAGCAGGCTGCGCAAAAGCGTGGCCTGCTCGCGCAAAAGCAGCACTGACAGCACGTAGCTCACAATCGGGCCGATGAAGAAGGCGGCAAAGACATTGGCCAGCGGCTCGGTTACCAGCGCAAACTGGATTGAGAAGATACCGCCTGTCAGCAGCCCGGCCCGCAGCCACAGCCGCCAGTCGCCCAAGAGCGAATAGGCCCGGCGCGGCACAAAGGGCAGGATCAGCGCGGTGCCGATGGCGAACCGCGACCAGGCGACAAAGGCCGGGGCGGCCAATCCGCTGCCGGTCAGCAGCTTGCCGCACAGATCGCCCGCGGGGATCATTGACATGGCCGCGAACATGAGGATGACTGCCTGCAACATGGCGCCAGCGGTAGCAGGGTTTCCCGGGGCGCAAAAGCCCGGATTTCACGGCGGAATGCCGGATGCCGGGGATTGAAGAAGAGCAGCTCCTGGGCCTAAAAAGATAACATGATCTCACGCCGGTTTTTCCTGACATCCGGGCTTGCCGCATTGGCGGGCTCTTCTGCATTGGCCAATGCCCCGGCCGTTTCCCTGCGCCCCGTGTCCCGCCGGACCAGTTCCCTGGCAGCAGGCGGCGACGGTCTCAAGGCGCTGCTGGCACGCGCCAAGCTGCCTGGCCATGCGGTCTGTGCGGTTGCGGATGTGAAGACAGGACGGGTGCTGGAATCCTCCGGCGGTGCCGAAGCTTTGCCGCCCGCCAGTGTCGCCAAGGCGCTGACCGCGCTCTATGCGCTGGATGTGCTGGGGGCGGGGCATCGTTTTGAGACCCGCATCCTTGCCACCGGCAGCGTGTCCGGCGGCGTCGTCCAGGGCGATCTGATCCTGGCCGGCGGCGGCGACCCTATGCTCAATACCGATCATCTTGCCCTGCTTGCCAAATCCCTGAAGAGCGCGGGAGTGCGCGAAGTACGGGGAAAATTCCTGGTTTGGGACGGGGCACTTCCCAGGATCCAGTCGATTGATCCGGGCCAGCCCGACCACGTTGGCTATTCCCCGGCGGTTGCCGGTATCGCCCTGAACTTCAACCGCGTTCATTTCGAGTGGAAACGCGCTTCCAGCGGCTGGGCGATCACCATGGACGCGCGGACCGAAAAATACCGGCCCGAGGTTGCCACCGCCCGGATGCAGATCCAATCCCGTGCGGTGCCGGTCTATACCTATGCCGAAAAGGGCGGGGTGGACCAGTGGACCGTGGCCAGCAAGGCGCTGGGCAAAGGCGGCGCGCGCTGGCTGCCGGTGCGCAACCCGGGCGCTTACGCGGGGGATGTGTTCCGCACCCTGGCGCGCTCCAATGGCATTGCCCTGCCAAAGGCCAGGACCGTCAAATCGCTGCCGTCCGCGCAGCTGCTGGCGCAGCACCACAGCCCGCCGATGGATGTGATGCTGAAGGCGATGCTGAAGTATTCCAACAACCTGATGGCCGAGATGATCGGCATGGCCGCCACCGCCAAACGCGCCGGGCGGCCTGCCTCACTGAAAGCCTCGGCGGCGGAAATGAGCCGCTGGGCGGCCGGCAAGTACGGCATGTCCGGCACCAGGCTGGTGGATCACTCGGGCCTGGGCGATGCCTCGCGGATGACGCCCGGCGACCTCACCGGGGCTTTGGTCGCCGCCTACAGGGCGGGGCATCTGAAACCGCTGCTGAAACGGTTCCCGATGCGCGATGCCAAGGGCCGGATCCTCAAGGGCCACCCGATTACAGTCGCCGCAAAGACCGGCACGCTGAACTTTGTCTCCGGTCTCGGCGGCTTCATGACTGCGGCCGACGGTACCGAACTGGCCTTTGCCATCTTCACCGCCGACCAGAAGGCCCGTGCCCGCATCCCGCGCGCGCAGCGGGAGCGGCCCAAGGGCGCCCGAAGCTGGAACCGCCGTGCCAAGCAGCTGCAGCAGCAGCTGATCGAACGCTGGGGTGCTGTTTACGGCAGCTGACGGGCCTCTGCGACCGTCTCGCCGGTTTGCGGATCATAGAGCCCGCCGCCCAGATGCGTGTGCCCCCAGCCCATGATCTGCAGCAAGACCGGCTCCAGGCTGCGGCCCTGTTCCGTCATCCTGTAGCGGTAGCGGACCGGGCGGTCCTGGTAGGCCTCGCGCTCAATCAGCTCCAATGTCATCAACCGCTTCAGGCGGTCTGACAGCAGGTTGGCGGCGATGTGCTCCTCGCTGGCCTGCAGCTCCTGAAAGGTATGCTTGCCGTGCCACATCAGGTCGCGCACGACCAGAAGCGTCCATTTGTCCCCCAGGATGTCCAGCGTGCGGGCAATCGAGCAGCGTGAGCGGAAGGGCGTTTTCGGTTGGGTCATGAGAGGACTCCGGGAAAATCATGCAGGGCTACTGTAAGTGGCTTTCAAAATGAAAGCCACTGCTGCAGAGTGACTTTTAAATTGCAAGTGAGTCGTGCAGAAGAGGAGGCACCAGGATGCAAGCGATAGGAAACACGCCGCTGGTGCGGCTTACCCGCATGACGGGGCCGGACAGTGCGGAGGTCTATGTGAAGTGGGAAGGCGCCAATCCGACCGGCAGCATGAAGGACCGGATGGCGCTGTCGATGATCGAAGGGGCCGAACGCCGGGGCGAACTGCAGCCGGGCGGGCGGGTCGTGGAATACACCGGGGGCAGCACCGGCAGCTCTTTGGCGATGGTCTGCGCAGCCCGCGGCTACAAGGCGCATTTCGTTTCCTCAAACGCGTTTTCCGAGGAAAAGCTGCAGACCATGCGGGCCTATGGGGCCGAGGTTGAGATCATCCACGCCGAAGGCGGTGTCCTGACCGCCAGCGTAATCGACCGCACCATTGCCCGCGCCAAACAGCTGGCGGCGGAACCCGGGGTGTTCTGGACCGACCAGGTCAACAACATGGACAACAAGCGCGGCTATCACGGCATGGCGCGGGAAATCCTGTCACAGCTGGACGGCCCGGTGGATGAATTTGTCATGGCGGCGGGCGGCGGCGGCTGCATTTCCGGCAATGCCGAGATCCTGAAACAGCACAACCCGGACACCCGCATCACCGCCATCGAGCCTTATCACGTGCGCAACCTCTCGGGCGGCGACACTGGCGGCACTCATCAGCTGGAGGGCATCGGCCTGTCCTTTGTGCCGGAAATCCTGCGCCGCGATCTGATAGACGAGGTGGTGCCGGTCAAGGATGAAGACGCCTTTGCCGCGGCACGCCGGCTGGCACAGCAGGAGGGGCTTCTGGGCGGCATCACCTCGGGTGCCAATATCTGGGCGGCGCTGCAGCGAGCCAGGGAGCTGGGCCCGGGCAAACGGGTTGTCACCGTAGTGATCGACACCGGTCTGCGCTACTTGAACTCCGGTCTCCACCGGTGACCGGAATGGCGCAGACGTGAAGGATGGGGAGGGCGCATCGGTTTGACATTGTTCAACTCAGGCTAGTTTCCTGTCGATGCAGCCGCCAGCAAGGCGGCGCCAATCCAGGGAGAAGCTAATGTGTGACGTTTGCGTAATGAATGCCGTCAAGGATCAGATGCTGTCGCGCCGGTCGCTGTTCAAGGCTGGAGCCGCCGTTGCTGCGGGTGCCGCCCTGAGTGCGGCGGCCGCGGCTCCCGCCACTGCCATGGCACATGGCGGGGTGGTCGACATGACTCATACCTATGATGCGGATTTTCCGACCTATTTTGGTCAGCCGGGTGTGGAGATCAATCAGGCGTTCAATTTTAAGGATAACGGTTTCAACCTGTTTAATCTGACACTGAATGAGCATACCGGCACCCATATCGACGCGCCGCTGCATTTCTCGGCCGACGGTCAGGCGGTGAACGAAATCCCGGTGCAGAACCTGATTTGCCCGCTTTGCGTGATCGACATCGCCGCCCGCGCCGCCGAAAACGCAGATGCCCAGGTCACACCGGATGATATCGCGGCCTGGACAGCTGAGCATGGCGGCATTCCGGATGGTGCCTGCGTGGCGATGCATTCCGGATGGGGCGGCAAGACTGGCGGCGGTGGCTTCCGCAATGCGGACGGCGAAGGCGTCATGCACTTTCCAGGCTTCCACGTCGAGGCAGCACAGATGCTGCTGGAAACCGGTGCTGTGGCGCTGGCGGTGGACACGCTGTCACTGGATCACGGGCCGTCTGCGGACTTCGCAACCCATTACGCATGGCTGCCGCAGAACCGCTACGGGATTGAAAACCTGGCCAATCTCGATCAGGTCCCGGCCAGCGGCGCGCAATTGTTTGTCGGTGCGCCCGCGCACCGGGGCGGCTCCGGCGGGCCTGCCCGCATTCTAGCTATCGCGTGAAAACTTCCGGCCGGTGCTTTCAGCGTTCCGGCCGGTGCCAGCCGTCAGGCGTGGGTGTCTTCCATCCTGCCCAGCTTGCCGCGTGTTATTTCCTTGGCCAGGTCGCTGAGAACTTCCATGCTGAACCCGCCCAGCAGGCGGTGCCGTTCCCGCACCGCTTGCCAAACATCATCGGCGCGGATGTTGTCCAGAAGCTCATGACCGTTCCAGGTCAGCCCCCGTACCACCCAGTTTGCATTTTCCAGACGGCTGAATTTGGCAAAGCCTGCGCTTTCCAGAAGGCTGAGGTGGTAGGCAAGTTTGCGGGCTTCAGCGTCGGGCAGGCAATCGCCCGACGGCAGCATCATGGCCTCAGCAGTTGACTGCGGAAGCGCACAAAACATGTCCCGGCCCCCCTCTATCTCGAGGAGAAGCCTGCGGATTTCATCGATGTCTCTCTGCCATGCAGCCATGACCTGACTCCCGATACGGTGCGAACTAGCGCCAAATGGGAGTAGGTCAAGAGCGTTGCAAGCTTGCGTTGTGCAAGGCCGCCATGCACCAGGCACATATGATGAGAGGCTGCGGCGCCTTATGCCAGAAAGTCCTGATAGTAGTTCAGATACGGTTCGGGCAGGTCACCAGCTGTGCCGTAGACCTCTGTTTGATGCCCGCCAGCCCCGAATTCAGTGACTGCAACGGCCCATGGGTCGCTGCCGTCAGCGTCAATTTCCAGCCGCAGCGTGCGCTGCTGGTTTTCATAGATATCAAGCAGCGTATCACCGTTGTCCCGCGTGGTCTCTTTGTAGGCCAGTTCGCCGTTTTCATAGTGCGAGGTGATTGTGTTCCACTCAAACACATCATCCTTGTCTTCGCGCAGTGTTTCCGAGCGGATTCCATTGTCGAAATGAGACGTTGTGATGGAACCATCGTCATTGTGCTTTTCGTGCAGGGTGATCGTGCCGTCGGCATCATACACAATTCTGATGAAGCGCCAGCCCAGGGCATCTTTGGTGTCATACTTGTACAGGGCGCTGCGGATGCCGTTGTGAAATTCCTCTATTTTCCCAATGCCGTTGTCGAAGACGATGTGGCGACCCGCCAGTCCTCCGTCCGTGTCATATGAGGTCGATTTAAACCGCCAATCCCTGATATCCTCCTCATCCCGCCAGACGACCGAAGTGGTTGCGCCGTTTTCAAGCACTTCCTCTTTAACGATGCCGTTGTCGAACCAGGTGGTGCGGGAAAACGGTGCGACGTTTGCAAAATCGTCATTGTAAAAACCGCTGTAGAGGATCTCGGTATCGATCCGCTCCCAGTCCTGGGTGTTTGCGACGTCATCCTGGCGGTGCAATGTGCGTATGCCGTCGTTAAACCTTTCGAAAGTCACGACACCGCTGTCCTGGGTTGTGGTGCGGGTGTTCAGCTCGCCATCGGGGGTGTAAGTGATGCTGCGCCAGCCCCAGTCCATGACATCGCCGCGATCGTCCCGGAAGAGAGACACGCGTATGCCGTTTTCATACTCCGCCACTGTCTCGACGCCGTTGTCAAAGGTGACCGACCGCTGGGCGACAAGCCCGTTTTCATCATATGTAACCTGAATCCATTGGAAATCGTGGTTGTCGCCAAGATCATGCTTGTGGAAAACAACGGGCATATCGTTCAGGAACGATTTGTACTCATACAAGCCATCGTCATAGTGCGTCCGTACGCTTCTGAAGGAGCCTTCGTCAATTTCCGTCTCAACGATTTCCTTCTCGGCCCAGATGAAGGCGTTGTCGTAGTCCCGAATGACAGTCTGCATGAGGTTGCTCCGGCTATTTGTGATGAAAATCTGTTATGGTGTATTTATCAGGTATTTGAACGGCTTTGAGTTGAGTAAGTGTTTGAAGAAAATTTGTTGCTAAACGTTTAAGTGCAGGGAGCTTCTTCTGCGCGGCGGGCAATGGCTGGCCATGCTGTGAACGTCCTCAGGGTCGCGCACGCTGCTTGGCGGCAAGGGCCGAAGCAGCCGCCGGCAATCCTGTCAGCTGGACCTGATGCTGGGGGAGTTCGCCCTGCTGGCGGTCAGGCCATGGTGCAAGCGCATCTGTCAGCGGCGGGCGCAAACACTCTCCGCCCGTGCCGCTTTAGTCCCGAACCGCCAATCCGGCGCCGGGTTGCCTTCGGGGCAGAGATTTTTCTGAAAAGTCTGCAAGGCCGGGGCCAATGCCCCGGCCCCTTTAGGCCTGTTCAGACCATATGCCGTGCCCGCGCGCCGCGTTCGATTGCAGCGGCGTGCAGCCGGTCGATGTTCAGCTCGTAACGGACCTCGGCCAGGAACTCGAGCTCGGTCTCGCCAAGGATGCCGTCGGCGGCCGCCACGTCGCAGGACAGCGCATAGGCGGTCTCGAACAGCCGTTCCGGCAGGTCGCCGCGAATAAGGCCGAACAGGGCGGCCAGCCCGTCTTCCTGTTCAAACAGATCCAGCACGGTCTGCGAAATGCGGCTGACCCGGTCGATATCGTAATCGGCAAAGACCGGCAGCATGTTCACCGCCGACTGGATCTTGACCAGCTCCGAGGTGCGGATGTTCTCGTCCGAGGCCGAGACCGCCACCATCAGGGCCACCAGGCAGTCCTGCGGGGTCATCGGGTGCGGGGTCTGCTCACTCATGGACGAAATCCTTATCTGCAATATTGTGACCCAATCAGGATAGGTACGCCTGCGCAGCACTTCAACAACAGCCTGCGGCACCGCGGCAATTTTTGCGCAGTTCCAGCGCTCGAAACCCTGTCCCGCAAGGGCTGGCATTATTGACTCATGCTGCACTGGCACAATAGAGAGGCGTGCCGGAGCGCGCCCGCGCGCCGCTGGCACTCCCTGAACCCACAGACGCCGTTGGAGAACATCATGTCTGATCTGCGCGAAGAAGCTCTCAAGAGCAAAGCCTGGCCGTTTGAAGAAGCCCGCCGGGTGCTCAAACGCTATGCCAAGGGCGCGCCGGAGAAGGGCTATGTGCTGTTCGAGACCGGCTATGGCCCCTCGGGGCTGCCGCATATCGGCACCTTTGGCGAGGTGGCCCGGACCACCATGATCAAGAAAGCCTTCGAGGTGATCAGCGACATCCCGACCAAGCTTATCTGCTTCTCGGATGACCTGGACGGCATGCGCAAGGTGCCGGGCAATGTGCCGAACCCGGAAAGCCTGCATGACCATCTGCAAAAGCCGCTGACTTCGGTGCCGGATCCGTTTGGCACCCACGAAAGCTTTGGCCACCACAACAACGCCATGCTGCGCCGGTTCCTGGATACCTTCGGGTTCGAGTATGACTTCTACTCGGCCAAGGATTTCTATGAATCCGGTCAGTTCGACGAAGTGCTGAAGCGCGCCGTCGAAAAGTATGACGACGTCATGGCGATCATGCTGAAGTCCTTGCGCGAAGAGCGCCGCCAGACCTATTCGATCTTCCTGCCGATCCACCCGGAAACCGGCCGCGTTCTGTACGTGCCGATGAAGAAAGTCTGCGCCGAGACCTACACCGTCACCTTTGACGACGAAGACGGCAAGGAATGGACCCTGCCGGTTACCGGCGGCAACGTGAAACTACAGTGGAAGCCGGACTTCGGCGCCCGCTGGGCGGCGCTGGGCGTCGACTTTGAGATGTACGGCAAGGACCACTCCACCAATACGCCGATCTATGACGGCATCTGCCGGGTGCTGGGCCACCGCGCGCCTGAGCATTTCACCTATGAGCTGTTCCTGGATGCCAACGGCCAGAAGATCTCCAAAACCTCCGGCAACGGCATTTCGATCGACGAATGGCTGACCTATGCCTCGACCGAAAGCCTTGCGTACTTCATGTACCAAAAGCCCAAAACCGCCAAGCGGATGCATTTCGACGTGATCCCCAAGGCTGTGGATGAGTATCACCAGCAGCTGCGCGCCTATCACGGGCAAGACCTTAAAGCACAGCTGAACAACCCGGTCTGGCATATCCACGCAGGCGACGTGCCGCAGTCGGATATGGTGGTGCCGTTCTCGATGCTGCTGAACCTCGCCTCCGCCTCCAGCGCCGAGGACAAGGCGACCATGTGGGGCTTCATCAACAAATACGCCCCTGACGCGACCCCGGAGACCCATCCCGGCATGGATCAGGCCGCGGGCTTTGCCGTTGCCTATTTCAACGACTTCGTGAAGCCGGCGAAGACCTTCCGCCTGCCCACCGATCAGGAGCGCGCCGCGCTGCAGGATCTGGCAGACGCGCTGAAGTCATCGGAGGCAGCGCTGTCGGCGATTGCCAAGAAAAACGAGATCGCAGGAAACGACGATCCGCTGCCCGAGCCCGATTTCGCAGATGAGGAATTTCTGCAGTCGGTGGTCTTTGCCATCGGCAAGATCCACGGGTTCGAGCCGCTGCGCGCCTGGTTCTCGGCGATCTACGAAGTGCTGCTGGGTGCCAGCCAAGGCCCGCGCTTTGGCGGCTTCATCGCGCTTTACGGCGTTGAGGACACCATCGCGCTGATTGAAAAGGCGCTGGCAGGCGAATTGGCCTAACCTTACGGATTTGTTCCGGATGTCCGGTTGCGCCCTGCGGTCCTCCAGCCGCAGGGCGCTTTTTTTGACAGCTATGACCTATCCCTCAGTATATATGTAAAATTTGGAATGAATTGCTAAGATGCCTTTGAGCCGCCGGTTTGCGGATCAGTGTTAACGCTTGATGGGTTCTAGAGGCATTGCATTGAGGGACGGTATTGACAGGGGTGCTTCAGGCCGCCCGCGGAAGCACATTGTTTTAACACTTGGCAGAAGCGGTTCGAACACATTGGTCGATCTGCTCAATCAGCATCCCGGCATTCTGAACTACGGAGAGGCGCTGGGAGAATGGAGCAGGCTGCGCAAGCTGCAACGGGCTTCAGGCCTCTTCAAAAACGAAGATGCGGCCTATCTGGATGCGCTGCTGGGCAACCGGAGCCTTCAACGCTGTGCAAATACCTTTAGAAACCTGGGTAAGGCAGCCCGGGGGGACTACAGCGCAATCAAACGGATTGCCGGAATTCAAACCATTGGGGTTAAGGAGTTCTCGCTCAATTTCGACCATGCCGGTCTGGGGTCCTACCTGGCCAAGCGCCCGGATATTCAGGTCATCGGTCTGGTTCGCAGCAATGTTCTGGCGCGTGCCGTTTCCAGCGGGGTTCTGGAGCAAACAGGAGTGGTCCGAACCGGCTGCCCCAAATCGAAGAAACTGGCGGGAGTGAAACTTGAAGCTGGTCAATTGCTCAGGGCGCTGGAAGCCGTTGAAAACGAGAATGCCAGGCTTTTGGAAGTCTTAGACTCGCTGGATCCGGCCCGGGTGCACATGATTTTTATGAGGAAGCCTTTGCCAGTCACACAACCCTGCTCAAGGCGGTGCGCAAGGTCTATGCCTTTCTCGGGGTGCCCGATGTTCTGCCCGAAATCCGCCAGTTCAAGCTGCGGGGGCGCGATCCCCTGGCAATGCTAAGCAACCGGAATGATTTGCAGAAAGTTCTGTCAGGAACGAAGTACGCGCATTTTCTGCAAGCCTGAAGCAACTGCGGTGTTGCTTAAGCGGCGTACGCCTTGCTGAGCGGGTTTTAAGCCCGCTCCTGTAACACTTTTCCAGAACGCGACAGATGCGTAGCAGGAAAGGGTTTTCCATGAACAAGGCAATCACCGAGGGGCTGGCGCTGATGCCACCCGCATTTGCGGATGGTCTGGATGTCTGGTCCAGCGGCGACGGCACCCCAGGCTCCGACACCTATGACGGCGCGGCCAATGCGGTTTTTGCCGCAGCGGTCTCCGATTTTGGCGGCTGCCTGGAGTTGCAGAAGACCGAGGGCATCCAGAAACTGCGTTTCATGGGGCAGACACCGCTGGAACCGGGCTGCTATCTGCAGGTCAAGGCGCGGGTGAAGGCAATCAGCGGTGCGCTGCCCTCGGTGCGCATTGCCGGCTGGGCCGCCGATAGCAGCGGAGGCCACATCAGCGGGGTCGACGAGACCGCACCGGTGGTGCCGCTGACCGCCTATGGCGAGGTGGTGGAAGTGACCGGCATCGTCGGCAGCGGCAAGCGCGGCGGTGTTGACATGCCCTGGGGGCGCACTGCCGCTTACGGCCACCTCGGTCTCGACCTGACCGGTGCCAACGGCGGTGTGGTGCGGATCGATGATATCGAAATCACCGATATCACCAGCGCTTTCCTGCGCGATATGCTGAGCCTGGTGGATGTCACCGACTATGGCGCTGTGGGCAATGGCAGCTTTGACTGCTCGGACGCGTTTGAGGCTGCCGACGCTGCTGCGGACGGGCGCCGCATCCTGGTGCCCGCCGGTGAGTTCTACCTTGGCAGCACAGTATCGCTGGGCAGCGAGGCGGTGTTTGAGGGAACTGTCTCGATGCCGGATGACCAAATGCTGCTGCTGACAAAGAATTTCGATTTTCCCGCCTATGCGGCTGCCTTCGGCAATGAGGAGCTGGGCTTCAAGAAAGCGTTTCAGGCTCTGCTGAACGGCGCCGACCATGAATCTCTGGACCTGATGGGCCGCAAGGTCACGGTGACCGGGCCGATCGACATGCAGGCAGCGGTTCCCAACAAGAGCTCCTATGCCACCCGCCGCATCATCCGCAACGGCCAGATCGAGGCCGCCAGCAGCTCGGACTGGGACACCAGCGTGTCAGGGTCGCAGGCCACCTACAGCGCGTCGGATTCCAAGAAACTGACCAATGTCACCAACATCGCCAACGTCCCGGTCGGTGCGCTGGTGGAAGGGGCCGGAGTCGGCCGCGAGGTCTATGTGCGCTCACGGGATATCGGCGCCAAGGAACTGACCCTCAGTGCCGCGCTGTACGACGCTGAAGGCACCCAAAGCTACACCTTCCGGAATTTCAAATACATGCTGGATTTCAAGGGTTTCAGCTCGCTCAGCAAATTCGGCCTGCAAGACATCGAGTTCCAGTGCAACGGGCGCTGCAGCGCCGTGCGCCTGGCTCCTTCAGGATCGGTCAATTCCTTCGACAGCTGCTTCATCTCGCGGCCGCTGAACCGGGGCATCACCTCGATCGGCACCGGCTGCCAGGGGATCCTCGTCGACAATTGCCAGTTCTTGTCAAACGAGGATCCGCTGGATGTGCCGGACCGGGTCAGCATTGCCCTGAATGTGAACAACAATGATGCCAAGCTGCGCAGCAACCGGGCCACCCGGTTCCGGCACTTCGCGATCCTGGGCGGGGGCAATAACACGGTGACCGGCAACCACTTTTTCCAGGGCGACAGCACCGCCAACGGGGTGCGCACCGCCGGGCTTGTGCTGACCAGCAACAATTGCACCTCAACCGTGTCGGACAACTACATCGACAACTGCTTTATCCAATGGACCAACGAGCGCGACCCGACCCCGGACTTCACCGGCGGTTTCTCCTTCAGCGCGCTGTCGGTGACTGCCAACGTGTTTCTGTCCGGGGATGTCGCTGACTGGTTCAGCTACATTGTTGTACGGCCCTACGGCAGCGGCCACTTTCTGAACGGGGTCTCCATCACCGGCAACAAGTTCCGGTCGCTCAACGGAAGCATCGACCGGGCGGAGCGGGTGGATACCACTTTTTCCAACTTGGACTTCAGCCGATCCAAGAATGTGGATTTCACGGGAAACATGTTCCACAACGTGACCGCGCAAACCTCCAATCCGCTGCGGGTGCAGCACAGTCAGTCCTCGGCCTCCTCTTCCTGGACCGTGCAGGCGGAGGGGCTGCTGCCGTTCCAGGGCCGGGCCCGTTATGTCGACAGCGTTGTCGCCCAAGGGCCGCTTCAGACCAGCGGCAACAGTACGCGCTACATCACCCCCTATACCGAGGCCCAGCAGGGGAGCAATCAGGACGAGGTCCGGCTGCGCTGGGGAGAGGCGGTCAAAGGCAATGTCCAGGTGATCATGCGGATGGACAGCTGATCAGCCTGTTTCCTGAAGATCAGCAGAAGTCAGGCGGAAGGCCTTGCCAAAGCCGCCGTTCAGATGTGCTGCAGTGACGCGGAAGCGGACAAAACTGAAATCGGCGAGCTGGAGGTACAGTTTTGCCTTAGGCTGGCTGCGCAGGTAATGCGCGGCCAGCACTTCGTGCTCCGGATCCTGCCGGGGCACGAATTCCGCCTGTGCCATCAGGCTCAGCCGCGGATGGCTGAGGGGGTCGCCCTTGGCGCCGGGTTCGCCGGCCAGCAGCGAACAGGCCGGGTGCTGCCGCAGGGCCTGGGTGTGCTGTGCAAGTTCCGAGACCAGGCTGAGCGGAAGCCCCTGCGGATCCAGCCCGAAGGCCACCCGGGTCACCAGCGGGCTGCCGTCCTCCAGCAGCACGCCAAGCGCGGCAAAGCGTGCCTCTGCCAGCAGGCTCCGGGCGAGAGTGCGGGCGCCGTCGTCTGTCGGCCGGATCGGGCTGGCCATCGGCATCTCCGGTTTGATGAACGGTTTCAGAACCTCTGCCACAGGCCCGGCCGCAGGCCAAGGCTCTGCTGGCCTGCACTGCGGTATTCCAGCCCCAGGACCAGCTCTTGCTGCCGGCTCAGGGGGTACCGCACAGCAGAGCGCAGCGTGTAGGAAAACCGGCCGTTTTCCGGCTTGGACGTCTCAACCTGCAGCATCGGAGCAAGCTTGCCGGGGCGGTGAAGCCCAGCCGCGGCGTCCAGTTTCCAGACCGCATCCCGGCCGCTGTTGCGCAGTTCATAAGCTGCATCCAGAGCCAGCCATCCGGTGTGCCGGGCTGTGTTGATCCCGCGTCCGTAGGAAAGGGTTGTCTTTTGCATTATGTGCCACAGGCCCTGCACGTGATTGCCGCCAGCCGCGGTCTCCAGCGCCAGCCGGTAGCGCCGCCCTTGCCGCAGCGGCAGGCGGGCAAAGATCAGCGCATGGCCGGAGTCGTCCGCCGTCTGGTTCAGGTCCGCGCCCAGCGTCAGCTTCTGGGTTATCCCGTAGGCGCCATAGTAGCTCAGCTCATGCGCGCGCCGGCCGCCGGCTTGCCGGAAGGTGACGCTGGCTGCGGCAAACCCCTGTCCCGGCTTTTCCAGCCATGCACCTCCGGCCGCCGGCTGGGCCAGCGCCAGTGCAAGACAGACGGCAAAGGCAGATTTCATCCAAAAGCCTCTAGGTGAATGCGGCAAGGGTTCCGGCTTATGGTTAAGGTTGTGTTAACCGGCGCGAGCACTTCATATGGGTGTGATCGTGAAAAAAGGTGGTGCGCTTTGTGCGCGAACGGGCGTAGGCTGGGGGGAGTCAACGGAGGAGCCAATGCCAAAAATAGCAAAAACCGCTGATATCCAGACCGTTATCACCACATTCGAGATGACGCCCGGGACCTGCCAGGATCTGCTGGAGGCGCTGCAGGACGCCTATTCCGAGTTCATCTCGAAACAGCCCGGCTTTGTTGCGGCCGGCCTGCATGTGAATGACGCCCAGACCCGCATCGCCAATTACTCGCAATGGCGCCGCCGCGAGGACTTCATGGCGATGCTGCGCAGCCCCGAAATGCGCGAGCGCAACCGCAAGATCAACGAGCTGTGCCGCAGCTTTGAGCCGGTAATGTATGACGTGGCGGAGGTGTTTGGCTCCTAACCTTCTGCACCGGCATTGAAAATCCCGCCTGCTTTGACGCCGGTCAAGGCAGGCGGCCCGCGGCACGGCTACCTTGAAACGGACAGCAACCGATGGAGGCCTGCCATGTACCACAACATTCTGGTGCCGATTTCCTTTGATCCGGAACGCGATGTGACCGGTCCGCTCAAGGTGGCGCGGCTCTTGTCAGCGCCGGGGGCCAAAGTGACGCTTCTGCATGTGATCGAGCAGGTGCCGGCCTATGCGATCTCTTATATTCCGTCGGATTTCATGGCGGACACCCGCGCAGCGCTGCAGGCTGAGCTTGACGGGCTGGCACAGACCCTGCCCAACGCCGAAGGGGCGCTGGTCGAGGGCCATTCCGGCCGCACCATTCTGGACTGGGCGGAGCAGAACCGGCCGGATCTGATCATCCTCGCCTCGCACCGCCCCTCGATGCAGGATCTGCTGTGGGGCTCGACGTCAGGCCACGTGGTGCGCCACGCGGCCTGTGCGGTGCATGTGGTGCGCTGAGGGGCAGCGGTCAGGCCGGGACCGCCATTTTCAGGAAATGCCAGGCAAACCGGATTGCGGCCCCGGGCAGCATGGCGGAGCGCAGCAGCACCTTGTTGGAATTCACCGCTTCGGCGATGCGGGCGTAATGCACCTGCTTGTTGGCGGGTGAACGCAGCAGAATGGTTTCCGCCTGCCGCATCGAGCGCTCTGCCTGCCGCTTTATCTGCGGCACCGCGGCGGGTTTCACTGCGCGGTAGAAGTTCAGCCCCTTGCGCCGGGGGGACTGGCTGGGATCAAGGTTTTGATTCACCGCTTTGGTCAGCGTGTCCTCGACCAGCGTCAGCGCCTTATAGGCTTCTGCGTAGGCCTGGTTGCCATTCAGCTTTTGCGCCGCCAGCTTGTAGGTCTGGCGGAAACAGTCGAATTTATATTCTCTGGGCAGGGTGCCGCAGCGGTCGAAACCGCGGGTCAGGGTTGTCACCACGGCTTTGGTGGCTTTGGAGTTCAGGCCGCTGCTCTGGCCGGATCCTCCGATTGCCCCTTGACTGCCCTCACCGCCGCCACCGCCGCCGGCATATGCGGACGTGCAGGCCAGGATCAGGCTGAGAAATCCGGCGAGAAGTGTTCTGGTGCTCATTCATGCCTCCTTGGTTTGAGAGCAGTTTACCATGGGTCAGCGGCCTGGGAATGGGCGGAATCCTGCAAAAACTGTGTTTTTACGGCGCCGTTGCCTTGCGCCGGGCAGAGGTGCTGCCCACGTGTGGTGCAAGAGTTGTGCAAGGAGAACAGAATGCAGTGCCCGATTGACGGAACCACATTGGTGATGGCCGACCGCGCCGGGGTCGAGATCGACTATTGCCCGCAATGCAGGGGCGTGTGGCTGGACCGGGGCGAGCTGGACAAGATCATCGAGCGATCGGCACAGCCTGCGCAAACGGCACCGCAGCAGCCGCAGCAGCGGTATGAGGAGCGCAGCAGCGGCTATGACCGGCGCGACGAGCGGAAGTACGACAAGAAATACTACAAGAAGAAAAAGAAGAACTTCCTGGAAGACCTGTTCGATTTCTGACCGGCAATAGGCGCCGCCCCAGTAAACGGGGGCGGCTGGCCGGTGGCCGCTGCCAAAGTCAGTGCGCTAAAGTCAGTGCACTGTGCAGAAGGAGCCGTGTTTGGCGTCCTGCATCAGCTGGTCGAAGTGGCGGCCCTTCATTTCAATGAGGGTCTTGTGGTCGCCGGCCTCGAACCAGACCTTGTCGAGCCCGGTCAGGCTGTCGTCGATCACGGTCGGCACATGATAGGCCTGGCCGACGCACGGCGCGGCGCCCGGGTCGCAATCGTCGAAGACCTGGTTCAGCTCATGTTCCGGCGCCAGGCCGAGGCGGCGGTCCATCATCGACTGCAGCGCGTGCAGGTCGACGTGATGGTTGGACGGGATCACCGCCAGCACCGGGCCTTCCTCCATGTGAATCAGCACCGACTTGGCCAGATGGTCGCCGGGCACATGGGCGCTTTCGGCGCATTCAGCCGCGGTGGCGGTATAGGGGTGGCGGACGGTGCCAAAGGGCAGGCCCTGTGCCTCGAGATGATGTTTCAGGCGTGAGGCGATCATCGTGGGGTCCTCCTATGCAGGGTGGGACCCCCCGACCGCTGAAGGCTCAGGTCTTGGGCGCCGCGGGCGTGTCTTGGGGCACGGGGGTTGGTGCGGCGTCAGAACTAGGCGCAGCAAGCGGTAAGCCGGGGCGCCCCGTAGTTTCTGGTGCCTGTCAGTCTGCGCCCGAAGGGGTGAGTCGGGCAAGAGGGGCGGGCGGCGGTGTTTGTGGGGTGTAAAGGAAAGGGAGTTTCACTGCGAAACTTTGTTTGTTAGCAGGATGTTACTTTGTTTTCTTTTCTCAAGGGGAATGGCGTGATTTTTCTGCACTCTATTGTGTTCGTCATCTTGGCTCTAGCTGTGCTGAGTTTCGGAAGCGTGAAGGCGGAAATCGTGGAGGTTCCGCTCCAGGAGGGCAATCTGCAACTGCCTGAAAGGGTTGGCTGGGCTATTGTAGTTCCGCCTGTCACTGACGCGGAAATGGCTAGTGTGGTAACAAAAGCAGGATTTGACGCAAATCCGGCGGCAATGATTGGAGTGCTGCGGAGGCGGGTTGCAGGTAAGCCCACTGTTGTCTTTCTGGGGGACCAGCAACCATATGATCAAGCCAAGGTCAGTGGTCACTTTTTTGCGCCCTCTTTCCCTGGAGCAAGGGAAGCCATTGAGAAGGCTTTGGACTACATGAGAGAACGGCGTAGTTCAGAAAGTTTCAATGTGTCAAATGTTGTATTTGTCTTCCCTGAGGCACGCGCGAATGTAGTTTACAAATCTTTGAGTGTTGACGGAAATCTCGGGGGGCAGGCATTTCAGGAAGGACGTGCTGACGCAAGTCTAGGTTCATCTACCCAAAAAACTGCAAATCCGTTTCTAGGTTCAGATGGGAAGGAACCTCAGCTTAGGTTGCCGAAATCGCAAGGCAACAATGACCCAAACTTGCCGGGGGCGAGATACTATCATAGCGAGGATCGGACATTTGGGTATCTAGATATTGTGGTTCCTTTTGCGGGAGCAGTCATTTCTGAGCATGAAGTTCTTTTTCAGTGTAATTACAAGCCAAGCCGGTTTGTTGGCTTTGATTGCTACGTCCAAGTGCAAAGAAACCCGTCTCGCGTATCGGCAGACTTCTTTACCAATTGCCCTTGCCGAGAAACTTTGTTGGAGATGAGCAAGCTTGACGCACTGTTAAAGTCTACGTTTTCAGATTTTTTACAGTAATTTTCGATGTCTGGCTGAGTGATTCAGTGCTTTTTTGGGGATCTGTGTTGACTGGGCTCGTTTACAGATACCGCTAGGGTGCACTCATAGAACATATCGTGCGAAAAGGTTCTCAGCTATCTAGGGATAATATTGCCATCTTTTGAATTCCATACCCTCACGAAAACTTCTTCTGCGACTTCCCCCGGTAGGCCCTTGTCCCGGCCTTGCCTGCCGTTGACCTTCCCCGCGATTTGACGGCGGCCTCGGACGCCGCCTCCACCGCCGATTGCCGCGCCAGCGGGTCGTCGGAGATGGCGAGGTCGACGGCCTCCAGCCGTTTGACCTCGTCGCGCAGGCGGGCGGCTTCCTCGAACTCCAGGTTCTCCGCCGCCTTGCGCATCTCGTCGCGCAGGCCGTTCAGGTGCGCCTCCAGGTTGGCGCCATGCATCGGCTTGTCGACGGTGGCGGTGACGCGGTTCATGTCGACGTCGCCCTCGTAGAGGCCAGCCAGAACGTCCTCGACGTTTTTCTTCACCGTTTCCGGGGTGATGCCGTGTTCGAGGTTATAGGCGATCTGCTTTTCGCGGCGGCGGTTGGTTTCACCGATGGCGCGCTCCATCGAGCCGGTGATCTTGTCGGCATACATGATGACGCGGCCGTCGGCGTTGCGGGCGGCGCGGCCGATGGTCTGGATCAGCGAGGTTTCGGAGCGCAGGAAGCCCTCCTTGTCGGCGTCGAGAATGGCGACCAGCCCGCATTCGGGGATGTCGAGGCCTTCGCGCAGGAGGTTGATGCCAATGAGCACGTCAAAAGCGCCAAGGCGCAGGTCGCGCAGGATCTCGATGCGTTCCAGCGTGTCGATGTCCGAGTGCATGTAGCGGACCTTGATGCCCTGTTCGTGCAGGTATTCCGTCAGGTCCTCGGCCATGCGTTTGGTCAGCGTGGTGACCAGGGTGCGGAAGCCGTTGGCGGTGACCTTGCGGACCTCGTCGAGGAGATCGTCCACCTGCATATCGACGGGGCGAATTTCAACCTCCGGGTCCAAGAGGCCGGTGGGGCGGATCACCTGTTCGGCAAAGACGCCGCCGGATTGCTCGATCTCCCAGGCCGCCGGGGTGGCGGAGACAAAGACCGACTGCGGGCGCATGGCGTCCCATTCCTCGAACTTCAGCGGGCGGTTGTCCATGCACGACGGCAGGCGGAAGCCGTGTTCGGCAAGGGTGAACTTGCGCCTATGGTCGCCGCGGTACATGCCGCCGATCTGCGGCACCGAGACGTGGGATTCATCTGCAAAAACAATGGCGTTGTCAGGGATGAATTCGAACAGGGTGGGGGGCGGCTCACCCGGCGCGCGGCCCGTGAGGTAGCGGGAGTAGTTTTCGATGCCGTTGCAGTGGCCGGTGGCCTCCAGCATTTCCAGGTCGAAGTTGGTGCGCTGCTCCAGCCGCTGCGCCTCCAGCAGTTTGCCGTCGCCGACAAGGCCCTCGAGGCGCTGTTTCAGCTCCTGCTTGATCGAGACCACGGCCTGGTTCAGCGTTGGCTTGGGCGTCACGTAGTGGGAGTTTGCATAGACGCGGATCTGGTCAAAGGTGCCGGTCTTTTCACCGGTCAAAGGGTCGAACTCGGTGATCGCCTCCAGCTCCTCCCCGAAGAAGGACAGCTTCCAGGCGCGGTCCTCCAGGTGGGCGGGGAAGATTTCCAGCGTGTCGCCGCGGACCCGGAAGGAGCCGCGCTGAAAGGCCTGGTCGTTGCGCTTGTATTGCTGGGCGACCAGATCGGCCATGATCTGGCGCTGGTCGTACATCTCGCCCGCTTTCAAATCCTGGGTCATCGCTGAGTAGGTCTCGACCGAGCCGATGCCGTAGATGCAGGAGACAGATGCGATGATGATCACGTCGTCGCGTTCGAGCAGGGCACGGGTCGCTGAGTGGCGCATCCGGTCGATCTGCTCGTTGATCTGGCTTTCCTTCTCGATATAGGTGTCGGAGCGCGGCACATAGGCCTCGGGCTGGTAGTAGTCGTAGAAGGAGACGAAGTATTCGACCGAGTTCTCCGGGAAGAACCCTTTGAATTCACCGTACAATTGGGCCGCCAGCGTTTTGTTGGGCGCCAGGATGATCGCCGGGCGCTGGGTGGCCTCGATCACCTTGGCCATGGTGAAGGTCTTGCCGGTGCCGGTCGCCCCCAGCAGGACCTGGTTGCGTTCGCCGTCCAGGACGCCCTGCGACAGTTCCTCGATCGCGGTGGGCTGATCGCCGGCCGGATCAAAGGTGGTGTTCATGACAAAGCTCTTGCCGCCTTCCAGCTTGGGCCGCTGCTGCGGCGCGCGCTGGGTCATCATCGGCATGGATTTGTCGGAATGGGCATAGGGCATCGGGCGACTCCTTGGGACGGCGCTGATTTTGGTCTGTTTTTGTTCTTGTTCAAGGGGCATTCGGCGCCGTGGCGGGCAAATGCCTGTGGCAACAGCGCAAAACGCAAGAAATGCGCGGCATTTGCCACCTTGCCGCAGCGGCGCATCCAGCGCATAAATGCGCAAGTTCGAGACTCATCAGGAGACTGCCCATGCAAGCGCGGATTTACCGGCCAGCCCGCAACGCCATGACCTCTGGCATGGCCAAGACGCGGAAGTGGGTTCTGGAATACGCGCCGGCCGCGGCCCGCGAGGTGGATCCGCTGATGGGCTGGACCTCCTCCGGCGACACCCAGAGCCAGGTCAAGCTGCGTTTTGACAGCAAGGAAGCGGCGCTGGAATACGCCAAGGACCACGGCATCGATGCCCAGGTGGTGGAGCCGAAGGTGCGCAAGGCCAACATCCGCGCGGGCGGCTACGGTGAAAACTTTGCAACCAACCGCCGCGGTCCCTGGACGCATTGATCTTTGTAAGTCTTCCACGGGTTCCCACCGTTTCGGCACGGGTTCTCACCAGGATCTGCAAATAGGGCGCCCGGCGGGCGCCTTTTCTTTAACTGGGTTAGAGCATTTTGGCAGAGGCCGGCTGCATTGCGGAAACAGAGAACAGCCTCCTTCGTTTTGCTGTGCATGCATATTCGGGGGCTGAGCAAATTCATGCCCGGCCAGGGGCGGCAACCGCTTTCTGCAGCAGTGAAACGTTAGAGTGACGCGCAGAAAGCCGGCGCTGGACAAAATGACTCAAAGCCGTTTGCCGTAGACAGCCGCGGGTATTCTGGTCAATGCAGCATCAAGGCCTTTGAGTTGAAAGAGCTCTGCCCTCCTTGCTGATCCATGTGCCGCGGTCATTACTTCAGCTTTACAGTCCGAGGGGGGGCATTCGGCGAGGCACAAGAAACACTATTCATGCCTGGGGAACACCTGCCCGCCGCAGGCCGTCCAGAAAGCCTTGATGCCGAGCGTGGGTAGCTGGCGGCATGCTGTCGATCACGCGTTTGATGGTGAGCCCCGGGTAAGCAAGCATGAGCGCTTCCACGGCTTCGTCGGCCTCCGTTTGAAGGCCCGCATTAGCGCAAAAACTAGCAAGATCACGATAGGCCCAAGTGACACCGGGACCAGCTGTCAGACCGGACTTCACAAAGTGAATTGCTTTGCCAAACTCACCAGCGAGCCCCATTGCGTATCCCCTGCCAAACTGGATGTTGAACAGGAACGGGTCCCGGGGGCTGAGTTCTTCCGCCCGGTCGAATGCAGCGAGACCAGCTTCAACTTCCTCCCGGTAGATATGGTTCCACCCCAGCCGCATCCAGCCCCAGGCAGAGTTTGGGTCAAGATAAAGCGCCCTTTCCAGCATCTGAGCGGCACGCTCATGCTCCAGCCCGGTCATACCCAACGCAGCTGCAATTGCGACAAGGGACGGGGCATGGTCATCAGCCGAGAGTGCTGCCGCTTCGGCGTCTCTCTGGGCGCTTTGGCGCGAAAGCAGAGGTGTCTCGCTCCACATATACGTGGCTTGCTGTGCATAGGCCCAGGCCCTCAAGGCTTGCGCCCGGATGTTTTCTCCGCCTTGCTCCATTGCTGACGTCAGCAATTCAATTGCGCGCTCGTTTTCCTGCCGCCGGTGCTTCCAAAAATGCGGAAAGGCGCTCATGTAGAGCTCATAGGCATGCCGGTCCAAGGGGGCGACAGCGCGTGCGGCAGCAATTTCGGACGCCCGGATGGACGGGGAAATAGCCCCGGCAACATGTGAGGCAATCCGGTCCTGCAGGTCGAAGAGATCTTCGAGATTATCGTCATAGCGCTGCGCCCAAAGGTTCGCGCCAGTGAGCGCCGAGGCAAGCTGCACCGAAATTCTAACCCTGGAGCCCGCACGCCGGATAGCGCCTGTCACAACATAGCGGGCCCCAAGATCCCGGCCGACCTTGCGGATCTCCACGACCCGGCCTTTGTACGTGAAGGCTGACTGCCGCGCGATGACGGAAATGTCGCTGACGCTGGACAAAGCCGAAGTGATCTCGTCCACCACACCATCCGCAAAATACTCATCTGCAACGCCGATATCATCGAAGGGCAGGACCACTACGGCTGGCAGTGCCTCGGGCTTTTGCGCTGCTACTGCTGTTCCCGCGCCAAACACCCAAGCATCCACCGGATCTGGAAGGTTCTTGACCGGTACTTTGCCGATAGATTTGAGCGGGACATCAATCCGGCCCTTCACCTGTTCCCGTGCGGTTCGCGACAGGCAAATGCCGCCTGCAGGTGCAATTGACTCCAGGCGTGAGGCAACATTGACAGCATCGCCATAGATATCCTGGCCCAAAACAACCACATCCCCCAAATGCACGCCAATCCTAAAGCACAGCCGTTCCTGCTCTTCGCGTTCGGGTTCCCGGTTGCCCATGGCCTTCTGTATGGACAGCGCACAGCGCATTGCCTCGACAGGCGACTGGAACTCGGCCAGGAAGCCATCGCCCATCGTTTTGACAACCCGCCCGCTGTTTTGACGGACCTGCGGTCTCACGACTTCACTCCAAACCGCTTGCAGCCGGGCTATCACGCCCTCCTCATCGGCAGCTACCAGCCTTGAATAAGCCACCAGGTCCGCAGCGATTATGGTTGTCAGCTTTCTGATCGCAATGCCCCCGCTTTCCCGCTGCACTTAGATTGCAGGGTCACCTTTTCAACCTAAAATGCCGCCCCCTGCGGAGGGTGCAACGGAGGGAGGATCAGGCTGCGCAGAAAACTGGCCCCGGCCTTCAATCCGGCAGTTCTGCGTCCGGCCCGTTTGCTCGGCAAACTGAAAACAACCGAGAGCTGGCACCCTAGGTCAAGAGTGAGAGCTGCCTGATATCCAGTCCATGACCGGGTTGCGCCTGCTGGCAAGCAGGCGGGACATCGAATAGTGGTTGATCCTTGGCAAAACCATCAGCCGGTTGCGGATACCGGCATTTGCAAGCCGGCGGCTGTAGTCTTTCGACTGAGAGATGAATTGACCCGTTTCACGGCTTCCAACTGCCACAAGGATATCCGGGCGCTCAGTTATTGCCTCTGCGCGTGGGTTCAGGTTTGCTGCGTCCGCGTCACTCAGATGCAAGTCGCGGTTCAAAAAGGACCGCTTCATCGGCTCAAGGTCAAAGAGCCCGCTCAGCAGCGCTGCCTTGCGGATGCCGCTGCTGCCGGGCCGCTCCTCTTCCAGTATCCGTGCGGCCAGGAAGGCACCCACAGAATGCCCGCACAGCATTATCCGTTCCGGATCGCCATTCCACTCCGGGATGTTTTCCCGCACCCAGTGAAACGATGCCAGAACCTGGCGGATGATCTCCGCCACCCGCACCGTTGGCGCAAGGTCGTAGTTAACGAGCACAACAGTGTAACCCTGCCTGACCATCCGGCTTGCAACGTAGCGGTACTGGCTTTTGTCCAGCGCGCGGAAGTAGCCGCCATGGATGAACAGGAATACCGGTGCCTTGCTGGTTTGGGCCGGGAAAATATCAAGTTTCTGACCTGCAGTGCTGCCATAGCTGACGTCCAGGGAACATCTGAGGCGGCAGCGTGCAACCTGGCTTTGAACCGCGTTTGCCAGCAAGTGGAATCGGGCAAAGGGATGCCGCCTGCGGAGGTCAAATTGACTGTCGGTATCGGACACTTGCCATTGCTCCTGGTTGCCGGTGGCTGCAGCCGCAGTTCCGGTTTGCCCCGCGGTGTTTCTGAACGGCATCCCGGCAGCGGCTGCAGGCGCCTTTTTTGCACGCGTGGCGTCTGCAATGAATGTCATTCTTTAACTTCAAAATGGTCTTCACGAAGACGCGCCGTGCCATCAGCCTGCAACACCCACAGTTCGTTGGTGATGATACCCCGGGCATTGTTCATCTCCCAGTCCGCTGAAACACGCGCCGCGGTCAAGGTTTTGTCCACAACAGTTGTTGTTGTGTTGAAATAGACCACGTCATCGAACCCCTGTTCGATAATGTTTTCCCAGAACTCTTCGATGGCCTCACGGCCTTCAAATCTGCCGAAAGGTTTGGCAACCATGACGGCATCTTCTTCGTACATAGCCGCTGCAGCAGCGGCGTCACCGGCATTGAAAGCCTCCCGCCACGCGCGGCTGGCGGAGGCGACGGCCAGGCTCAGCTCATACTCGTTCGCGGCGCGGGCCTCGGCCTCCTGAGCCGGTGCCTGGGCGGTCATGGCGGCAAATGCAATTGCTGCCGCGGCTACGGATCGGATGGGCGTCATGAGAGTTTCTCCTTGATTTGCAGTTCTTGGAAGAGAATGCGCGCCTTACACTGTTTGAAAAACAGGCTTAATGTGAAATCATTGTTCACAATCAGAGAACTGAAGATGCTGTCACCACTCCCGCTTAGTTTTGTTGCTATCGTTGAAACCGGATCCATCTCGCGGGCAGCGGAGGATCTTGGAATTGCCAAGTCTGCAGTGAGCCAAAACCTCAAAAGGCTTGAAGAGCGGCTTGACGTGAAGCTGGCAAACCGGACGACGCGCCAGTTTGCTCTGACACCCGCGGGAAAGAAATACTATCAGTATTGCAAAGGGTTGCTTGCATTGTCCCAAAGGGCGGAAACAGAAATGGAAGTGTTTGGCGCTGAGCCGGCCGGCCCCCTGAAAATCACCGCTCCGCATGCGTTCATCGGCCCGGTTATCGCCCCTGCAATGCTCCGGCTGAAGCAACGGTTTCCCCGGCTTGAGCCAGTTGTCATAGCCGAGGACAAAAGGCTCGATCTCATTTCAGAAGGGATCGATGTAGCGATAACCGTCGGACACCTGCCGGACAGCAGCTTGCGCGCACGGCGGATAGGCGAAATATGCGATGTTCTTTGTGTCTCGCCCGCCCTGATGTCTGAAGCCCCTGCGGCCGCAGACCCGGCCTATTGCCAATGGGTTCAATCACTCCCCTACTTGGCACACATGCGCGAACCTTTAACAGTCGCGCACAGCATTCCGGTCGCGGGCTGCGACAAATCCTCCGTAGTGCGTTTCACCCCAAATCTCCGCAGCAACACAATTGAAGCACTGGTTTCCTTTGCACGGGAAGGCCTGGGAGTCGCACTGCTGCCGAACATTTCTGTCTTCAAGTATCTTCAAGCAGGCGATCTCTTGCAGTTATGCCCGCCCACGGAAAACGAACCAGAGCCGATCTTCGCAGTGCACGCTTACGACACCCTCGCTCCGAAATCGGTGCAAGAAGTCATTGATACTATCAGTACAGCTATCGGGACTGCTGCCCTTGAGTTCCAGCAGTCCTAGAGTCGCAGCCGAGGATGAAGCTTCATCCCCTTCGTTTCTTCCAGCCGGACCTTTTGTCTTCGCCCCGGGCGGCGGCTGTATGAAGCCCCGGGGGTGTCGCAAATTCTGGTTTCCCTGTCAGACGCAGTCGGCGCCCAGAGTGCAAATGGCGAGTTCAGATCTTGCCGTTTCGAGGGGCGCTCTGAGAGCCTGTTTGTTTTGGCGGAAACAGTGGTTGCGGTGGCCAATCGTGCGGAATGGAGAGTTTAAGATATTGAAAGCGTTTAAATTTTAATGGGTGGATCTTAGCCCGGTGGAGGCTCGATCAAGACCTGCAACCTTGAAAAACCTTCTTCGGCCGCCCGCCGGGATCTGTAGCTGAGGCGCTTGACGGGCGCCTGTTCTGCTTCCGCAGCCGCCGCGGGGGCGGGGCAAAAGGGCGGGTTCAGCCGCCCCAGGTGTCAGACAATGTAAAGCCCTGCGGAAACGGGTCGGAGGGATCAAGGCCGATCTGGCTGATGCCATAAACCCAGCACTGGCCTGAGACGCGGTTCCGCGTTGCGGTGAAGGGGCCGCTGCGGGTTTCGCCGAGGAATTCGGTTGCGAATTCGCCGCCGATGATGGAGCGGGTCAGCATCCGCGCGCCGGGTTGCACCAGCCCCCGGGCGTGGCGCGCGGCCATGTTGGCGTTGGAGCCGGTGCCGCAGGGAGAACGGTCGGCGCGGCCCGGGCGCAGGGTGGTGCAGGTGCGGATGGCACCGTCCGGCTCGGCGCTGCGGAACATCACATAGGCTAGGCCGTTGAGTGCCGGGGTGGTTGGATGCAGCACTTCGGTGCGTTCGGCGATCAGGTTGCGCAGTGCAACGCCGGTCATCGCCAGCTTGCGGGCGTTTTCCGGCGTGATGGAGAGTCCCAGCTGGTCCGCATCCACCAGCGCATAGAACACGCCGCCGAAGCAGAGGTCGTAGGTGAGACGGCCCCACTCCGGGGTGTTGATCACCGCGTCCTTGGCCGCCACGAAGGCGGGCGGCATGTCGAGAGTGACGCGGGTGACTTTGCCGTCCTGGCAGGCGGCTGTGGCGCGGACCAGGCCTGCGGCGGTGTCGAGGACCACTTCGGTTTCCGGTTCCTGCATGGGTTTCATGCCGGTCTCCAGGATCGCGGTCACTGCGCACATGGCGTTGGAGCCGGACATGGCGTGGGCCTGGTCCGGCTGCAGCACGATGAAGCCGGTGTCGGCCTCGGGCGGGGTGGCAGGGGGCAGCAGCACGACGGAGCCTGCGGGTCCCGAGCGCGGTTCGGAGCACAAGAGGCGGCGGAGGCTGTCGTCCTGTGTGTTCAGGTAGTCCAGCTTGTCCGCCATCGTGGTGCCGGGGATGCCGAGGAGGCCGCCGGTCACGACGCGGCCGATTTCACCGGCGCAATGCACGTCGACGGTTTGCAGGGTGCGGGTCCAGCGCATGGGGATCTCCTGTCAGGCGACGGCTTGGGCGCCGGTGATTTCAACAGTGGCTCCGCAAAGATACCCTGCCTCGTCCGAGGCGAGGAAGGCGATCAGGGCGGCGATCTCCTCAGGCTCGCCGATGCGGCCATAGGGCACCAGCGCGTTGAGGTCTGCAAGGCTGCGGCCGGAGCGGGCGAGGTTGCTTTCCAGCATTGGGGTACGGACTTCTCCCGGCGCCACGGCGTTCACGCGGATCTTGTCCGGGGCATAGTCGCGGGCGAGGTTTTCTGTGAAGGCCACGACAGCGGCCTTGGTGGTGTTATAGGCGATGTGGCCCGGCGCCGGGTGCCGCCCCCATTGCGAAGCGGTGTTGACGATGGCGCCGCCGCCCTGGGCCTGCATCACCGGGATCACCGCCTGGCACATGTGGAAAAGCGCGTCGATGTTGACCTGGAAGGAGAGGCTCCAGTCCTCGGCGCTGAGCTCCATCAGCGCCCCGCGGCGCATCAGGCCTGCGTTGTTGCACAAGACGTCGATGCCGTGGCCTTTGGAGGTGAGGCCGGAGACAAAGCTGCGGATGGCGTGCGGGTCGGTCAGGTCGACGGCGCTGCAGTCTGCCATGCCGCCCTCTGTGCGGATTGCGGCGGCCAGGTCCTCGGCGGCTCCGGCGTTGGTGTCTACGATCCAGACAAGGGCGCCCTCGGCGGCGAGGCGGCGGCAGATCGCGGCACCGATGCCGCCGGCGCCGCCAGTGACAATTGCTGTTTTGTTTTCGAACCGGTTCATGCGGCTACCTCATCTGGCTGGCGCCGTTCACGTCAAGAACGGCTCCGGAAAGGGACGATTGCGACGGGCGCAGGACAAAGGCGGTGAGCTCGGCGATCTCGGAGGGTTCGGCCATGCGGCCGATGGGAATGCCCGACAGAGCCGCTGCTTCTCCATGTTCTGCGATGTAGGCCTCGGACATTTTGGTGCGGACCCAGCCCGGGGCCAGGGCGGTGGCGGTGATGTTGTCGGACCCGAAGCCGCCCGCGATGCTTTGTGTCAGGTTGATCAGCGCCGCCTTGGTGGCGCCATAGGACATCGCCTCGGGCCTATAGCCGCCCTGCGCGGCGCGGGAGGCCATGTTGACGATCCTGCCGCCGCCGTGGGCGCGGAAATGGGGGATAGCGGCACGGCAGAGGTCGGCAGCGGCGAGCAGGTTCACCTGCACATCGCGGGCCCAAGTGTCCTGCCATTGCTCCAGCGGGTCATCCACCGAAGAGGGCGACAGGATGCCCGCGTTGTTGATCAGCGCGTGGATGCGGCCTGCTGCGGTTTCCGCCTCTGCCCAGAGCTGGGAAGGAGCGGCGGGGTCGCTTAGATCAGCCGCGAAGCAAAGCGCTCCGTTGCCGATCTCCTCTGCCAAAGCCTCAGCGGCTTTGCGGTTGCGGCCATAGTGCAGCAGTACCCGGCCCCCCTCGCGGGCGAGCTCCCGGGCGATGGCAGCGCCGATGGTGCCGGTGGCGCCGGTCAGCAGCACGGTTTGCCCTGTAAGCGTTTGACCTGTCAGATGCGCCATGGCTCAGCCTTTCAGATACCAGCCCCAGGGTTTGGAGCGGTCGTAGGTGGTGATCTGCTTGGTCTCCAGATAGTTGTTCAGCCCCCACTCGCCCAGCTCGCGGCCAATGCCGGACTGTTTGTAGCCGCCCCAGGGCGCTTCGGTGAAGGTGGGCTGCGAGCAGTTGACCCAGACGATCCCGGCCCGGAAGGCGCGGGCAACGCGGTTGGCGCGCTCCAGGTCATTCGACATGACGGCTGCGCCGAGGCCAAAGCGGGAGTCATTGGCGAGCGCGACGGCTTCCTCTTCGGTCTTGAAGGGGCGGATGCAGACGACGGGGCCAAAGATCTCCTCATTCCAGATCCAAGCGTTGGTGGGGACGTCGGCAAAAATCGTGGGTTCGACATAGCAGCCGTGCTCCAAACCGGCAGGCACGCCGCCGCCGCAGACCAGGCGGGCGCCTTCGGACTTGCCGCGGGCGATGGCGGCGAGCACCTTGTCGTGCTGGCCTTGGCTGACAAGGGGCCCGAGCAGCACGCCGTCCTCCAGCCCGTGGCCGATTTTGATTTTTTGCGCCTCTTCCGCGAGGCGCGCCAGCAGCGGTTCATAGAGGCTCTCTTCGATCAGCACGCGGGAGGTGGCGGAGCAGACCTCGCCCTGGTTCCAGAAGATGCCGAACATGATCCATTCGGCAGCTTCGTCGATATCCGCGTCGCCAAAAACCACCATCGGGGATTTGCCGCCAAGCTCCAGGCTGACGGTTTTGATCTCCTGCGCGGCGGTGGCCATGATGCGGGCGCCGGTGGGGACCGAGCCGGTGAAGGCGAGCTTGTCGACGCCCGGATGCTCGGTGAGCGGCTGCCCGGCCTCTGGGCCGAAACCGGTGACGATGTTGAGGACACCCGCGGGCAGGCCTGCGGCGGTGGCGATGCTGCCCAGCTCCAAAGCGGTGAGCGGGGTGAGCTCCGAGGGCTTCAGCACCATGGTACAGCCCGCAGCGAGGGCCGGGGCGACCTTCCAGGAGGCCATCAGCATCGGGAAGTTCCAGGGGATGATGGCGCCCGCCACGCCGACCGGTTCCTTCACCGCCTTTGAGGTGAACTCCGCCATCGGCAGCTCGATGTCTTGTTCGCTGCGGTTGTCCAGCCGTTCGGCCAGATCGGCGTAGAAGTGGAAGCAGCCCGCGGTGTCCTCGATGTCCCAGACGGCCTCGGGCAGGGGTTTGCCGTTGTCGCGGACTTCCAGACGCGCCAGCTCGTCGGTGCGGCGGGTGATCTCATCCCCCATCCTGCGCAGGATGGCGGCGCGCTCGGCTCCGGTCATGCGGGGCCAGGGGCCGGTGTCAAAGGCGGCGCGGGCGGCCTGAACGGCGGCGCCGATGTCTGCGGCATTGCCGCGGGCCACCTGGTGGAATGTCTCACGGTTCGAAGGGTCCACCACATCGAACAGGGCGCCGGATGCGGAGGCGGTCCATTCGCCGTTGATGAAGAGCTTGTTTTGCATGTCTTTTCTCCGGTGCCGGGCGGTGCCCGGCAAATGATTAGAAACGATCGGCCCTGTAGGCGTGCATGTCGATGTTGGGCTGCCGTCCGGCAGCGAGGCTGCGCACGAGCTTGCCGGTGGTGGCACAGAGAGTGAGGCCGAGCTGGCCGTGGCCGGTGGCCAGGATCACGTTGGCAGCACCCGGGGCCGGGCCGATGATGGGTTTGGTGTCAGGCGTCAGAGGGCGGCGGCCGATGCGGCGCTGGGCGGGTTCGGTGCGCAGGCCGGGCAGAACGCGCTTGGCCTTCTCCACCAGGATTTCGGCGCGCTTCCAGTTCGGCTCGGCGTCAAGGCCGGCAAATTCGATGCTGCCTGCGACGGCCAGCCCGCTTTCATAAGGCGTGATGCCAAAGCCGCCCTTGGCGTAGACCATGGCGTGGGTGACATCGACGCCCGGGGCCGTGAGGCTGGTCTGGTAGCCGATGACGCCTTCCATCTGGATCGAAACGCCCAGATCGCGGGCCAGATTTTTGGACCAGGCGCCGGCTGCCAGGACGTATTGGTCGCCAGTGATGGTCTCGCCGCTTTCGGTCCGCACACCTGCAGCGCCGCTGCCGTTTTGCAGGAAACCGGTGGCGCGCGCGTGTTTCACCGTGCCGCCGCGTTCGGTGAAAACACGGTGCAGCTCGGTCACGAACCGTTTGGTGTCCACCACTGAGCGCCAGTCGCGGAACACGGTGGCGCAGGAGAAATCACCGGCGATGGAGGGTTCCATTTCTTTGGCGTCCTGCCCGCTGATCTCGTCGATCTGGAAGCCGAGCGCGCGGCGCATGTCATGGAAGCCGCGCTCATGCGCCAGTTCTTCTGGGCTGTCGTAAAGCTCCATCACCGGCGTGCTGCGCAGCAGGCCGGACAGGCCGTAGCGTGCCAGCATGGCCTGCAGATCGGCCAGCGAGGGAAGGGTGAGGGCAGAGATGTCCTCGCTGATGGCTTTGATCCGGCTGGCCCGGGCGTTGGCGGCAAAGCGCAGGAACCAGGGCAGTACCCCCAGCGCGGATGAGGCGCGCAGGGTCAACGGCCCCAGCGGGTCCAGCAGCCAGCCCGGCGCCTTCATCATGATGCCGGGCTTGGAGAGCGGGATCACTTCGCTGACGGCGATGGATCCGCAGGAGGCCCAGCTGGCGCCCTCGCCGATGGGGCCGGGTTCCAGCACGGTGACCTGATGGCCGTCATCCTGCAGCTCCAGCGCGCAAGCGATACCGACAACGCCGCCGCCGATGACCACGATATGGCTCATGTCTGTCTTGTCCTAAAAAGCCCGGAAACGGCGCATCTGCGCCGCCTCCGGTCAGGGAGAGAGGTTACCAGTTCAGGATCGGTTCCATCGCGGTGCGGAACTCGGCCTTTTCCTGATCCGTGAGCGGGCCCAGCGGCGCGCGGCATTCACCGACGGGCAGGCCCTGCAGCTCGCAGCCGTATTTGATCTTCTGCACGAACTTGCCGGATTCCAGGATGTTCATGGCGCGGTAGAGAGTCTTCATCATCTCTTTCGCCTTATCCAGATCGCCCGCCTTGTAGGTGCGGTCCAGGTCGCAGCAGGCCTTGGCCATGCAGTTGGACGGGCCGCAGATCCAGCTGTCCGCACCCCAGAACATGAAGTCCAGCGCAATGTCGTCAGAGCCGGAGACCAGCTGGATCTTGCCCTCGTAGCGCGAGGCGATGTCGATCGCGCGCTGCAGCACGCCGGAGCTTTCCTTGATGCCGATGACACGTGGGTTATCGGCGAAATGGTCCATCAGTTCGAAGCTGATGTCGTTGCCGTCCTTCAGCGGGTAGGAGTAGAGCACCAGGTTCACGTCGACCTCGGCCAGCACGGTCTCATAGTGCTTGATCAGTTCTTCCTGGGTCGGGCGGGTGTAGAAGGGCGGCGCCAGCAGCACATTGTCATAGCCGATGTCCTTGGCCATGGCGGTCTGCTCGATCACTTCGCGTGTGGCGGGGG
>NZ_JWLD01000068.1:41232-42660 GCF_000813725.1 Leisingera sp. ANG-Vp
CATCGCCTTGGCCTGCCAGGTTGACCTGCTCCAGCGGGTCGGCGGCGAGGTCGTAGAGCTGCGGCGGGTAGGCGCGGGAGATGGTCAGCTTCTTGTCGCCGTCGCGGACGCAGACACGCGGGGCGGAGGTGCCGCCGTCGATGTGTTCGGCAAAGATGGGGCCGGTGAGGGCCTCGCCCCGCAGTGAGGGCATCAGGTTGCGGCCGTCCAAGGGCGTCTTGATGGCCTCGCCCCGGATACCGCCGATGTCGAGGAGGGTCGGGAAGATATCCAGCAGCGAGGCCGGCGCCGCGACCCGGCCTGGGGCATGGTCCGGATGGGCGATGATCAGCGGAACCTGAATGGCCGGATTGAACAGGGTCTTTTTAAACCACATGCCGCGCTCGCCGATCATGTCGCCATGGTCGGAGGCAAAGAGCACCACGGTGTTGTCTGCATAGCCGCTGTCCTTCAGCGCCTGCATCAGGCGGCCGAACAGGTCATCGACGTAAGAGATCATGCCGTAATAGCCGCGCCGCGCGTTGCGGTAGTCCTGCTCGCTGAGTTCGCATTTGTCCTGGCCGTAGTGGTAGTAGAGCGACTGGCTGTGTGCGTCGCGCTCCTCCACCGGGATATGGGGCACCTGCGGGGCGTCGATGGTCTCTTCCGGGTGGCGGTCCCAGTAGGCTTGCGTGGTGACGTACGGGTCATGCGGGTGGGTCAGCGAGACCGTCATCATGAAGGGGCGGGTGTCGTCGCTGCGCGCCCGGGTATAAAGCTCGCGTACCGCGTGGTGGATGACGTCCTCGTCATAGTCGATCTGCATCGACCGGGCGACGGGGCCTGCGTCGCGCACCGTGTCGATGGTGGAGACGCCGAAGGTATAGGCGCGCTCCTCGTCCTTGTTGTAGTCGCGGAAATCGGCGTCCGGGGTCCAGGACATGTCGGCCGGGTAGATCTCGGTCGTCAGGCGTTCCTCGAAGCCGTGGTACTGGTCGGGGCCGACGAAGTGCATCTTGCCTGAGATGCAGGTGTAATAGCCGTTTGCCCGCAGGTAATGGGCAAAGGTCGGGGTGGAGGCGGTGAATTCGGCGCCGTTGTCATAGGCGCCGATGCGCGAGGGCAGGCGGCCCGCCATCATGCCGAAGCGCGAGGGGGCGCAGAGGGGGTAGGGGCAGTAGGCGTTCTCAAACACCGTGCCGCGTGCCGCCAAAGCGTCGATGTTGGGTGTCTTGCAGACGGTGCCGCCATAGGCGTTCAGCACAAAGGAGGTGAGCTGATCGACCATGAACAGGATGATGTTGGGTTTTGTCATTGGTCAGTCCGTTGGTGCGGGTGTTCGCCGGTTGTCAGTTTGTGAGCAGTATCGCGGTGAGCGTTCGCCCGGGCGGGTGCGGCACGCGCCCCCCGCGGGGGGGGGGGGGGCGGGCCCCCCCCCCGCGCGGCGGC
>NZ_JWLD01000068.1:42740-108350 GCF_000813725.1 Leisingera sp. ANG-Vp
CCCCGCCCCCCCCATCCCCCCCAGCTGACCCGCCCCGCCTCATTCAGATGCACGGTCAGCGCAAAGACCTGCGCATGCCAGGGCTCGGCAAAGACCGGTTCGGGAGCGGAAACTTCGGCACAGGAACTCATAGCGGCTCCAGATAGCTTTGCCACAGGTCCAGCACCACCTCGTCATCGGGGTGCTCGGGGTGCGCCCACAGCTCGCGGGCAAAAAACCGCACCGCATAAAGCGGCTCCGGCGCCTCGCCAAGGCCATGGGCGTTGCTGTCAGGCAGAACATGGGTGCCGTGCAGCCGTAGGATATAGCCGCGCGCGCCGGCCGCATATTGCGGCAGCCGCGTATGGCCGCCGGAAACCAGTGCATTGTCGGCAGGGATTCGCGCCCGCACCGCCTGCCCTGTGGAAAAGCTCGGCGCAGGCCCGCCGTCGCGGTCCGCCGGGCCGCCTTTGGCCAGAACCCCCGCCACCGCACCAGCCTTCAAGGCGCGCTCAGCCAGCGCATGCAGCTCTTCCGCGCCTTGTCCCTGCAGATCGTCCTCCGAGAGCACCCCTTTCTCCACCAGCAGGTCCGCCAGCGCCGCAATCCATTTCTCGTAATAGGAAAAGCGGGTGTAGTCTTTGGGCGAGAGCCGCTCGCGCGCGTGGCGCGAGACATCAATGTTCCACTGCCCCAGCGCACCGCAAGCCAGCGTCACCGCCAGCGCCCTTGCGTGCCAGTCCTGATCGAAAACCGGCGCGTCTTCAGCCTCAGGCACCACCGGCCCGTCGCCGAATCGCCCGCCCATGTCATGCACCCGGGTCATGACGGTACCTTCGGAATATCCGTCCCGATCATGCTGTCTCGGGTAACCAGCGCAGCCAGCTCCTCTTCGCTCATGCCGTCGGTGCCATCCGGCCGCTTCGGCAGCACCAGATAGCGGACCTCTGCCGTCGAATCCCAGACGCGGACCGATGTGTCCTGCGGAAGGCTCACCCCGAAATCGGCCAGCACCTTGCGCGGCTCGCGCACCGCGCGGGCGCGGTAGGCGTCGGATTTGTACCACCCGGGCGGAATACCCAGCAGCGGCCACGGGTAGCAGCTGCACAGGGTGCAGACGACCATATTGTGCTGCGCGGGGGTGTTCTCCACCACCACCATATGCTCGCCCTGACGGCCGTAAAAACCCAAGTCCGCCAGCACCGGATCCGCGTCCGCCAAAAGCGCCGCCTTGAACTCGGGATCGCTCCAGGCGCGGGCCACAACCCGGGCGCCGTTCTGCGGACCGATTCTGTTCTGGTAAGTGTCGATGATCTCATCCAGCGCAGCGGGGTCGATCAGTCCCTTCTGCACAAGAATCGTCTCCAGCGCCTTCACCCGCAAAGCAGGATCCGGCGGCAAAAGGGCATGCGGGTGGTTCGGGTCGTCATGAGGCATGTTTTCATGCTGCGCACCCGCAGCGGGCTCTGTCCAGTCACGTTTCTTGATGCAGGCAATCACGTTGCGTGACCTTCCGGCTGCGCTGCAGCGCATTCCAAAGCCCCGCAGGAAACTCTCGGCCACCGGCAAACTCCGCCCTTGCCCCTTCCGCCGATCTTGCCTATTTACGCCCGGTACTCAGCCAACCGCCGCAGGGACCCATGGAAAACGTTGTTCTCATCATCCATCTTCTTCTGGCTCTCGGCCTCATTGCCGTGGTGCTGCTGCAGCGCTCCGAAGGCGGCGGATTGGGCATGGGCGGCGGCGGCGGCGGCGCAGTCTCCGGCCGCGCGGCAGCGACCGCGCTTGGCAAGGTGACCTGGCTCCTGGCCATTGCCTTCATCTGCACCTCGATCACCCTGACGATCATGGCAGCACAGAAATCCGCAGGCTCTTCGGTCACTGACCGCCTGGCGGTGCCGCAATCCGAAACCGGCGAGGCTCCGGCCGCACCGGCGCTTGGCAGCGATCTTCTGCCGCCCAGCGAGGGCGATAACGCACCGCTGGTGCCGACCCTGGACTGATCCACTACACCTTGACGGGTTCTTAGGAACCGCAACAGCATCTTGCGGTTCCCTTGCGCTGCGTGCGCGAATCCTTTATATATGAAGTCCCGTGATGCAGCGGTTTTTGGAGCCTATTCCATCCTCCGCCGGGCAGCTTGATTCTGACTTCTCACGGGGGCAGCCGAACAGACATGGCGCGTTTCATCTTTATCACTGGCGGTGTGGTTTCATCCCTGGGCAAGGGCCTGGCCTCCGCCGCTTTGGGCGCGCTCTTGCAGGCCCGCGGCTACTCGGTCCGCCTGCGCAAGCTGGACCCCTACCTGAACGTCGACCCCGGCACCATGAGCCCGTTCGAGCACGGCGAAGTCTTTGTCACCGACGACGGCGCCGAGACCGACCTGGACCTAGGCCACTACGAACGCTTCACCGGCGTGCCGGCCCGCAAGACCGACTCGATCTCCTCGGGCCGGATCTATACCAATGTGCTCGAGAAGGAGCGGCGCGGCGACTACCTGGGCAAGACCATTCAGGTGATCCCGCACGTCACCAATGAAATCAAAGACTTCATCTCTATCGGCGAGGATGAGGTCGACTTTATGCTGTGCGAGATCGGCGGCACCGTCGGCGACATCGAGGGCCTGCCCTTCTTTGAAGCGATCCGCCAGTTCGCCCAGGACAAGCCGCGCGGCGAGTGCATTTTCATGCACCTCACGCTGCTGCCCTATATCAAGGCCTCCGGCGAGCTGAAAACCAAGCCGACCCAGCACTCGGTCAAGGAGCTGCGCTCCATCGGCCTGGCGCCCGACATTCTGGTCTGCCGCTCCGAAGGCCCGATCCCGAAGAAAGAGCGCGAGAAGCTGGCGCTGTTCTGCAACGTGCGCCCCGACTCGGTGATCGCCGCGCAGGACCTGAAATCGATCTACGAGGCGCCGCTGGCCTACCACCGCGAGGGCCTGGACCAGGCAGTTCTAGATGCATTCGGGATCGCCCCGGCGCCGAAGCCGAACCTCGACCGCTGGGAAGATGTGGCCGACCGCATCTACAACCCGGAAGGCGAGGTGAAGGTGGCCATTGTTGGCAAATACACCCAGCTGGAAGACGCCTATAAATCAATTGCCGAGGCGCTGACCCACGGCGGCATGTCGAACCGGGTGAAGGTCAAAGTCGAATGGGTCGACGCAGAACTCTTTGACACCGAAGACGCGGCACCGCATCTGCAGGGCTTCCACGCCATCCTGGTGCCCGGCGGCTTTGGCGAGCGCGGCACCGAAGGCAAGATCAAGGCGGCGCAATACGCCCGCGAGAACAACGTTCCCTACCTGGGCATCTGCCTTGGCATGCAGATGGCAGTGATCGAAGCGGCCCGCAACGTAGCAGGCATTGCCGAGGCGGGCTCGGAAGAGTTCGACCACGAGGCGGGCAAGAAACGCTTTGAACCGGTGGTCTACCACCTGAAGGAATGGGTGCAGGGCAACCACAAGGTGAGCCGCAAGGCCGATGACGACAAGGGCGGAACCATGCGGCTCGGCGCCTATGACGCCACCCTGGCGGAAGACTCGCTGGTCTCGAAGGTCTACGGCAGCAGCCACATCGAAGAGCGCCACCGCCACCGCTACGAAGTGGACATCAAGTACCGCGAGAAGCTGGAGGCCTGCGGGCTGAACTTCACCGGCATGTCGCCGGACGGCCGCCTGCCGGAAATCGTGGAGTGGAAGGACCACCCCTGGTTCATCGGCGTGCAGTTCCATCCGGAGCTGAAGTCCAAACCCTTCGCGCCGCATCCGCTGTTCGACGATTTCGTGCGTGCTGCCAAGGACACCTCCCGGCTGGTGTAATTCCCGCAGGCGGGGCTCTCCCGCCCGTCGCCTGCGCATGACACATGCGCGGCTCCCGTTGGGCCCGGCGCCGCTGCGCGGCGCTGGGAGAAAACAGAAAAAGGCGGGCCGCAGGCCCGCCTTTTGCATTTTGATTGATTTAAACCGGGCGGCTCAGAAGCCGTGCATCCGCTTGGCCCATTGGTAGGCCACCACCAGCCCTTTCATCCGCGGCAGCATGTAGAGCGATGCCCCCACCGTGATCACCGACATGATGATCGCCAGCGTCCATGGATCCGGGCGCAGCTGCATGTAGACGATATGCAGCGCAAAGCCGAGGATGTGGCCGACCACCAGGATGGTCAGATAGGCCGGCCCGTCGTCGGCGCGCTGGTGGTGCAGCTCCTGGCCGCATTCCGAGCAGCTGTCGTTCACCTTCAGATAGCTGTGCAGCAGCTTGCCCTCGCCGCAGTTCGGGCAGCGCAGGCGCAGGCCTTTCCACAATGCGGGCTTCATCTCCCGCTGCTCCTCTTGCACCAGATCAGTTCCGGTCATCGCGCATCTCCTTGGGTTTGGCGCCTGATACAGTGATTCTCATATTGATTGCAATCAATATGCATACATTGATGTTGCATTTATTGCGACACTCTGACATTGAACCAATCAATCACGACACAATGCGCCGGGCCGCCGGCGGGAGAAGCAGCAGATGAAACAATGGTCTCCGACCCGGCTGGAAGGCGAAAAGCCGCGCTATCTGGAGATTGCCGAGGCAATCAAGGCGGACATTGACGAGGGCGTGCTGTCTCCGGGCGACCGGCTGCCGCCGCAGCGGCGGGTGGCGCAGGATCTGGGTGTGGATTTTTCCACTGTGTCGCGGGGCTATGCCGAGGCGGTGCGGCGCGGCTATATCGAGAGCTTTGTCGGCCGCGGCACCTTTGTGAAAGCGCTGGACGCGCTGCCGGAGCGCCCCGATCCGCGCCGGGCGCTGGAAGAAGACCCGATGATGAACATGCCGCCGGAGCCGGACGACCCGGCGCTGCTCGCCCGGATGCAAAAAGGGCTGGAGCATGTCTCCGCCAATCTGCAGCCTTTGCTGCGCTACCAGTCGGTGACCGGCAGCCCGCAGGACCGGGCCGCTGCCGCCGCGTGGATGCAGGCCAACGGGCTGCATTGCGCCCCCGACCGGCTGGTGATTACACCGGGGGCGCACTCCAGCCTCTATGCGGTCCTGACGGTGCTGTGCGAACCGGGCTCAACGGTCCTGTGCGAGGACGTGACCTATCCCGGGCTGCGCTCCATTACGGCGCGGCAGGGGATCCGGCTGATCGGGCTGGCAAGCGACAAGGACGGCATTCTGCCGGAGGCGCTGGAGAAGGCGGTCACCGACCATTGGCCCGCAGCGCTGTACCTCAATCCAACCCTGCAGAATCCAACCACAAGAACCATCCCAGCCAAACGGCGGCGGGAGATTGCGGCGGTGCTGCAGGAGCACGAGCTGACGCTGATCGAGGATGATGCCTATTGCTTTGTCGACAATGGCGCGCCTGCGGCAATCAGCAGCCTTGTTCCGCATCTGGGCTGGCATATTGCCGGTCTTTCGAAATGTTTCGGCGCCGGGCTGCGGCTGGCCTATACCACGGTGCCGAAACGGGCGCTGCTGGGGCAGTTCAGCCAGGCGCTCAGGTCGATGCATGTGATGGTGTCGCCGCTGAACCTGGCGCTGCTGGGGCGCTGGATCGAGGATGGCACAGCAGCGGAGATCCAGAGGTCCGTCCGCAAGGCCGCTGCCGAGCGGCAGGCGCTGGCGGCGGAGGTGCTGCAGGAATGTTTCATCGACAGCGACCCGTTGGCCTTCAACCTATGGCTCACCCTGCCCCGCGGCACCAGCCGGGCCGAGGTGATGGGGCGCATGGCCGGGCGCCAGATCGGCATCATGCCCAGCGATGCTTTCACGGTCACCGGCCTGCCCGAAGAAGCGGTCCGGGTGTGCCTGGGAGGTCCGATCGGGCTGGAAGAGCTGCGCGAGGATCTGATGGCGCTGAATGATGCGGTCACCCGCAAGGACTGGCTGGGCTGAGGCCCGGCTGGTAAACTGCCGCTGCAGCAAACCGGAGCCCCGCATGATCCGTGCCTTCCGCAACCTGATTGAACGCCAGCTGGCCAAGGCCCAGGCCGAGGGGCAGCTGCAGGGCCTGGAGGGCGAAGGAAAGCCGCTGCCCAACCGCAGCAGCGAGGCGCATGTGGACGCAGGCCTGGCGGCGGGCATGCGGATCATGGCGCAGGCCGGTGTTGTCCCCGAAGAGTTCGGGCTGAAGGAGCAGCTGGCCCAGGCGCGCAAGGAATATGCCGCGCTGACGGACCCGGAGCAGCGGAAGTCCGCCATGGGGCGCATCTCGGATCTGGAAATGCGCTACAACATGGCGCGGGATGCGCGGAAATCCTTCTTCCGTTAGCGCAACACCCCGTTGTTTCCTGCAGGATTCGCGGTATAGACAGCGCCAAGACAGACCATTCCAACAAGAGTGACGCATTATGGCAAAAGACGCTTCCACCCAGCAGGCACAACTCGACCGTATCGCCACCGGCAAGGGCTTCATTGCTGCGCTGGATCAGTCGGGCGGCTCCACCCCGAAAGCGCTGAAGCTTTATGGCGTGAACGAAGACGCCTACAACGGTGAAGACGAGATGTTCGCCGAGATCCACAAGATGCGCACCCGCATCATCACTTCGGACAGCTTCGGCAAGGACCGCATCCTGGGCGCGATCCTGTTTGAAAAGACCATGGACGGCGAGATCGAGGGCACGCCCACCGCTGAATTCCTGTGGAACAGCTGCGGCGTGGTGCCCTTCCTGAAGGTGGACAAGGGCCTGGCCGATGAAGCCAACGGCGTTCAGATGATGAAGCCGATGCCGGAGCTGGACGCGCTGCTGGCGCGCGCCAACGGCAAGGGCATCTTCGGCACCAAGATGCGCTCGGTGGTGAAAGAAGCCAACGCCGAAGGCATCAAGGCGGTTGTTGCCCAGCAGTTTGAAGTGGGCCAGCAGATCGTTGCGGCCGGCCTGGTGCCGATCATCGAGCCGGAAGTCGACATCAACTCTGCCACCAAGGAAGAGGCCGAAGACATCCTGAAGGCCGAGATCCAGGCCCAGCTGGACGCCCTGCCCGCAGACAGCAAGGTGGCGCTGAAGCTGACCATCCCGTCCAAGGCGGGCCTCTATGACGATCTGGCCGACCACGCCAATGTGGTCCGGGTTGTGGCTCTGTCCGGCGGCTATACCACCGACGATGCCTGCGCGCGCCTGGCCAAGAACACCAAGATGATCGCCTCCTTCAGCCGTGCGCTGACCGAGGGCCTGAACGTGGCAATGTCTGACGCCGAATACGACGCGGCTCTGGGCGCCAACATCGGCAAGATCTACGAAGCGTCGCTGTAAGGCTGACGGGATAAGTTTCTGGGAAGGGCCGCGCAGCTAGCGCGGCCTTTTCCATTTACGCCTCAGGGGCCGGAGCGGCCGGCAAAGCAGACCGCCAGCACCAGTCCGGCGCCGCTGAGAAACGGCAGCCAGAAAAACCGCAGCGCAGTCAGGGTGAACCAGCCGGGCTGGTCCTCAGGCGCCTGGCCCGCGCCGCCAAGCCAGGCCCAGAAGATCAGGGCAGAGGCCGAGATCAGCACCCCGGTCAGGGCAAGCAGCCAGCGGGCGGAACCAGGCATCTGCGCCTCAGCCGCCTGCCGCCTGCCTCGGGCTTCCAGCCATCCGCTCACGCCGCTTCGGTGAGCGAGGGGCGGATGCCGGTGCAGCTGACCCGGTTCTCATTCGAGGCCAGGTAGCGCTGCGCCTCCTCAAAGTTTCCGAAGCTCAGCGCCTCGTCGTAAAAATAGGTGACCCGGTCCCCGGTCCGGGACAGCAGGCCGCCGCTTTCAAACAGGATAAACCATTTCTTGCGCACCAGATGCATCAGCCTCACTCCTTTCTGAAGCCCGGCTGACGCGGTGTTTGCCGCCGCCGGTTCTATTGCGTTTCATGCGGGTGCAAGCGGCCGTCCGGAGGCCGTGAAAGCCGTCCCGGTGCAGACAGTCAAATGCTGGCTGGCAGTAGCTGGTTTGGCCTGAATTGCGCCCTCCTGAAGGCAGGTTTCGCGCCCAGATATTGCCAAAAGGTTAATGCAAGTTTCTGTAGATTTTGCGCGGCATCATTCTGCCGTTTGACGGCGGTTTCCCGCCTGCGTCGGCGGATTTTCGGAGAATTTGGCGAAAAACCGCTGTTGCAGAATCCAGGCTGCACTGCGCGGGGGAGATACGCTTGTGCCGGGGCTGCCTGCGGCAGCGCGCAATCAGTTGGAAGACCCGGAATTCTTTGCAGTCAGCCGGCGTCCGGTTTGGGCTTCTGCAGCTGGGCAGCAACGGCCTGCATCTGGTCTGGTTTGCCGATCAGTTCGGCCTGTTCGGCGCTTTCGGCCAGCAGCACATCAGACTGCGAGGCGCCGCTTTCGGCATATGCGATCAGCCGTTTAGCGGCCCGGATGGCGCTGGGGCTTTGCGCAGCGATTGCGGTGGCCAGCTCGTTGGCCCGGAACAGCGGGTTGGGCGCCAGCTCGCTGACCAGCCCCCAGTCCAGCGCCTGCGGGGCTTCGACCGTCTCAGCCGTGTAGGTCAGGCGGCGCAGGATGTCCGAACGCAGCAGCCGCGGCAGCAAAGCCATGCCGCCCATGTCCGGCACCAGCCCCCATTTCATCTCCATCACCGAAAGCTGCGCCTCGGGGTGGGCGACGCGGATGTCGGCACCCAAGGCGATTTGCAGACCGCCGCCGAAACAGGCGCCATGGATGGCGGCGATCACCGGCACCGGCACCCGGCGCCAGATCATCGCCACCTCCTGGAAGTCATTGGCGTCTTCCTGGGTGCGCTCCATCAGCCAGCTTTGCACATCGCGCTGCGCCAGGCCTGCCATTGCGGCCAGATCCAGCCCCGCGCAGAAGCTTTTGCCGGCGCCGGACAGCACCACGGCGCGCGCATCCGAAGCGGCCACCTCCTGCCCTGCGGCGATGATGGCTGCGATCATGTCCTCGTTCAGCGCGTTATGCTTGTCCGGGCGGGCAAGCGTGACATAGGCGATGTGGTCCTTGTAGCCGGTGGTGACTTTGGCCATGGTCTGCTCCCCGCTGCTGATAGACGTCCAGCTTGCCCCGGTTTCCGCTCCCAGGCCAGAGCAACGTGGGGGCAGGCTCAGGGTGCAGGCCTAGGGGTCAAGCGGCATCCGGGCAAACCAGGGTGAATCGAGCGTCATTACATAAAGCTGCCCATCTGCGATCTTGCCGCCTGTGGTGACACCAAGACGGCCGTCCGGATCCTGCAGGCTGCGAAGTATCCTGCCCTCCCCGTCGAATTGAACCAGCATGCCGCGGTGGATCGGCGCCGGGCGCACCAGCGGGCCCAGCCGCCAGACAATTTTGCGCAGGAACGGATAAGGCATCAGTTTTTCGGAAGGAACACGCGGGCTGGCAAAGGCCAGCCAATAGGTGCCGTCGCCCTGCGCCTCGAGATTGTCGGGATAGCCCGGAAGGTTATCGAGAAAAACCTCCTGTTCGCCGGCGCGGGGGCCTTTCAGCCAAAGCCGGTGGACCCTGGCGCGGCCGGTCTCGTTGATCAGCAGGAAGTCTTCCTCTGGCGAGAGGGCAATGCCATTGGTGTAAACGAAGCCACTGGCGAGTTTCTCTGCGGTGCCGTCCGGGGAAATGCGAGCGACATAGCCGCTGTCCGATTGCTCCCAGATGGTGAGGATCGAGGTCGGCTTGGTGCCGCCCTGGGTTTCCGGGTCAAAGCGGTCAGAGGAGTTGGAGAAATAAACCGTTCCGTCGCGCGCGATGTCGAGCTGGTTGGCATAGATGACCGGAGCACCGCCGATGTCTGCGGTCAGTGTTTCCAGCGTGCCAGGGCCGCGCCAGCGCAGGATGCCGCGGAAGCTGTCGGCGATGTAAAGCGCTCCGTCCGGACCGGCCTTCAGCCCCAGCGGGCGGCCGCCAAGGCGGTCTTCCAGCACCGGTTCCGGACCATCTATGCGGTAGAGATTGCCCGAGAGAGAAGTCGTGTAGATGCGGCCGTCCGGCAGTTCCGCCAGATCTTCGGGACCGATCCCGCCATCGGGCAGCGTGATCAGCTCAGCCGCATCAAGAGCGTTGTTCTCGGCGTAATCGCCGGTAAAGCCGGGCGGCGCGGGCGGGTGATAGGCCACCGGATCAACCGGCACCGGCCAGAGCAGCAGATAGGCCAGCGCAGCGGCGACGAGGGCAAGGAAAAGGCGCATCTGAAAATCTCCTGCAGTATCCTTGCCTTCTTCCGCCGGATGGCGCGGAGACGCAAGCCTTGCCCCGTTTTGCAGCATAGGGTTATCTGCCGCCATGACTGGTCCCCGCTACACCCCGCTTGCGCAATCCCTGCCCGCCACCGTGCCCTTTGTCGGCCCCGAAACGCAGGAGCGCACCCGCGGCCGTGCCTTTGCCGCGCGGCTGGGGGCGAACGAGAACATATTCGGCCCCTCCCCCAAGGCAGTCGAGGCGATGGCACAGGCGGCGGGTGAAATCTGGATGTACGGCGATCCGGAGAATTTTGACCTGCGGCAGGCGCTGGCGGCGCATCATGGGGTGCAGCCGGAACACATCATGGTGGGCGAAGGCATTGATGGTCTGCTTGGCTACCTGGTGCGGCTGCTGATTGGCGCAGGCGACGCGGTGGTGACTTCGCTGGGGGCCTATCCGACGTTCAACTATCACGTCGCCGGGTTCGGCGGAGTGCTGCACACGGTGCCGTACAAGGGCGATCACGAGGATTATGAGGCGCTGTTTGCCAAAGCCGGCGAGGTTGGGGCCAAGCTGGTTTACCTGGCCAACCCGGACAATCCGATGGGCAGCTGGCATCCGGGGGCGGAGATTGCCGCGGCGCTGAACCGCTTGCCTGCAGGCTGCCTGCTCTTGCTGGACGAGGCCTATGTGGAGTGCGCGCCGGAGGGAACCGCGGCGCCCGTCAGCGCAGATGACGCGCGGGTGGTGCGGATGCGGACGTTTTCCAAGGCTTACGGCATGGCCGGCGCCCGGGCGGGCTATGCAATCGGCCATCCGGAGCTGATTGCCGCCTTCAACAAGGTGCGCAACCACTTCGGCATGAACCGGGCGGCACAGGCAGGCGCGCTGGCGGCGCTGCAGGACCAGGGCTGGCTGGAGCATGTGGCGGCTGAGATCGCGGCGGCGCGGGCGCGGATTGCCGGGATCGCAGCGGAAAACGGGCTCAGCGCCCTGCCCTCGGCCACCAATTTCGTGGCCATCGACTGCGGCAGGGACGGCACCTTTGCCAAGGCCGTATTGGACTCGCTGGTGGATCAGGGGATTTTCGTGCGGATGCCCTTTGCGGCACCGCAAAACCGCTGCATCCGGATCAGCTGCGGGCCGGAGGCGGAGATGGCGGCCTTTGCCGCGGCTCTGCCCAAGGCCCTTTCGGCGGCGCGGGCCGCAGACACGGGCGGCTGAATTCTGCCCGGCGGTGCTGGATCGCGGCGGTTTTACCGGACATTCACTCCTTTCGGGCTACCATTCAAGCGTAGAACCCGGAGTATTGTCATGCGTGAACCTGAACTGCCGGCCGGCATGCCGGACTTTTTCACAGCCGCAATCATATTTGCCGGAATCAACCTGATGTGGATCTTTTTTGTGATCTGGGTGATGTACGGAATGGTGCCCGTGGTGGTGCTGGCCGTGCTGGTAAATCACTTCATCACCAGGCTGGAAATCCGGCTGAATTCGCAAAAGGCGTGATGACAGCCTGCAGCCGGCCGGGACCGGGCCGCTAACGGCCCGCCAGAGCCCCTGCAGCAGCTTCCAGCGCCCCGCGCCCATGCGGAATGCCCAAGGCTTTGAGGCCGGTTTCAATACCGCCCAGAAGGCCCATCACCATATGCCCGTTCACATGGCCCATGTGGCCCAGCCGGAAGAAGCCGTGCCATTCCGGGCTGCCGGACGGCGCCATGCCGAGGCCGATGCCCAGGGTGAGGCCGAGGTTTTCTTCTAGCCACTGCCGCAGGCGGGTGCCATCCGGAGGCGGCATATGCAGAGCCGTCACTGCATTGGAGCGCAAGGACCGGTCCGGCACATTCATTTTCAGCGCGCCCTCCGCGCCCCAGGCCTCGCACGCCGCCCAGATGGCGCGGGCCAGATGCGCATGGCGGGCCCAGGTGTTTTCAACCCCCTCGGCATGGATCATGTCGAGCGCTGCGCGCAAGCCGTAAAGGTGATGGGTGGGCGCAGTGCCGCCGAAGTACTGGTAAAACTCCTCCGGGTTGGCGCGCGGTCTCCAGTCCCAGTAGCGGCTGACCCGCGGCAGGGCTGCGCGGGCAGCATCGGCCTTGCCGTTGAAGAACACAAAGCTGATGCCTGCCGGCACCATCAGCCCCTTCTGGCACGCGGTGACCATGACGTCGACGCCCCAGTCATCCATCTCGAACCGGTCGCAGCCCAGCGACGCAATGCAATCCGCCATCAGAAGCGCCGGATGCCCGGCCGCATCCAGCAGGCGGCGCAAGCCTGCGATGTCGTTGCGGATCGAACTGGAGGTGTCCACATGCACACCCAGCACCGCCTTGATGCGGTGTTCCTTGTCGGCTGCCAGCCGCTCGGCGATCTGATCCAGATTCCAGGGCGCATGATTGCCGAAGTCCAGCACCTCGGTTTCAATCCCCAGGCCGTCCGCCATTTCCGACCAGCCGATGGCAAAGCGGCCAGACGCGGGCACCAGCACCAGATCGCCCGGCTGCAGAGTGTTCTGCAGCGCGGCCTCCCAGGCGCCGTGGCCATTGGAGATGTAGATTGCGGCGTGATGCCGGGTGCGCGCCACCCGGCGCAGGTCCGGGATCAGGGTCGCAGTCATCTCGATCAGCTCGCCCGCGTAGATGTTGGGCGAGGCCCGGTGCATCGCCTGCAGCACCTGGTCCGGCACCACCGATGGCCCGGGGATTGCCAGGTAGGACCGGCCGGCCGACACGTTCACTGATCCGCTCATGGCTGATACTCCTGCCCATAGCTCTGCTTGCGGACACACTACCCGGCGCGCCAGCAGCGTCAATTCCCGGCGCCGCAGCGTCACGGTGAATTGCTTGCACCCCGATTTTTAGCTGCTTAAATGGCTCGGGCATGTCAAAAAGGCCTGAAATGACCCGAATTCCCTGCCGGACCCTCCCCGCATGAGCCAGCCACATAAATCCTCCCGCGAGCTGTTCGGCTGGCTGTGGCGCGGCTACCTGCGCAAATACATCGGCCTTTTGGGCATTGCCGTGATCTTCATGGTGATCGAAGGCGCCACCATGGGCGCGCTCGGCTATATGATGCAGCCGATGTTCGATTTGGTCTTTGTGGCCGGAAACACAAACGCGCTGTTCTGGGTCAGCCTGGCCTTCCTGGCGATCTTTTCGCTGCGGGGGATTTCCAGCGTCACCCAGAAGGTGCTGCTGAGCAAGGTCTCGCAGACCTCAGCTGCGCATCTGCGCAAGGACATGCTGGCCCGGCTGATCCGCCAGGACCCGGCGTTTCACCAGCAGCACCCGCCGGGGCTGCTGCTGCAGCGCATTCAAAGCGACGTGGGCGCCATCAACTCCGTCTGGCAGGCGGTGATCACCGGCGCGGGCCGCGACCTGGTGGCGATGGTGGCGGTGCTGAGTGTTGCCTTCAGCATCGATTGGCGCTGGACCCTTATTCTGCTGATCGGGGTGCCGGTCCTGCTGCTGCCGATCGCGTCGGCCCAGCGCTATGTGCGAAAAAAAGCGTCGCGGGCGCGGGATCTGGGTGCAGATCTGGCCACCAGGCTGGACGAGATTTTCCACGGCATTGTGCCGGTTAAGCTGAACCGGCTGGAAGATTATCAGGTCGGACGGTTCTCCAACCGCACCGATGAATTTGTCAAATCCGAAGTGAAGGCGGCTTTTGGCACCTCCTCGATCTCCGGCATGACCGATATCATGGCCGGGGTCGGCTTCATGGCGGTGCTGCTTTACGGCGGCTCGGAAATCATTTCCGGTGAAAAGACCGTTGGCCAGTTCATGAGCTTTTTCACCTCGATCGGCTTGTCGTTTGAACCGATGCGGCGGCTGGCAAATATCTCAGGCGTGTGGCAGGCCGCGGCGGCGGCGCTGGAGCGGATCAAGGAGCTGCTGGATGCGCCGATTCTGCTGACCGAGCCGGAAAATCCAAAGCCTGCGCCAGAAGGGCTGCCGGACATCCGGCTGAGCGGCGTGGACCTGAGCTATGGCGATGCGCAGATCCTGCACGGGCTCGAGCTGGTTGCCGAAGCTGGCAAGACCACTGCGCTGGTCGGCGCCTCGGGAGCCGGGAAGTCAACGATTTTCAACCTGCTGACCCGGATGGTCGATCCGCAGCAGGGTGCAGTCACGGTGGGCGGGGTTGCGGTGCCGGACCTGAATACCAGCGATCTGCGCGGGCTGTTCTCGGTGGTGACTCAGGAAGCCCTGCTGTTTGACGAAACCTTGCGGGAAAACATCGTGCTGGGCCGCACCGATGTGAGCGATGAGGAGCTGCAGGCGGCGCTGGAGGCCTCGCATGTGGCTGATTTCCTTCCCAAGCTGGAACACGGGCTGGAGACACGGGTGGGCCCGCGCGGTTCCGCCCTTTCGGGCGGCCAGCGGCAGCGGGTGGTGATTGCCCGGGCCCTGCTGCGCAACACGCCGGTGCTGCTGCTGGACGAGGCCACCTCGGCGCTGGATGCGCAATCCGAGAAAGTGGTGCAGGCGGCGCTGGACAAGCTGGCGGGCGGGCGCACGACTCTGGTGATTGCGCACCGGCTGTCGACCATCCGCAATGCCGACAAGATTGTGGTGATGGACCGCGGCCAGGTGGTGGATCAGGGTAGCCACGACGAGCTGCTGTCGCGCGGCGGCATCTATGCCGACCTCTACCGGCTGCAGTTCCAGGACGGCAAGACGGTGGTGGACACTGCCGGCATCGCCGCCCAGGCGGAACAGGTACCGGGCGGCGAAGATAACGGCAAGGAACGCTGGTTCCGCCGCTTTGCCAAGAAGGTGTTCGGGTAATCAGAACAAGGCCCTTGCCCGGCTAAAGGCCGGGCAGCGCCCGCCCCCGTCAAACCGCAGGTTTGCTTCCGGCAAAACGGCGGGCACTGCCCTCACCGCTACTTGCGGTAGGAATGTGCCAGCTTCTCAGGGCTTGTCCCCAGAAAGTACCGCGTCAGCGTCCACAGATTCCGCGCCCCGCGCGTCATCCACCCAGCCTTTTGATAGCGCATTGCGCTGGTCAGCGCCGCGCAGGGCAAGGCGGTCAGCCCCTCGAGGCGGCGCACCAGCGCCACATCCTCCATCAGCGGCTGGTCGGGATAGCCGCCTGCGTCCTGATAGGTGCCGCGCCGGATCAGCAGCCCCTGATCGCCATAAGGCAGCCCGAACAGGCGGGAGCGCAGGTTGGCCCAGCCGGCCACCCAGCCGGGCCCCAGACCGCGGGCCCGGAAGCGGAGACGGAAATAGGCAGGCTCGCCCTGCCCGTCTGTCAGGTGCTGCGCCACCGCCGCCGCCCAGCCCGGCTGCAAATGGGTGTCCGCATGCAGCACCAGCAGCCAATCGCCCTTGGCCGCCGCACAGCCGCGGCGCAGCTGGCCGCCGCGCGACGGGGCGCCGCTGATCCATTCCGCACCGGCCGCCTCTGCGATAGCGCGGGTATCATCGCTGGAGCCGCCGTCGCTGATCACCAGCTCGCGGATCAGACCTGCCGCCAACCCCTCCATCAGGTGCTCCAGCGCGGCGGGCAGCTCTTCAGCCGCATTCAGAGTAGGAATGACAATGCTGACCGGCGCGGGCATGAGTGAGATCCTTGGGCGGATTTGCTGTTTTCTTCCGCTCCGCTTCCTATATCACTGGGCGAAACAGTCCAATGCCCCATGCGGGCCGACAGGAGACACGAATGAGCGAGCGCCGCATCCTGCGCCTTTCCGGTGCCGACACCCGCAGCTTCCTGCAGGGGCTGGTCACCAGCAATACCGACAGGCTGGAAGACGGCCTGGTCTATGCCGCGCTGCTGACGCCGCAGGGCAAGTATCTGGCGGATTTCTTTCTGGCGGCAGACGGCGATGCGGTTCTGCTCGATGCAGAGGCCTCGCTGGCGGATGGCCTGCTGAAGCGGCTGAACATGTACCGCCTGCGCGCCGATGTGCAGGTGGAGATGACGGAGCTGCAGGTGAGGCGCGGCACCGGGGAGATGCCGGAAGGCGCGCTTGCCGACCCGCGCCATGCAGACATGGGCTGGCGGCTCTACGGGGCCGAGGGCGGCGATGACGGATCCGACTGGGACGCCATCCGGGTGGCGCATTGCATCCCCGAGACCGGCATCGAGCTGGGGCCGGACAGCTATATCCTGGAAGCAGGTTTCGAGGCTTTGGGCGGGGTCGACTTCCGGAAGGGCTGCTATGTCGGCCAGGAAGTGACAGCGCGGATGAAGCACAAGACCGAGCTGCGCAAGGGCCTGCGGGTGGTCGATGTCGAAGGCACGGCGCCTGCAGGCACCGAAATCACCGCAGACGGCAAGCCCGTGGGCACGCTGTTCACGCAATCCGGCGGCAAAGGCATCGCCTATCTGCGGTTTGACCGCGCCAAGGGAGAGATGCTGGCAGGCGGGGCCCGCGTGTCCTGGCAGCCGTGACCTCCCTCGCGGAGACGGTTCTATCCCTTCTGGGCGCAGAGATCAAAAGCGCGCGCCCGCTGCAGGGCGGCGACCTCTCTGAGGTGCAGCTGCTGCAGCTGAGCGGCGGCCGCCAGGCGGTCGCGAAATCCGGCCCGCTGGCTGAGCGTGAAGCAGCCATGCTGCAAGCGGTCCGGGCAGCCGGAGCGCCGGCTCCAAAGGTTCTGGGCACGGCGGACGGTCTGCTGCTGATGGAAGCGCTGGAAGAGACCTCCGCCGCACCGGCAGGCTGGCAGGCCCTGGGCACCGCCCTGCGGCAGCTGCACTCCGCAACCGGCACGCAGTACGGCTGGGATTGCACTTACGCTTTTGCCCATGTGGAAATCCCCAATGCACCGCTGCAGAACTGGCCCGGCTTCTGGGCTGCGCGCCGCCTGCTGGCAGACCCGGCCGCCCTGCCCCGCGATCTGCGGCTGCGGATCGAAAGGCTCTGCTCGCGATTGCCGGAGCTGCTGCCTGCGGAACCGCCTTGCGCGCTGCTGCATGGAGATCTCTGGACCGGCAACGTGCTATTCAGCTTCGATACCGCCTATCTGATCGACCCAGCCTGTTATTACGGGCACAGCGAGGTTGACCTGGCGATGCTGCATCTGTTCGGCAGCCCGCCTGCGGAATTCTATGACAGCTATGGCAGGCTGGAACCGGGGTTTGAGATCCGCCGCCTTGTTTATCAGCTGTGGCCCGCGCTGGTGCATCTGCGGCTGTTCGGGTCGTCATACCGCAGCATGGTCGAGACCCGGCTGGAGGCGCTGGGGGTCTGACAAGCCTCTGTTCACCCCTTTTGCGTTAGGGTCGCCGCCAAGACCTGCGGATTATTGAGGAAAGGGTATTTGATGCGACTGATTTATGGTGTGTGCCTGGCTGCGGCGGCGGCCTCCCCTGCCTGGGCGGGATACTGGAACTACAAGGACTGGCATGTCGCCACCGAGGCGCATGAGACAGAGCAGGACAGCTATCTGACCTGCAGCGCCTGGACCGGCGGCGACGGCGACCCGGTCCTGGCGCTGCAGGTGTTTTCCGGCGACGCCGGCCCGCCCGCCTTCTATCCGATGGCCAGGGTGCGGGAATATGCGCCCCGGCATTACCCGACACTGATGCAGCAGGGCGGCACAGTGGATTTCATCTTTGACTTCGACCGGTCCTTTTCCCTCTCTGCCGGGATCAATGCCTGGATCAATGAGGAAGGCCTGGCCGAGGCAGAAAGCGCGCTGCGGTTTCAGGACCACCTGGCGATGCTGCAGGCAATGAAACAGGGCAGCTGGGTGGAAATCTGGGCCGGGAACGACATGTTCTACGAGGCATCGCTCAGCGGCTTCACCGCGGCCTATGGCAAGATGATGGATGAATGCGGTTTCAGCCTGGCGCTGCCGGCCGGGTGATCCGCCAGGCGGCGCAAAAGTTTTCGAAAACTTTTGCCAAGACTTTTTCCAAAAGTCTTGAGCCCCGCGCAGAAACAGAAAAAGCCGCCCCGAGGGAGGGCGGCTTTTCCATTTTCCGGGACGCGGACTGGATCAGGCGCGCTCGGAGTATTCCATGGTCTCGGTGTTGACCACGATCATCTCGTCCTGGCCGACAAACGGCGGCACCATGACTTTGACGCCATTGTCCAGGATTGCGGGCTTGAAGGAGTTGGCCGCGGTCTGGCCTTTCACAACCGGCTCGGTCTCGACGATCTTGCAGGTCACCTTCTGCGGGACGGTGGCGTTCAGCGCCTCGGACTCGTAGAACTCAACCACGATGGTCATGCCGTCCTGCAGGAACGGGCGGCGGTCGCCCAAGAGGTCCGCGGGCAGTTCGATCTGCTCGTAGGTTTCGGCATCCATGAACACCAGCATGCCATCGCTCTCATAGAGGAACTGCTGGTCCTTCTGCTCGAGGCGCACGCGCTCCACCTTGTCCGCCGAGCGGAAGCGTTCGTTCAGCTTGGACCCGTTGCGCAGGTTGCGCAGTTCGACCTGGGCAAAGGCGCCGCCCTTGCCGGGTTTGACGTGATCGACCTTCACCGCTGCCCACAGGCCATCGTTATGCTCAAGCACGTTGCCGGGACGGATTTCGTTGCCGTTGATCTTGGGCATGGGAAAATGCCTTTCGGATGGTTGTTGAAAACTTGCAAGCCCCTATATCTGGCAGGCTGATCGCTGGCAAGACAAGGATATGGTATGGAGGATCTGTGAATAAGGTATGCGCAATTTGCATGAAAGCTATGCATCTGCGGGCTACCCGAATCGTCACAATTCCGCCATAAGCAGCGCTACGCCGAAAATTGCAAATTGCAATAGCAAGAACAACAAGGGATACGAGATGCGAGATTTCGTAGACGGCACCGCTTACAATAACGAACAGGGCAACCGCGCCCGCAAACTGTTTGCTGCGGTTGTGCTGGCCGCACTGGATGACGCCATCGCCGATGACAAGAAATACGGCAATGGCCCGGAACAGATCGCCCGCTGGGCCCGCTCGCGCGATGGCCGCGAAGTGCTGTCCTGCGCCGGTATCGACCCGAACGAACGGGTTGTCGAAGGCCTGATGGACTTCGTGGGCCGCGGTGTGCGGACCTCGGTTGCGCTGTCGCGTGAAGAAAGCGAACGCCGCAACGCTGCGCAGGCTGAAGCCGCCTAAGGACTTCTGCCTGCCTTGCTGAAAAGCGCGTCCCCTGGGGGCGCGTTTTTCTTTTGCCCGCAACTGCTTGCCGCAAGGTCAGCCAGCTGCCGGCCCGTCGCGCGCAGGCCGCGCGCTGGCGTTTCCGGCACAGCGCCCATGGACGGCGCGGCCTAACCTGCTATGCAGGCCCGTAACGGACGGGGCGCAGGCAGGGAGCTGGCAGCAGGATGACACGGGCGCGTTCAATCATGATCCAGGGCACCGGCAGCAATGTCGGCAAGTCGCTTATCGTGGCAGGTCTTGCGCGGGCCTATACCCGCCGGGGCCTGCGTGTGGCGCCGTTCAAGCCGCAGAACATGTCCAACAACGCCGCCGTCACGCCCGAGGGCGGTGAGATCGGCCGCGCCCAGGCGCTGCAGGCACGTGCGGCAATGCGCCCGCCCCATACCGACATGAACCCGGTGCTGCTGAAGCCCGAGACCGACACCGGCGCCCAGGTGATCGTGCAGGGCAAGCGCCGCGGCACCCAAGGCGCCGGTTCGTTTTTGCGCGACAAATCCGGTCTGCTGGAAGCAGCTCTGGAGAGCTACCGGCGGCTGGCAGAGGATGCCGATCTGGTGCTGATCGAGGGGGCCGGCTCACCGGCCGAGACCAACCTGCGCAAGAACGACATCGCCAATATGGGCTTCGCCTGTGCCGCCCGGGTGCCGGTGGTGATTGCCGGCGACATCCACCGCGGCGGAGTGATCGCGCAAATCGTCGGCACCAAAGCCGTGCTGGAGCCACAGGACCTGGAGAGGGTCGTGGGCTTCATGGTGAACCGCTTCCGCGGCGACCTCAGCCTGTTTGATGCGGGCCGCGACGATATTGCCGCGCGCACCGGCTGGCCCTCGCTGGGCGTGGTGCCCTGGTTCTGGGATGCCTGGAAGCTGCCGGCCGAAGACATGATGGACATCGCCTCGCGCCAGGGCGGGGCCTGCAAGGTGGCGGTGCCTCAGCTGGAGCGGATGGCGAATTTCGACGACCTGGACCCGCTGGCGGCGGAGCCGGAAGTAACGGTGGAGATCGTGCCGCCAGGCCGTGCCCTGCCCGGCGATGCGGATCTGATTATCCTGCCCGGCAGCAAATCGACCATCGGCGACCTGGCCTATCTGCGTGCGCAGGGCTGGGACATTGATATCCTCGCGCATCACCGCCGCGGCGGCCATGTGCTGGGGCTGTGCGGCGGCTATCAGATGCTGGGCAAGACCATCGACGACCCGGATGGCGTCGACGGGCGCCCTGGCAAGGTCGAGGGGCTGGGCCTGCTGGATGTGCATACGGTGATGGCTGGCGAGAAACGGGTGACGCTGACAGAGGCGGTCACCCGCGACGGCAATCTGCCCGTCAACGGTTACGAAATCCACATGGGCCGCACGACAGGCGCCGACTGTGCCCGCGCCTGGCTCAGCATCGGCAGCCGGGCCGAGGGCGCGGCTTCCCCCGATGGCCGGGTGAAAGGCTCCTACCTGCACGGCCTGTTTTCCGCGGATGCTTTCCGGGCCGGTTTTCTGCGCGGTCTCGGCCACGAAAGCCTGGCAGGCTATGAAGACGGTGTCGACGCGGTGCTGGATGCCCTGGCTGAGCATCTGGAACGCCACATGGATCTGGACCAGCTGCTGAACCTGGCAGGTCCCGTTCAATACTGACATGCCGGCCGGCAGGGCTCCCGTGCCTGCCAGCCTGCCCTGGCCAAGGCCAGAACCGACCGCGGCCTTGGGACCGGCGCCGGGCGGGAGCCCCTCTTGGCCTGTTTGCCCTTTCAGCAGAGGCTCACTGCGCCCGCAGGCACTCCGGTACGCAAGAAAAAGGCGCCCCTTGCGGCGCGCCTGGCTGATTGCTGAGACAATGGGGCTGCGGTCAGAGAAGGTCATGCGCTGCGAGCGCGCGGTGTATCTCCCGGCGGACCAGCTTGCGCACATTGCGGGTGATGCGCTCGCCCAGCGGGCCTTGCAGCTCTTCGCGCACAATACCGGCAACCAGATCGCGCAGAGCCTCCTCATCGAGATAGGTGTCGCCTGCCTCGCCCAGTGTTTCCAAGGCCGCGCCCGTGAAAGCCGCTTCAACAACGGTTTCCGCGGCCTTGTCCTCAGCCTCGGCCTGGATTTCGCTGCCGGCGATGGCTGCCGCAGAACCGGCTTCATCCTGGGTTCCGGCAGCCGGCTGCGCATCGCCATCCTGCATCGAGCGGCGGGGCGGCAGGGGCGCGTCGCGCCATTCAATGGTGTCAGGCCCGGCGCTGGCAAAAGGCGCTTCGGTCTGGCTGTCCGGCTCCCAATGCTGCTGGCCCGTATCCTCGGCGCGGGTGCCGCGGGCTTCGAGCTCGGCAATCTTGCGCACCACTGATGCCGCCCGGGCACCGGCTGTGACGGCCTCCGGCCCGGCCCCGTCTGCCGCGTCTGTCCCGGAACCTTCCAGGGTATCATCCGCCCGGGCTGCGTCTGCAGCCGCGGCATAAAGCGTTGCCTTCGGATCAGCCCAGGGCGCATCTGCTGCCTCAGCTTCCGCCGGGGCCTCCTGCAGACCTTCTTCCGGCAGGCTTTCCTCTGCCGGTTCCGCCTGCTCAGCCGGTGCCGCCATGTCGTGGGAAGAGCGGTGCCGGAACGCTATGGGCGGGTCTTCTGCAAGGGTGTCCGGGATTCCGGCCAGATCCGCATCATCCTGGTTTTTTGCCTCAGGAGAATCTTCTGCCGCTTCCGGCGTTTCCGCGGCCTGCGGCACATCCCCAGCATCCGCAGCCTCAGGCACGGCAGCCGGAGCCGCGCTGTCGCCGGCTTCGGCCTCCTGCACCCGCAGCGCAGGCGTTAGAACCAGCCGCGCTGCCGGTTCCGGAGCTGCCGGCTGGCTGCGGTTGTCATCACTTACCAAGCGGCGGATTGACGACAGGACATCTTCAATCTCGGCATGGGTAACTGGGTCGGACATTTTTTGAACCACTCTTGCCTCTTATCAGAGAGTGTAGCGGCCTTCCTGCCACCGCACAACCGGTAGCAACAATTGTCAGTTCCGCCCCAAGGCCTTGAGCACCCGGTCCAGATCCTTGCCCCGCTTGCTGTGCTGCGCGGGCGCGTCCTTGACCAGGTTGTAATAGAGTGTCGGGTCATAGATCTCGACAGCCAGCCCCAGGTGTTCAGCCGTCAGCAGGCCCTGCGCCTGCAGCAGCTGATAGGCCGCAATCGCCTGGTTGGCACGGGAGTTGACCTGCTCGGTCTGGGCGTCGAGATATTCCTGCTCAGCCTGCAGCACGTCGAGCGTGGTGCGGGCACCCAGGGTGGCCTCTTCGCGGATACCGTCAAAAGCCACTTTGGCAGCGCGCACCCGCTCGTTGGAGGAAATCAGGCTGACGCGCGCCGTTTCGACGTTAAAGAAAGCGGAGCTGACGTTCTGGCGCACCACCCGCTGGGTGTTGATCAGCAGCCCGCGCTGCGCATCGGATGTGGCAATTGCCCGGCGGCGGGTCGCTGCATTGCGGCCGCCGGCGTAGAGCTCCTGGGTTAGCGTGATGCCGATGCTGGAGGTCTCGTTTGTGTCAAACCCTTCATGGACGTCTTCACTCAGGCCCACGCTTGCTTGCAGGTTCACCGTTGGTCCCAGCCCCGCCGTTGCAGCGGCAACGTCATACTCGCTGGCCTTAACAAAATGCTGCCGGGACAGCAGGTCCGGCTGGTTCTTGATCGCCACTGCCTGCGCCTGATTGAGCGAGACCGTCTGCCGCGGCAAAGCCGGTTGCCCTGCAATGGCGCCCGGCGCCCGTCCGACAACCTGCTGATAGGTCGCATTGGCCGTCAGAAGCGTGCCTTCGGCGTCTGTCAGATTTGCACGGGCCGCCGCAACGCGGCTTTCCGCCAGCGCGACATCTGTGCGGGTCACTTCCCCCACTTCGAACCGGTCCTGCGCGGCTTTCAGTTCCTCTTGCAGCAAGCGCAGGTTGTTGCGGCGGAGCGCGACATTCTCCTGGCCCTGCAGAACGCCCACATAGGCCTGCACCGCACTGAACAGCACATCCTGCTCCACACTCAGCAGCGCCTGTCGGGTGGCCAGAACCGTCTCCTGCGCCGATAGCTTGTTCATCCGCGTTGCGCCGCCGTCATAAAGCAGCTGAGTCAGCTCCAATTGAGTGGACAGCGTGTTCTGCGTCGGTTCCTGGCTGAACTCGCTGTAGGCGTTTGCCGCGGATACGGTCCATTCGATCAGCGGGCGCAGCCGAGAGACGACAATCGCCACATCCTCATCCTCCGCCCGCAGCAGCGCCCGGTTCTGTTCCAGCAGCCCGCTGGTCTTGTAGGCGCCGATCATCGCGTCGGACAGGTTGTCAGCCGCGGCTTTCAGCGGCATCAGCGCCGTGGCGGCCACGCCGCCTGCAAATACAAAAGCCTTAAACACACTCGCCGGAAATTTCATTCGCATCGGTTGCCTTATCTTTTGCCGCGCCGCCAGCCGCGGTGAGTTCATCTGCATCCCGGGCGCACGCTAAACCTGCGCCCGGCCTCTCCCCTTTAAATTCGGCTGCACCCCCAGCCTCAGCTCCTGCCCCAAAGGGTCAGAGCGCAAATTCACGAGCCGCGGCAAAACCCGGCAGAACCGGCGCACCAGCATTGAAGGCAAACCGCCAGGACACCTGGCCGCCGCTCTTGTAGCCGATCTTCACCTCACCCAATTCGCCGCTCACCATCAAAGCCGCAATCCGGCCGCCATCCTTGAGCTGCTCCAGCAGCGCCGCAGGCAGCTGCTCCGCGCCGCCCTGCACCAGGATCACGTCATACGGCCCATGCTCTGCTGCGCCCTCTGCCAGCGGGCCGGTGTGGACAATTGCATTGTCCGCCCCGGTTTCTGACAGCAGCGCCTGCGCATCCGCGGCCATGTCTTCGTCTTCCTCGACGCCGATCACCATCTGCGCCACCCGCGCCGCCACCGCGGTGGAATAGCCAAGCCCGCAGGCCACATCCAGAACCAGCTCGTCGTTCTGAAGGTCCACCGCATCCAGCATCTTGGCCAGAGTGCGCGGCTCCAGCAGCACACGGCTGCTGTCAAGCGCAACATTCTGGTCCGCATAGGCCGCCTCGGCTTGCGCGTCCGGCACGAACTGCTCGCGCGGAACCGCCAGCATGGCTTCGATGATCGGGTACTTGGTCACATCCGACGGACGGATCTGGGTGTCCACCATCATGCGGCGGCGCTCAGTGAAATCGGGCATCTGCTAAACTCATGTGTTCAGTCGGTTAGGCAGGTTGTGACATATCCCGGCCACCTCGGCAACGGGGCCTGTGACGCGAATGCCTAAAGTAGTGCAGCGCTGCAGCGGGACAACTGCCGCCGCCCGTTTGAATGCCCCCGGACAGCAAAAAGCCAGCGCTCCGAAGAGCCGCTGGCCAATGAAACACCGGGGACGCTGCTGCTACAGCGCACAGCTCTTGCAGAAGGGCGACGCCGGGCGCTGGTCGAGCCAGTCGTCGCCGATATTGTCGCCGCAGATCTGGCAATAGCCGTAGGAGCCTTCGCGCAGCCGCGCCAGCGCCGCATCGATGCGGCGCAGCTCTTCCAGGCTGGCATTGGCCGGCATTTCGATACCGCCCGCACCAGGGACCCGCGGCATCTGCCGCAGCCCGGCCCCGGCATACGCCCGGCCTGCCCCAAGGCCGGCATTTGCCAGCAATCCCGCCAGCTCCAGCCGGCGGACTTCAAGAGTTTGTTTTCTATTGGAAAAGTCCATTCACACACCCTCCAGCTCAATTCGCGCGCACCCTGGCGCGAGGTCAAGGCTACGGCATTGATCCAGATCAATATACTCGCGATTTCCGGGGGATTCACTACCCTATAAGTTGCGAATTTTTGGTAAATACCGGCAGGCGGCAGCCGGTCACCTCTGCGTGCCGCGGGCGCAGGTCCTGCAGAACGGGGTGGCCGGAAGCAGGTCGAGCCGGGCATCGGAAATCAGCGCGCCGCAGCCGGCGCAGATGCCGTAGCTGCCCTCGCGCACCCGGGCCAGAGCCGCGTCGATGCGGCGCAGTTCGTCCTGCTCGGCCAATCCCAGGCTTTCCAGCACCTCGTCGCCCTGGCGTTCCGAGGACCGGTCCTCCCAATCTTTGGGCATCGGTGCGTCCAGCGCCTGCTCGACGGCGCTCAGGTGCCCGGTGAGTTCGGCCCGGCGCGCCTCAAGCGCCTGCTTGCGGGTAGAAAGATCCATGGGGCTGCCCTCCTGTTTGCTGCGCCAGCAGGTTAGGCCGGTGCAGCGCCATGAGCCTTGACCTGCGTCAAGCCCCTGCCCGCCTCTGGCTGCACGCCAAAGGGGGCTGGCCTGCGGCGGGGCGGCTTGCTAGAAAATCCGGCAACAGAGCAGATGAGAGGAGTATTGGGGATGATCCGGATTGTTGCCTGCGGGCTGATGCTGCTGGGGCTGGCCGCCTGCGAAACCGCCAAGGGTGCGGGGCGCGATATTTCCAAGGCCGGCCAGGCAATCAGCGGCGCGGCGCAGGACGTGCAGGACGCGCTGTAAGGTTTTACGGTTTTCGAGGGAGACGCCCGGCCATTCCGCCGGGCGTTTTCTTTTGCGGGGTTATTTGATCCCCAGCATCGCTTTGGCCTCGGCCAGAATAGCGACCGAGGAGGCATGATCGCCGCCGTCATGCAGGCTTTGCCCCTCGTCGCGCAGCTCCTGAACCGTGGCCAGATCCGCCTCGCTGAGGTCGGTTCCGGCAGCAATGGCCGCGTCGATGGCGGCAATATCCGCCGGACACTGGCCGGAGAGCGCCGGTGCGGCCAGCAGGCACAGTGCTGCGGCCAGGGTGGTGAGTTTCACTGTTTGGGGTGTCATGAGGCCATCCTCCGAAAGTTTGCCGGAAAAGTCAGACTGGGCGGAGGATAGCAGTTTTGCGGCTGGGTTTCAGCCGGATGGGTGGTGAGAGTGTGGAACCGGCGGAGGTTGGCGCATCGGCTTCGGCGGGTTTTGGCCGGAGCGGCTGGAGGCGCCGTTGGCGGTGGGAAGGATTGCCCACTCTACGGGTTCAGTCAGAACTTCGGCGGGCAGCGCCCGGCCCGGCGGGGTGGGAAATGATCACAAAGCGCATCGTGAAAAAATCGCAAAATACCACCAAAAACAAAAACACCCTCTGTATCTTGATTGACTCCCTGCTTGCCCGAGTGAATGCCTATAGGATCATTAGAACAAACTGCAAACACGCAATCAAGAAACACCCGGAAAGGAACGATCATTGATAAGTTCGCCTACGGCTTCACTCACCTCAGGAAGACTTATTAGACTAAAATCCGAACCTTCACCCACTCAAATCGAAGAATTCAAACAACACGTGAAAGAAACGGGTCAGCCTGAAACATTTACAACAATAACAACCAGCAAGGCAGAAAACCTGGAGGAAGCAAAAATTCTCTGGAAGTTCACGCTGGATCGAAAGAAACGGCCGAACTGGGATGAAGCACCTTGTCCAATTTGCTCACCCGTGTCCCCGAAATACTTGTCTGGCTTCCTTGTTTGGTTTCCCAAAGAAAATTGTATACGAGCAATAGGCAAGGAGTGTGGAAGAACCCTAGACAAGAACTGGCACAGAGAAGTTCGAGCCTTCAAGATTCGAGAGGAGGATGAGGCACGGAGACAGTACATACTTCAAAAGCTTCACACTGTTCCCCAACTTATTTCTGAATTTGAAACTGAATTAGCAACAGCCAAACGTCAGCATTCAGTTTGGAGGGACCTGAAGGACCGCTGCCCTGCCATTGTCCAACATCTTCGAGACAACATGGGTGAAGACTTGAGAGTGTCTCGCCGGTCCCGAAACAAAACTCTATCCAGCTCGAACGGCACATCAAACTACTATGAGACAAGAATAGGCAAGGCTCAAGGCTATGCTGCAGTAAGGCGAGATTTCCCAAACGTCCGAGAAATCAAGTCAAGCATCGAACATCTCGAAGCTATTTCGCATGGATCGAATAGTCATGAAATTTCCGTTCGCCTTCAAGTGATGAGCAAGAAAGAACAGAGGGCCATCGAAAAGGTCATCAAGCTCTCGGAAACGAAATTGGACCGCGTCAAGCAAAGAAGACACGACTTCTTAAGTTTCTTCTCAGATGCGAATATCGAAACGATCAACAGATGGGCAACTGATCAAAACACCTCAATGTACTTTACAATGAAACTAAACAAGAACCGAAAATGCTTGGAAGTCAGCTGCCAAGAATTCTCCCTGGAAACTATAAGGCTCAGAACGATAATATAATATAAAACCTCCAAACACGCCCATCGATATTTCTCTTCCTCTGCCCTACGGGAATTGATGGCCCAACTCATCAGCTTTTTCGAAGTAAGACATGAAACTCCAAGGGCAGCGCCCGGTCCGAGGGTGGGTGCGTAGCGCCCGCCCGTGGGGGCGGATCGGGCGCGGCCCGGCCTCTCGGCCGGGCGGAACTTGGCAAGTGCAGATATGAAAAACGGGGCCGTGGCCCCGTGTTGTTCTGGTTAGTAATGTAGCGTTGTCACCGCAGAACAGGACCGGGCGGGCACGCAGTTGGCTGTGCCAACCGCTTTCGCCCGCGCGCCCTCGAAAAGGGACAGCCTTAGCTGTCCATTTTGAGGGCGGAAATAAACGCCTCTTGCGGGATGTCCACCTTGCCGAACTGGCGCATCTTCTTCTTGCCCGCTTTCTGCTTGTCCAGCAGTTTCCGCTTCCGGGTGGCGTCGCCGCCGTAGCATTTGGCGGTTACGTCCTTGCGCAGGGCGGAAAGCGTCTCGCGGGCGATCACCTTGCCGCCGATGGCCGCCTGGATCGGGATCTTGAACATGTGGCGCGGGATCAGGTCCTTGAGCTTTTCGCACATGGCGCGGCCGCGCATCTCGGCCCGGTCGCGGTGGACCATGGTGGAGAGCGCGTCAACCGGCTCGTCATTCACCAGGACCGACATCTTGACCAGATTGTCCTGGCGGTAGCCGGTCATCTGGTAGTCGAAGGAGGCATAGCCCTTGGTCACCGATTTCAGGCGGTCGTAGAAGTCAAAGACCACCTCGTTCAGCGGCAGGTCATAGACCGCCATGGCGCGGGAGCCGGCGTAGGTGAGGTCTTCCTGGATGCCGCGGCGGTCCTGGCAGAGTTTCAGCACGTCGCCCAGGTATTCGTCGGGCACCATGATGGTGGCCTTGATGCGCGGCTCCTGGATGTGGTCGACCTTGGAGGGGTCGGGCATGTCGGCAGGGTTGTGCAGCTCGATCATCTCGCCGGGCTCGTTGTCCTTGCCCTTCATGTAGATGTGGTAGATCACGCTTGGCGCGGTGGTGATCAGCTCGATGCCATGCTCGCGCTCGATCCGGTCGCGGATGACTTCGAGGTGCAAGAGGCCCAGGAAGCCGCAGCGGAAGCCGAAGCCGAGGGCGGCGGAGGTTTCCATTTCGAAGCTGAAGGACGCGTCGTTCAGCGCCAGCTTGTCGATGGCGTCGCGCAAGTCTTCGAATTCGGCTGAATCGACCGGGAACAGGCCGCAGAACACCACCGGCTGGGCGGGTTTGAAGCCGTCCAGCGCAACCTCGCAGCCATTGCGGTCGTTGGTGATGGTGTCGCCGACGCGGGTGTCGCGGACCTGTTTGATCGAGGCCGTCAGGAAGCCGATCTCGCCCGGCCCCAGGCTGTCGACCATCTGCATCTCCGGGCGGAACACGCCGACGCGGTCCACGTGGTGCAGGGTGCCATTGGACATGAATTTGACGCGCATGCCTTTTTTGAGCGTGCCGTCCATGATGCGGACCAGGACGATCACGCCGAGGTAGGCGTCGTACCAGCTGTCGACCAGCATGGCTTTCAGCGGCGCGTCCAGGGTGCCTTCGGGTGCGGGCAGTTCGGTGACGATGCTCTCCAGCGTCTCGCGGATGCCCTGCCCGGTTTTGGCCGAGACCTGAATGGCGCCGGTTGCATCAATGCCGATCACATCCTCGATCTGCTCCGCCACCCGGTCGCAGTCGGAGGCCGGCAGGTCGATCTTGTTCAGGACGGGGACGATCTCATGATCCGCCTCGATCGCCTGATAGACATTGGCCAGCGTCTGCGCCTCGACGCCCTGGGTGCTGTCGACCACCAGCAGCGAGCCTTCAACCGCGCGCATGGAGCGGGAGACCTCATAGGCAAAGTCGACGTGGCCGGGGGTGTCGATCAGATTGAGCACATAGGTCTCGCCGTCGTTGGCCACATAGTCGATGCGCACGGTGTTGGCCTTGATGGTGATCCCGCGCTCGCGCTCGATATCCATCGAGTCGAGCAGCTGCTCCTTCATATCGCGGTCCTTCACCGTTCCGGTCTCCTGGATGAGCCGGTCGGCGAGGGTGGATTTGCCATGGTCGATATGGGCGACGATGGAGAAATTGCGGATCTTTGAGAGCTCAGTCATGGTGAGGCATATGATTTGGAATCACGTATTGGTCAAGAAGGATTAGACTTGCGACACATGGATCAAAACCTGCCTTTACGCCTCTACAATGTGTTAGCAAAACTCGACCATTCCCGCACTTCTACTCCCGCTCAATACCAGGCTGCTTTAGCTAAGCTCACTTTACGCCTTCTTCCCTTGGTCGCTGTTGGCCTTCCTGAGAACGTCACCTCACCATCATGCAGAGATTTTCTTCACCTACTTAGAGGCTCTATCAATCAACTAAACGCCACGCTCAACCCAGACCAACGATTTGCTGCAGGTGCCATCGCAGGTGCAAAGGCTTCGTGGATGATGAGACCTAAGGTTTTTTTAGCCGAACAATCCAGCACATATCTGTGCGTGGTACGCAGCATCCAACTCACTTCACTAGACGCAAGCCCCCTTACCTCAGACGAAAGCATCCTAAACTTTGCTGAAGCTCTTGAAGAAGCCTGCGTCAAATTCGGGACGGAAGCACAAAATGCGCTCCTGAATTCCATCGAAACTGACCTAAGCAAACCTGACAAAGTGCAGTTCGATGCTCCTCTCGAACTCACATTTGCTCCTTTTGATAGGGACCTTCTCCCGAGAAAAGTACGTTTCGTTGGTGTTTGGTCCTTCTGGCGTGAATGGTACAACGGTTTCCTAGCCGGCAAACCTGTCGACTGGGAGCTTCAACGCCGCATAGCCTTGATCGACGATGCAGTTTGGCAATCAGGCCCCGAAGCCGTCGCCGCCGAGATCGAGCGCATCAAGGCAGAGATGCTCTCTGAAAAACTGCCGATGGCGGAGACCATCGAGCTGAACCCGGAGACCGGCCAGTTCCGCGCGGTGCCGATCCCGGTGGAGAACGCGCCCTATATGTCCGCGCTGCTGTCTCAGATCGAGGACGCTTTGGAGGACTGCCTGGGCGGCCACAATGGCCTGTCGGAGCGCGCGGGCGATGTGAAGAAGCTGGGCCGGGTGCTGACCAAATACCGGGACGACCCGCAAAACGCCGAGCTGACCCTGACCCGGGTGGCAAGCAGCCTGCGGGCGCAGCTGCATGAGAGCCGCGAGCTGCCGGACAATGAGGACAACCTCGCCCTTCTGAACGCTGTGGAGGAAGGCGTGCGCGGCATCCGCGCCAACCACCCGGAGGTGGCCGCGAACCGGGAACAGCTTGCCCAGCAGGCGCTGAAGGCGCTTTCGCCGGAAGACAAGAAGGTTCTGGAGGAAGCCTTGCCTGTGCTGGCCGCCATCAGCGAACCGGAACTGGCGGAGGATTTCGAGCAGGATATTCCAGAGCTGATCAATGATGCACTGCTGCCGCTGCCAGATGGCGCGCCACCTTTGCCGGGGGCGGATGCGGCAACACGGGTTTTCAGCCGAGTGTCCAAGATGGCTCTGCTGCAAGAACAGTACGGCAAGCTGACACGCAAGGGCGCTGAATGGTTCGACAGTGATACGAGAAAGACAGTGCAGCTTGCAGGCTTGGTCGGCGGCGGCGCTGTTACAGCTGCGGTTACCGTCGGCCCAAAGCTGATTGAGCTTGTGCAAATCGGGCTAAGGGTGCTTGGCGTGCTCTAAATTTATCTTCCGCCCGGCGGCACCGCCGGGCCGCGCCTGACCTTCCCCACGGGAAGGCGCGATGCGCCTCCCCAAGGTCAAGCGCTGCCCTCTGCGATTTTCCAACACCTATGATGCTTCGCTGCAGACGTGCACGGCCCTTACCTTATCCCTCAAACGCCGCAAATTTTCCCCTCTTCCTGCGCGGCACGCCGAAATGCGCTATACTCGCCCTATTCCGCGAAACGCGCAGACCTCTGGTGGGAGTCACGAGCAAAGGAGGACAACCCGCATGGATGCCATCAAAGCCAGTGAATATGCCCGCGCGCTTTATGCCGCGCATGGCGACAAGGCCGAAGCGGAGGCCGCTCAAAAGATGAGGGCCTGCGAAGAGGCCGGCAAGGACGACGAAGCGGCGGACTGGAAAGCCGTGCGCCAGGCCGTGCGCGCAATGCGCGGGCCGAACCAGGCCTGAACAACGGGCCTGGCAACAGCAAGGCTGGAGGGCCGCGGCTGCGGCGCTCCAGCCGGCGTGAACACCCCGTTTACCAAGATTGAAACGCAGCCCCGCTTGCGCCATAGTGCAGGCAGTTCCGCGGGCATCAGACCCGCTTCTTCAAGATACGGGGCTCGAGCCAGATGAAACTCCTCCTCACCGCGGCGCTCTGCGCCGGAACCCTGGGCCTGATGGCGCCGGTTCAGGCAGAGGCCGGCGCGATTGAGCGCGCCTGCCGCCAGTCGGACCGCAATGCCGCCACCCCTTCCTTGTGCAACTGCATCCAGAAAGTCGCCAACCGCAGCCTGACGCGGTCCGAGCGCAAGACCGTCTCGAAATGGTTCGGCGACCCGCATCAGGCGCAGGTGGTGCGCCAGTCCTCCAACCGCAGCGACGAGGCGCTGTGGGAGCGCTACAAGCTGTTCGGCGACCGCGCCGCCCGCACCTGCGGCTGAGCCCACGCTCAAACAGCTCTGCAAAAGGCGTCCTGATGGGCGCCTTTTCCTGTTTTGATGCATCTGCGCTGCGGCATTTTCGCAAGGCGGGAAAACCGGAGCCCCGCCCCTCTTGACCGGGGTGGCGCAACACGGAACATACGGCCTAAGCTATTGGAGCAGTTCAGATGTTGATCAAGGGCGTTACCCTGCGCGGGCTGGAAGTATTCGAGGCTCTGGCCAAAACCGGATCGGTGGCCCAGGCGGCGGAGATGACGGGGCTGAGCCAGCCGGCGGTCAGCCAGCAGATGCGCAACCTGGAGAAGGCGCTGGACAGCGAGCTGATCGACCACGGCCGCCGCCCGATGGTGCTGACGCCGGCCGGGCGCAGCTTCCTGGCCCGCACCGAGGCAGTGCTGGGCGAGCTGCGGCTGGCCCAGAGCGAGCTGACGGTGATGGACCTGACCCACCTGCAGGCGCTGTCGATCGGGATGATCGACGATTTCGACAATGACCTGACGCCGCGGCTGGCCACCATCCTGGCGGACAGCCTCACGCAGTGCCGGTTCAAGATGATCACCGCCTCCAGCCATGACATCGTGCGGGCGATGGAAGCGCGCGAGCTGCATATTGCGGTGGCCGCCACCACCGGCGGCCTGCATGAAGGGCTGGTGGAATACCCGCTGGTGCGCGATCCCTTTATCCTGGTGGCTCCTAAAGGCGCCCTGAGCGACGCGGCGCAGGCAGCCGAGCAGCTGCGGGACCTGCCTTTCCTGCGGTACGCGCGCGAGCAGCTGATCTCGCAGCAGATCGAGGGGCTCCTGGCGCGCCAGAAACTGGAGTTCGAAGACCGGTTCGAGGTCGGCTCGCATCTGGCGCTGATGGCGATGGTGGCGCGGCGGATCGGCTGGGCCATCACCACGCCGCTTGGCTATATGCGCGCGGCGCGCTTCCACGATCAGATCGACGCCTTTCCGCTGCCGTTTGGCGAGATGTCGCGGACAATCTCGCTGTTCACCGCCTCCGACTGGGCCGACCGGGTGCCGCGCGATGTGGCAGAGACGGTGCGCCGCCTGGTGCAGACCCAGATGATCGATCCGGCAGTGCAGCAGATGCCGTTTCTGGCGGGCGGCTTCCGGGTGATCGCGGAGTGATCAGAGCGCGGCCTGAAGCCCCTTGGCTGCGGTTTCGATAAGGTCCAGACAACCGTCGAAATCGCGGGTGTAATAGGGGTCCGGCACATGGTCCGCGCCTGTTTCCGGCGCGTAATCGGTGAACAGGCGCACCGGGGTTTCGCTGCCTGCGGGACGCAGCGCCTCGATATTCTCCAGATTGCCGGCGTCCATCGCGATGATCAGGTCGAATGCGTCAAAATCACCGCGGCGGAACTGCCGGGCGCGCAGATCCGAGATGTCCAGCCCGCGCGCCCGTGCGGCGGCCTGCATCGGGCCGTAGGGCGGCTCTCCCACGTGATAGGAGGCAGTGCCTGCGCTGTCGGTCTCCGCTTCGGGGCAGAGCGCGCGGAACACGCCTTCGGCGGCCGGCGAGCGGCAGATGTTTCCTAGGCAGACAAACAGAATACGGGTAGGCATTGGGTCATGGCTCCTGCTGGACAGGGGCAGTGATAGGAGGTTCCAGGGTGATGGGGAAGAGTGCGCAGAAAATTGTCATCCTGACCGGCGCCGGGATTTCCGCCGAAAGCGGGCTCGGCACCTTCCGCGACGAAGGCGGGCTTTGGGCGCAGCACCGGATTGAGGATGTGGCGACGCCCGAGGGGTTTGCCCGCGATCCCGGCCTGGTGCACGGGTTCTACAACGCTCGGCGGGCGCAGGCGGCCGGAGCGCAGCCCAATGCGGCGCATCAGGCGCTGGCACGGCTGCAGGCAGAACATCCGGGCGAAGTGGTGATCGTGACCCAGAACGTCGACGGGCTGCATGAGGCCGGCGGCGCGTCCCGGGTGCTGCATATGCACGGGACGCTGGCAGGCGCGCTCTGCGCCGCTTGCGGCCACCGATGGGTGGCGCCTATGGAGATGCACCCTGGCCAGCCCTGCCCCGCCTGTGCGGCGCCTCAAGGGCGCCCCGACGTGGTCTGGTTCGGCGAGATGCCGTATTTCATGGAGGAGATCTACGCGCATCTGGCCGCAGCGGATCTCTTTGCCGCCATCGGCACCTCGGGCGAGGTGTATCCGGCCGCGGCCTTTGTCGACGAGGCGCATCTTGCCGGCGCCCATACGGTAGAGCTGAACCTGGAGCCCTCCGCCACCGCCTCCCGCTTTTCCGAGCGCCGCTTTGGTCCGGCCAGCGAGACCGTGCCAGCCTGGGTTGCGGAATTGCTCCGCTCGCCGCAAGCGGCAAAAAGCCCGCCATGACGGCGGGCTTTGGGCGCGAAGGAGGGCCGCAGAGCGGCCTGACGCCGCGCCCGCCCTGCCCGTTTCGTATCAGTTGGAGTGGCCCGAGTGATCGCCGTGCCCATGGCCTTCCGCCTTGCGCTCCAGATCCACCGGCACTTCGACCTCGATCTCACCGGCCTTTTCAAAGACCAGCGTAACCTTCACCACGTCGCCGTGGTTCAGCGATTGGCTCAGCCCCATGAACATCACATGGTCGCCGCCGCGCTTCAGCATATGGGTTTCGCCTGCAGCCACGGCAAAGCCCTCTTCCACATGCATCATCTTCATAACGCCGTTTGCGTCTTCCTGGTGGGTGTGCAGCTGCACCCGTGCCGCCACGTCCGAGCGCACGTCGATCAGACGGTCGTCTTCACCGGTATGGTTCATGATTTCCATAAAGGCTGCACCCGCCTTGGCGGTGGGCGAAGAGACCCGCGCGTATTGGTCATGGACCATGATCTTATGGGCATCGCCGGCAAAGGCAGAGGCGGCAAAGGCAGCGGCAGCAGCGGCTGCCAGGACAACGGATTTCAGGGACATCACATGTCTCCCTTGATTGAGAATGTCAGATTTTGAAGGGGTTCAGTGCTGGAAGTCAGCCGGCCGCCGGCGGCGCCCGGGCGGTGGCCCGCAAAATCTGCTGCGCCCGGCCCGGCACCGTCTTGGCAACGGATGCCTCCCGGTGGCCCGAAGCCACAGGAGCTGCCATGGCCGGTGACGGCGCGATCGCATCCAGCAGGTGCATCACGCAGTCCGGGCAGCTGTGCGGCGGCGGCACCGGCTGGCCTTCGCTGTCCATATAGACAACCACCGGGCCGGTGCCGGTGCAGATCACCATCTGCCCGGCGGCATCGCGGCTGCCCTGCAAGGCCGCGGCGTTATGCGCGGTCAGGGCAACAGCCAGAGCCAGGATCAGGCCAAGGTATCTGCGGAAAGCGGGTTTCATCGGTGCCAGATATGCCCGCCCCCCGCCGCCGCTGCAAGAGGCTTCGCCGCGGCAGATTGCGCAAACGCAAACACCGCGCAGAGCTGGCTCTGCGCGGTGTCCGCTAATCAATCCTGTGAAAGGATCATCCCAGGGCTATCAGGCCCTGAAGATCAAGCCTGAGCGGCTTGTGCCTTGGCGATCTCTTTCTTCACTTTCAGCGCGGCGGCCGACAGCTCTTCGTCCTTGGCTTTGGCCAGGAACGCGTCCAGGCCGCCACGGTGGTCGACGGAACGCAGAGCGGCTGCGGAGATGCGCAGCTTGATGCCGCGGCCCAGAACTTCGGACTGCAGAGTCACGTCGTTCAGGTTGGGCAGAAAGCGGCGCTTGGTTTTGTTGTTGGCGTGGCTGACATTGTTGCCAGTCATCGGGCCTTTTCCGGTCAGTTCGCAACGGCGCGACATATCATCATCCTTCGTTTCTGGTGGCCTGGGCAGATCCGGGCCAAATCACAAGGGGCGCCGCCATTGGCTGCGCCCGAAAACTGGTCCGCTGCTCATACGCTCAACCGGCAACAGCGTCAAGTGATTCAACTCAGCTTTCTTGCGGCGCTTCATGCGCCTTTTTCTGTGCCGCCGCAAGCCTCTCCAGACCGGCATCCGCCGCCGCCCCCAGCTGCGGTTTGCCGCGCTGCCGGGCGACCCGGGCAAGCTTTTGCCAATAGGTCTGCGACTGGCGCCGCCGGGACCGGTGCATTTGCAGAACCCGCGCCGCGGTCAGCGGCCCGTCCCGCAGCATTGACTGCAGGTCCCAGAAACTGCCGCCCTCTCGGATCACCTGGCTGGCCGGATGGCCGCCGCAGGACAAGCGGCACAGCTGCAGGTCCGAGAACACGGCCTGGATGAACAAAGCATGGCTCAGGTCCATCTTGCGGAACGGGTCGAACAGCACCACGCCCTGCACGCCGTGGCGGCCGTAGCGGATCAGGTCGCCCAGCGCTTCGTCGAACCCCTCCGCTTCCTTGCGGCGCCGGTCATGCGGCACCACGCCCTGTGCGATGGTGTACTGGGGCGAGACCGCAATCAGCCGTTTCAGATGCAAAGCCGCCGAAAACCGCAGCGCGCCGTAGCCGCCCATGGAAAACCCCATGGCAGAAACGTCCTCATAGCCTTTGGTCAGATCCTTCAGGCTGCGCGACAGCGCCCTGGTCTCGCTGTTGATGTACCAGTCGTTGTGGCGGGGCTGAATATGCAGATGCGCATAGCCGTGCCGGGTCATGTTTTTCACCGGGCCGCGGTCTTCGAACTCCCCTGCGACGGCAACCCGCTGGCGGAAAGTCACGAACAGGCGGTCCGCGCCCGGATTGAACAGCGAGGCGCGCAGCTTTTCGCCGTCGAAGACCCGGGTTTGCTGCATGCCGCTTCAGCCTTTCAAATGATCCTGCAGCATCTGCTCCGCCGCCGCAGCCGGAGTAAGAGCACCCGCAGCCACCTGGCCGGACAGTTCCGCCATTGCGGCCTGGGCGCCTGCCGTGTGCAGCCGGGCCAGCAGCGCCTGCCGCACCTCCTGGTCGAACCAGTAACAGGACTGATCGGCGCGGCGGCGCTCCCAGTGTCCGTTTTCCTTGCGCCAGGCGGTCAGCGCCTGCATTTCCTCCCAGGCCTGCTCCAGCCCGTGCTCTTCGACGGCTGAGACCATCAGCGCCTTGGGGAAATCCTCCGGGTCCTGCGGCCGTTTGCGCAGCAGGCGCAAAGCGCCGGCGTAATCGGCGCAGGTGCGGGTGGCGACGGGTTTCAGGGCGCCGTCCGCCTTGTTCACCAGGATGAGGTCAGCCATCTCCATGATGCCGCGCTTCACCCCCTGCAGCTCATCCCCGCCCGCAGGCGCCAGCAGCAGCAGGAACAGGTCCGACATCTCGGCCACCACGGTTTCCGACTGGCCGACACCGACGGTTTCGATCAGCACCACGTCAAAGCCGGCCGCTTCGCACAGGGCAACCGCCTCGCGCGAGCGGCGGGCGACGCCGCCCAGATGGCTTTGGCTTGGCGAGGGGCGGATAAAGGCGTTCTTCTCGCGGCTAAGGCGCTCCATCCGGGTCTTGTCGCCCAGGATCGAGCCGCCGGAGCGGGCTGAACTCGGGTCCACCGCCAGCACTGCCACCCGCAGGCCGAGGCTGGTCAGCAGCATGCCGAAGCTTTCGATGAAGGTGGATTTGCCCACACCTGGCGTGCCCGACAGGCCAATGCGCAGCGACTGGCGCTTGTGTTTGGCCAGCTTTGACAGCAGCTCGCCCGCCTTGGCGCGGTGATCCTCACGGCCGCTTTCCACCAGGGTGATGGCACGGGCCAGGGCCCTGCGGTCTCCGGTCAAGATCTTTTCGCTCAGCTGTTCGGTATCCATGCGCGTCTTCCTGTCGTGATGGGCGGACCTTGGCGCAAGCCTGCCGGAAATGTCCAGAGCCAGCTGCGCGGTCCGCCTTGCGCCGCGCACTCTACAGGAGGCGGGGCTCTGGAAAAGGCGGCAAAAGCGCCACGGGGCCGATGGTTTGCGCAATGCCCCAGGCTATTGCAGCGTATAGGCAGCCTCGGAAGCCTGCCATGTCCATCACAACTTTGCCCGGCTGAAGGCCGGGCTGCGCCGACCCGCCCCGTCAAACCAAAGGTTTGCCTCCGGCAAAACGGGGCGGCGCAATAGCGCCACCCCGCGGGTCTCTACAGCCCTGAGCGCTGCTTGACGGGTTTCCACGCGATAGCGCCGCTAGACCTTGCCGCCGCCTTTAGCGATAAGGCGGGTCATGACCAGATTGCCGATCGAAGACACCCTCCCCGAATTGCTGGATGCGCTGCGCACCCGCAGCCGTGCCGTGCTGCAGGCGCCGCCGGGCGCAGGCAAGACCACGCGGGTGCCCTTGGCGATGCTGGAGGCCGGTCTGACCCAGGGCCGCATCGTGATGCTGGAGCCCCGCCGCCTTGCCGCCCGCGCCGCTGCAGAACGGATGGCGGAAACCCTGGGCGAGAAGGCCGGGCAGACCGTCGGCTACCGGGTGCGCGGCGATGCCAAAATCTCCAAGGGCACGCGGATCGAGGTGGTGACTGAAGGCATTCTGACCCGGATGCTGCAATCGGATCCGGACCTGCCCGGCGTCGGCGCAGTGATCTTCGACGAATTCCACGAACGCTCGCTGAACGCCGATCTTGGCCTGGCGCTGTGCCTGGAAGTCGCCGGCGCCCTGCGCGACGACCTGATCCTGTTGGCGATGTCCGCAACCCTGGATGCCGGGCCGGTAGCGGCGCTGATGGAGGCGCCGATGGTCACCTCCGAAGGCCGCAGCTATCCGGTCGAAACACGCTGGCTAGAAAAACCCCTGCCCGCCCAGGCCCGGCGGCTGGATGTGCTGGCGGACCTGGTGGTGCAGGCCGAGCGCGACACCAAAGGAACCGGCGGCGGCATCCTGGTGTTTCTCCCGGGCGAGGGCGAAATCCGCCGCACCGCCGGCGCGCTGGAGAAACGCCTACCCGGCCACTGCCATATCCGGCCGCTGTTCGGCGCCCTGCCCTTTGCCGAGCAACGCGCCGCCATCCAGCCCGAACCGCAGGGCCGCAAGGTAGTGCTGGCGACCTCAATCGCCGAGACCTCGCTGACCATTCAGGACATCCGGGTGGTGGTCGATATGGGCCAGGCCCGGCGGGCGCGGTTTGATCCCGGCTCCGGCATGTCGCGGCTGGTCACCGAAAAAGTCACCCGCGCCGAGGCCACCCAGCGCCAGGGCCGTGCGGGCCGGGTCTCCGAGGGCATCTGCTACCGGCTCTGGACCAAGGGCGAGGAAGGCGCGCTGATGGCCTTCCCGCCGGCCGAGATCGAAAGCGCCGACCTGACCAGCCTGGCGCTGGAACTGGCGCTGTGGGGAGCTGCGCCGGAAGATCTGTCTTTCCTGACCCAACCGCCTGCGGGCGCCATGGCTGAAGCGCAGGCACTGCTCACCATGCTGGGCGGGCTTGATGCACAGGGGCGGATCACCGGGCACGGCAAGGCGCTGTCCGCCCTGCCCTTGCACCCGCGGCTTGGCCATATGCTGCTGACGGCCGGCCCGTCTGCGGCGCCTCTGGCTGCGCTCTTGGGAGAGCGTGATCCGCTGCGCGGCGCGCCTGCGGATCTGTCCTTGCGGCTGCAGGCCCTGAAGGACCCTAAAGGGTTTGAACACTCCCGCACCTATCAGCTGAACCGCCCGGTGGTGGAGCGGATCAAAAGCGAAGCCCGGCGGCTGGAGAAACAGGCGGGCCGCAGCGACGCGGGCCTGCCGGCTGCCGCGATAGCAGCGCTTGCCTACCCCGACCGCATCGGCCAGCGCCGCAAGGGCGATACGCCACGGTTTGTGCTGTCGGGCGGCAAGGGGGCGGTGCTGGAAGGCGGCGACACGCTGGCAGGCGCGCCCTTCATCGTGGCGCTGGACACTGATGGCAATCCGCGCGAGGCAAAGATCCGCATGGCCGCGCAGATCTCCCAAGGCGAGATCCGAGACCTGTTTGCAGAGCAGATCGCCTGGAATGACCTTTGCGAATGGTCCAAGCGCGACCGCCGGGTGGTGGCGCGCCAGCAGGAACGCCTGGGCTCCATTGTGCTGGATGACCGGATCTGGAAGGACGTACCGGGAGAGGCTGTGGCAGAGGCCATGCTGGACGGTGTTCGCGACCTGGGCCTGCGCCTGAGCGGCGCTGCGGCCCGGCTGGCTTCGCGGGTGGAACTGGTACGGGCGGAAGGCCATGAGCTGCCGGATTTCTCCATTCCGGGACTGACGGAGCAGCTGGAAGATTGGCTGCTGCCGATGCTGGACGGCGTGAAATCAGCCGAAGACTGGAAACGCTTTGACCTGCTGCCCGCACTCAAGGCCGCACTCAGCTGGGAGCAGACACAGCTATTGGACCGCGAGGCACCGGGCAGCTTTGTCACCCCTTTGGGACGCAGGATCCCGATCGACTATGCGCTGGAGGTGCCGGAGATCTCGGTCCGCCTGCAGGAGCTGTTTGGCGTCAGCCGCCACCCGTCGGTGGGCGGCGTGCCCCTGAAGATCACTCTGCTGTCGCCGGCCCAGCGCCCGATTCAGATCACCCGCGACCTGCCCGGATTCTGGGCCGGCTCCTATGCCGACGTGCGCAAGGACATGCGCGCGCAATACCCCAAGCACCCCTGGCCCGAAGATCCCTCCGAAGCCGACCCGACACTCAGGGCAAAACGGCGCAAGTGAATGCCCGCAGCGGGCCGCAGGCCCGCTGCCCGGCCCAACGCCGGGCGGTGCATCTATGATGCACCGATCCGGCGGCGGGAGCCCGCCGCAACCCAGGGTTAACGCGATATTCAAACCAGGCCCTTATTCTTGGACCAAAACATGTATCCGAAAAACGTCAACAGGCCAAAAACTCAACCAGGGCGTGCTTTCCCCGCAGCCTCGCTTGAAAATCCGGGCAAAAACACCTAGGTTCCCACAAATCCAAACACAATACGGATAAACGCCAACACATAAGGCTGAGCAGTCATGACCCGCACCCTGACCCGCGCCTGGGAGGAAATCCTCAGGCCAATGCTGAAGAGACCGAACCGTTTGCAAGTTGCCGCCCTGTGCTACCGCACCGGCGCCAGCGGCAAGGAGGTCTTGATGGTCACCAGCCGGGGCACGGGCCGCTGGATCATCCCCAAGGGCTGGCCGATCGAAGGCAAGGACGGCCCGGACACCGCTCTGCAGGAAGCCTGGGAAGAAGCCGGTGTCAAAAAGGCAAGTATCTCGAAAAGGCCGATCGGCGAGTACAACTACGTTAAGCGCCACGACAATGGCGCTGATGAGCCGGTGACCACACTCATTTTCGCCGCCGAGGTGGAGCAGCTTTTGGACGACTATCCGGAGGCGACTGAACGCACGCGGCAGTGGATGGACCCGGAGCAGGCTGCAACCCTGGTGCATGAACCGCAGCTGCAGGACGTTCTTCGCCAATTGTAAAAGTTATGTGACATTTTTATGTCAAACGCTTGAACCGCATCCGGAGCGGCGTTAGGCGCGTGCGCAGACCTCGGAATCAGGAATGCGACGATGAGCGATGCACCGCAGCGCACCCAATGGAACACGCTGGACAAGGATCTGAACCGGATCTCCCAGCTTGAACTGGCCACCGCCTATGTCTCCCGCCCGCTGGTGGCGCCCGGCATCGCGCTGGCCTTCATCGTGCTGGCGGGCCTCGCCGCGGGCGTCTTCTTCGGCGGCTCGGCGATGAGCATGGTGGTGATCGCCGCCGCAGCCTTTGGCGCCTATATGGCAATCAACATCGGCGCCAATGACGTTGCCAACAACATGGGGCCGGCGGTGGGTGCCAATGCGCTGACCATGGGCGGCGCCATCGTGATTGCCGCCATCTGCGAAAGCGCAGGTGCGCTGCTGGCAGGCGGCGACGTGGTCTCGACCATTTCCAAGGGCATTATCGACCCGGCCGCAGTTTCCAGCAGCAGCATCTTCATCTGGGCGATGATGGCGGCGCTGATCTCCTCGGCGCTGTGGGTGAACCTGGCGACCTGGGTCGGCGCGCCGGTCTCCACCACCCATTCGGTGGTCGGCGGCGTGCTGGGCGCCGGTGTGGCTGCTGCAGGCACCGCCGCGGTGAACTGGCCCACCATGGGCAAAATCGCCGCCAGCTGGGTGATCTCGCCAGTGCTGGGCGGGGTGATCGCCGCATTGTTCCTGGCCTTCATCAAGGCCAAAATTATCTATCAGGACGACAAGATTGCTGCCGCACGCCGCTGGGTGCCGGTTCTGGTGGGCATCATGGCGGGGGCTTTTGGCGCCTACCTCGCCCTGAAAGGCCTGAAGAAAATCATCAAGATCGACCTGCAGACCGCGCTCTTGATCGGTGCAGCCGCCGGTGCGCTGGCCTATGTCATCACCGCACCGCTGATCAAGCGCCAGTCCGAGGGCATGGAGAACCGCAACAAGTCGTTGAAAGCGCTGTTCGGCCTGCCGCTGGTGATCTCTGCGGGCCTCTTGTCCTTTGCCCATGGCGCCAATGACGTGGCCAACGCAGTTGGCCCGCTGGCCGCCATCGTGCATGCCACCGAATTCGGCGACTTCGCCTCCAAGGTGGCCATTCCAACCTGGGTGATGGTGATCGGCGCCTTCGGCATCTCTTTCGGCCTGTTCCTGTTCGGCCCCAAGCTGATCCGCATGGTCGGCAGCCAGATCACCAAGCTGAACCCGATGCGCGCCTACTGCGTGTCGCTGTCCGCGGCCATCACCGTCATCGTGGCCAGCTGGCTGGGCCTGCCGGTCTCCTCCACCCATATCGCGGTGGGCGCGGTGTTCGGTGTCGGCTTCTTCCGCGAGTGGCACATGGAGCGCCGCCTGAAGAAAACCGCCGCGGGCCGCCCCGAGGCCAAGCGCATTGCCCCTGAAGAGCGCCGCCGCCGCAAACTGGTGCGCCGCAGCCATTTCATGACCATCGTGGCCGCCTGGGTGATCACCGTGCCCGCCGCGGCGCTGCTGTCAGCCGTGATCTACCTGCTGCTCAGCACCTTCGTCAGCTGAGCCGCTTTGCAGAAACGTAGAAACCCCCGCACCGTCAGGCTGCGGGGGTTTTTCTTTGCCCGGCGCTCACAGCTCTAGAACCGCTCCACCCAGGGCCGCAGCACCAGCTCATCGCTCCAGGCGGAGCGGTGCTGGTTGATCAGATGCATGTATTCCTGCGCAATCGCATCCGGGTCCAGCATGCTGTCGGGGTTGTCCGCTGCCTCCACCCGCTCCGGGCGGGACGCATTGCGGATGCCGCCATCGATGTTGACCCAGGCCACATGGATGCCCTTGGGATGCAGCTCGCGCGCCATTGCCTGCGCCAGCCCGCGCTGCGCAAACTTGCCCATGGCAAAGGGCGCCGATTGGGCAAACCCCTTGACGCCCGCCGAAGCACCGGTGAACAGGATGGTGCCCTGCCGCCCGTCTGCAGCGGGCTGCTGCGCCAGCATCCGCTTTGCCGCCGCCTGCCCCAGCAGGAACGCGCCATGGGCAGTGACCTCCACCGCCTTGCGGACCGCCTCCGGGTCCAGCTCAGCCAGCGGCCCGCGCACCCGGGCCGAGGGGTTGTAGCAGGCCACCCGCAAATCCCCCGGCAAACTCTCGGCAAGCCGGCTGATGCCCTCCGCATCTGTGCCGTCCAGCTGATGCAGCTCCGCGCCCGTTTCGGCGGCCAGCGCTTCCAGCTTGGCCGTGCCCCGCGCCGTGAGATGCAGCGCATAGCCTGCCCCCGCCAGCGCCCGGGCAAATGAGGCCGAAAGCCCCGCTCCTGCACCCACAATCAGTGCAACCGGTTTTTCTGATGTCTGTGCCATGCCAAGGCCTCCGCTGTTCCGACTTCAGAAAGCTGGCGGCAAAGGCACCCCGGTTCAAGGGGCAGCAGGGACAGTCCCCTGCGTCACAGGCAGGGTTCAGGCCGTCGCAGCTGCCTGCAGCTCAGCAAGCACTTCGGAGGCGGGCAGGACCGTGCCGAACCCCGCATGCAGCGCCGAGAGCGTCACCTCCAGCACCTGCCCGGCATCCAGCATCCCGCCTTTGCGGGCCGGGATGTCGAAGGCGATCAGCGCATCCTCAACCACCTGTATCGCAAATCCCAGATTGGCCGCCGAGCGCGCGGTTGAGTTGACGCAGAAAGCCGCAACCCCGCCCGCAATCACCAGTTTCCCGATGCCGGCCTCACGCAGATGCGCTTCCAGCCCGGTGCCGGTAAAGCCGGAGGAGCCGGTCTTCCAGAACACGGGCTCTCCTTCTGCCGGAAGCGCACAGTCCATCGGCTGGCCGCTGGGCAGATCGCGGCGGAACTTGCTCTCAGGCCGCGGATCGTCATGCATGACATGCACAACCGGAAGGCCTGAGGCGCGGAAACCGGCGGCCAGTTCCGCGACTCTCTCCTCGGCCTGGGGATTGGCCCGCTGACGGCCGGAGGCGGTCACATTGGCCATCTCCTGCTGCATGTCGACAATCAGCAAAGCTGTGCTCTGATCCATGGAAATGCCCTCGCGTTTGAATGCTGCTGCAAGAATTGCGAAGCCGCGCGGCAGAGGCCAGTGCAAATTCCGCGACCGCCGGGCCGCAAGGCGGTTCCGCTGCGTCAAAGGCAAAGCGCCGGGCCAAAGGCCCGGCGCCACGCCCAACTGGCAAGGGTCATTCCATGGAATGACCCTTGGCGGGCGGGAGCGCTTCCCGCTCCACCTGATGGCCGGCTGCCCGCCAGGCGGCCTCTGCCGAATCCAGCTCGGCCTGCCGGACAAGCAGGTAGTCCCGGTAAAAAGTCGAGAGGACAAAAGCTCCCAACCCGGCTTCCGAGACCGGCCGCACCGCAGACAGAACCACGCCAGGCGCATCGAAATCATACAGGTCGCAGACCTGAAATGCCGCCCAGCCCGCCGAACTCTCAGCGCCCTCCGGCACCCGTTCCGCAAGGCAAACCACCGAGATTTCATCCTCGGCATAGCTCACATTCACCAACCCCGGCCCGCTGATCCAGGCAGGCGCAGCGGTGCCGGGCGCAAGCCGCGACACGGCGTATTCGCCCTGCAGCCCGCGCAGCAGCAGCTTGAGGGCAGCGTTCACCCTTCGAGGCACCAGCGCATGATGGCTTTCTGCGCGTGCAGACGGTTTTCCGCCTCGTCGAAAATCACCGACTGCGGCCCGTCCATCACGGCGCTTGTCACCTCTTCCTCGCGGTGGGCCGGCAGGCAATGCATGAACAGCGCATCGGGCTTCGCATGCGCCAGCAGTTCATCATTGACCTGATAGGGGCGCAGCATGTTGTGGCGGCGCTCTTTGGAGGATTGGCTGTCATGCATCGACACCCAGGTGTCGGCCACCACCAGATCGGCGCCCTCAACCGCTTTGACCGCGTCGCGCTCGATCACGATCTTGGAGCCGGCCTTGCGGGCAAGCCCCATGAATTCCTCTTCCGGATCCAGCTGCGCCGGACCCGTGAAGGTCAGGTCAAAACCAAACTGGCCAGCCGCATGAATAAACGAGGCACAGACGTTGTTGCCGTCGCCTGCCCAAACCACCTTCTTGCCCTTGATCGGGCCGCGGTGCTCTTCATAGGTCAGCACATCCGCCATGATCTGGCAGGGGTGGGTGCGGTCGGTAAGGCCGTTGATCACCGGCACATCGGCATATTCCGCCATCTCGGTCAGCACCGTCTCATCAAAGGTGCGGATCATGATCATGTCGACATAGCGGCTGAGGACGCGGGCGGTGTCGGCGATGGTCTCGCCATGGCCCAGCTGCATGTCCTTGCCGCTCAGCACCATGGTCTGGCCGCCCATCTGGCGCACGCCGACGTCAAAGGAGACGCGGGTCCGGGTCGAGGGCTTTTCAAAAATCAGTGCCACCATCCGGTCTTTCAGCGGCAGCTCATCATCCAGTGCGGCCTTGGGGCGGCCCAGGCGCGCCTGTTTGGTGGCGCCGGCCTGATCAATAATGCTGCGCAGATCAGCAGGATCGGTTTTGTGGATGTCGAGAAAGTGGTTCATATCTGTATCGCTTGTTTTGAGCGAAGGCCGGGGGCGCTGCCCCCGGACCCCCGGAGTATTTCAAACCAGAAAGAAGCTTAGGCAGCTTCAATTTGGGTGGCGGTCTTTTCAAGACGGCTGACCGCCTCGGCGATGTCCTCATCGGTGAGCGTCAGCGGCGGCAGCAGGCGGATCACATTGTCCGCAGCCGGAACGGTGATCAGTTCGTTTTCATAGCCCGCGTTCACCACATCGATGTTTGCCGCTTTGCACTTGAGGCCCAGCATCAGGCCGGCACCGCGCACTTCCTCAAAGACCTCCGGGTGATCCGCGATCAGCCCCTCCAGCTTCTGCCGCAAAAGGCCTGCCTTGCGGTTCACTTCCGCCAGAAAGGCTGCATCCGCCACATGATCCATCACCGCGCAGCCGACAGCGCAGCCCAGCGGGTTGCCGCCATAGGTGGAGCCATGGGTGCCTGCCGTCATGCCGCTGGCGGCCTCCTCAGAGGCCAGCACCGCGCCCAGCGGGAAGCCGCCGCCGATGCCCTTGGCCACCATCATGATATCGGGGGCAATGCCTGCCCATTCATGGGCGAACAGCTTGCCGGTCCGCCCCACGCCGCATTGCACCTCGTCGAGGATCAACAAGAGGCCATGTTCATCGCAAATCGCCCGCAGCGCCTTCAGCTCCGCATCGGGAACCGGGCGGATGCCGCCCTCGCCCTGCACTGGCTCGATCATGATCGCGGCTGTCTTGTCTGTAATGGCATCGGTCACGCCATCCAGATCGCCGAAGGCCAGATGTACAAACCCCGGCAGCAGCGGGCCAAAGCCCTTGGTCATCTTCTCGGAGCCTGCGGCGGCGATCCCTGCTGACGAGCGGCCATGGAAAGAGCCGTCAAAGGTGATGATTTCAACCCGCTCCGGCTGGCCTTTGTCGTAGAAATACTTGCGCGCCATCTTCACCGCCAGCTCGCAGGCCTCGGTGCCGGAGTTGGTGAAGAAGACGGTGTCGGCAAAAGTATGCTCCACCAGCCTGTCCGCCAGCGCCTGCTGCTGCGGGATATGGTAGAGGTTGGAGACGTGCCACAGGTTCTGCGCCTGGGAGGTCAGCGCCTCCACCAGCGCCGGATGCGCATGGCCCAGCGCGTTCACCGCGATGCCCGAGCCCAGATCCAGGAATCGGCGCCCGTCCGCCGTGGTCAGCCAGGCGCCTTCGCCTTTGACGAACTCAAGCGGTGCACGGTTGTAGGTCGGCAGAACGGACGGGATCATCAGGATCATCCTTTTGGTGATGTGAAGCCAAAGCTGTGACGCAAGCCAGGCCATAGGTCAACGGAATTGGGAGGGAATGTGCCGTCAGATGGCACAACAGATCAAAGGGCCGGTTACGCCAGGCGGCGTCGGCGTCGCGAGATGGTGATATTTGCGCCTTTGATCATGGGCAGGCTCCATAACGGAGGTTTCTCCAAAAGAAAACCCCTTCCGGCACCGTTTGCCGCCATTTCGCCATTCCCGCCCGGCCCCTGCTTCTTTCTGGTCTCAAATACCCCGGGGTGAATTGGCCGGAGGCCAAGAGGGGCAGCGCCCCTCCTCCAGACAAACCTTCGGGGCAGCCCCCGCCCTGACGGCAAAATACGCCGGCGGCCGAAGCCTTTCCCCTTGCATCCCGCGGCGGCTTGCCGCACCGCTTGGGCCATGAGCATCGCCACACCGCAGAACCCAGCCCTTGCCGCCGCCCTGATCCTGGCAGCAACCACCTTCATTGCGGCCACCACGCTGATGGCCAAAGCGCTGGGGACAGACGTTCTGGGCACACCGCTGCACCCGATGCAGATCAGCCACGGGCGGTTTCTGTTTGCCTTCATGGGGATTTCAACTGCGGTGCTGATCCTGCGGCCGAAATTCATCCGGCCGCATTGGGGCTATCACATCGGCCGCACTTCCTTTGGCTGGGCGGGTGTCACGCTGATGTTTGCCTCCGTCGCCTATATCCCGCTGGCGGATGCCACCGCGATCACCTTCCTGAACCCGGTCTTCGGGATGCTGCTGGCGATCCCGCTTCTGGGCGAGCGTGTCGGCCCCTGGCGCTGGGGCGCGGCGCTGATTGCCATGATCGGGGCGATGATCCTGCTGCGCCCCACCCCTGCCAGCTTCCAGCCCGCAGCGCTGCTGGCGCTGACCGCGGCTGCGGTGATGGGGATGGAACTGATCTTCATCAAGAAACTGGCAGGCCGCGAGGCGCCATTGCAGGTCTTGTGGTTCAACAACCTGCTGGGCCTGGCCATCGCGACCTGCGCGGTGCTGCCGGTCTGGCAAATGCCAACAGCGGCACAATGGGGCGCGCTGGCGGCCCTTGGCCTCCTTATGGCCTGCGCCCAGGCCTGTTTCATCAACGGCATGGCGCGGGCCGATGCGTCTTTTGTGGCGCCGTTCAGCTATGCCACGCTGGTCTTTGCCGCGCTTTACGACTTCCTGGGGTTTGGCGCGGTGCCCGATGCCATCTCGGTTCTGGGCGCGGTGATCATCCTGGCGGGCGCCGCCATTCTCGCCTGGCGTGAGGGCCGGCAGAGGCCCCAGGCCCGCGCCCCGGCGCCCGCCGCAAAATAGCTTTCACGGAGAGTTTTTCCGCCGGGCAGGTCCCGCAACGACTGCCGCGTCGAAAACCGGCATTTTTCGCATAGGTTCCGCCGCCAACCTGATCTCCAGCAGAACAGGAGGGACAGATGCACGAGCGGCGGATACCTGATTGGCTGCGCCATGCCCCGGTGCCTTCGGTACGCGATTTCGGCATCCTCGCAGGGCTGGAAGCGGTGGTGCGCGGTACACTGATCTCGGTTTTCCCATTGATCATGTACCGGGCGCTGGGAGACGCAGGGCTGGTTTCGGCGTCCTATTTTGCCGTTGGGGTCTTATCGCTGATTGCCGGGCTGATGGTGCCCGGGCTGGTCCGGCTGCTGCCGCGCCGCTGGGCTTATTCCCTGGGGACTGCGATGTTTGTCCTGTCCGCCGGTTTTGCCATCGAGGGCAGCCCGGCCTCGGTGCTGGCCGCGCTGGCGCTCAACACCGTGGCATCGGTGGTCACCTTCATCTGCTTCAACGCCTATGTGCTGGACTATATCGCCCGGGTGGAGCTGGGCAGATGCGAGACCTCGCGGATGTTCTATTCTGCCGTTGGCTGGACCGCCGGTCCGATGGCCGGCGTGCTGCTCTTGGAGTGGTGGGCGTCCGCCCCCTTCCTGATCTCGGGCGGCGCGGCGGTGATCCTGCTGGCGGCCTTCTGGTGGATGCGGATGGGCAACGGCAAACAGATCGCCCGGGCGCGCGGGCCTGCGTCCAGCCCTTTGACATACCTGCCCCGTTTCCTGGCCCAGCCCCGGCTGGTCACCGGCTGGCTGTTTGCGGTGATCCGCTCGGCGGGCTGGTGGATCTATGTGGTCTACCTGCCGATCTTCGCCATTGAAAAGGGTCTGGGAGAGGAGCTTGGCGGTATCCTCCTGTCCGCCACCAATGCCGCTCTGTTCGGCGCGCCGCTGCTGCTGCGGCTGGTGCAGCGCCACTCGATCCGCATGGCAGTGCGGACCGGGTTCCTGGGCGTGACCCTCTGCTTTGGCACTGCGGGCATTGCGCAGGGCTGGCCGATGGTGTCGATTGCGCTGCTGGTGGCGGGGTCTGCCGCGCTGATCCTGCTGGATATCTGCGCCGGGCTGCCGTTCCTGATGGCTGTGAAACCCTCGGAGCGTACCGAGATGTCGGCGGTCTATTCCAGCTACCGCGACATTTCCGGCATCCTGACGCCGGGGGCGGCCTGGCTGGTTCTGCTGGTGGCGCCGGTGGCCGGGATCTTCACCGCAGGCGCTGCTGCCACCGCAGCGGCCGTCTGGCTGGCGGGCAAGCTGCACCCCCGGCTCGGAAACCGGAAGCTGGCACCCGCGGCCGAGCCGGTGCCGGCGGAATAGCGGGATCAGGGTTTCAGCCGGTAGCCGCTGCGCAGCATCACCCAGGCCAGGGTGCAGACCGCAAGCGTGGCGCCGCTGCACACCGCCAGCCCCAGCCAGGGGGAGCTGTCGGAGGTGCCGATCACCCCGAATCGCACCCCGTCGATCAGGTAGAACACCGGGTTCACATGGCTGATCGCCTTGAGCACCGGCGGAAGCGCCTCGACCGAGTAGAAGGTGCCGGACAGGAACGCCAGGGGTGTCACGATGAAATTGGTGATCGCCGCCATCTGGTCGAACTTGTCGGCGAAGACGCCGGCGACAATCCCCAAGCCGCCCAGGAAGGCCGCCCCAAGCACGATGAACACCAGCGCGACCAGCGGATGCGCGGGCACGATCTGCAGGACTGCCATCAGCCCCAGCCCGATGGCCAAGGCCACCAAAGTGCCGCGCGCCACCGCGCCCGCCAGATAGCCCAGCAGGATCTCCAGCCCCGACAATGGCGGCATCAAGGTGTCGACGATATTGCCCTGCACCTTGGCAATCACGATGGAAGAGGATGTATTGGCAAAGGCGTTCTGGATCACCGTCATCATCATGATGCCCGGCGCCAGAAAGGTCAGGAACGGAACCCCCATCACATCGCCCCGCTTGGGGCCGATGGCGATGTTGAAGATCATCAGGAACAGCGCCGCGGTCATCAATGGTGCCAGCAAAGTCTGGGTCCACACCGCCAGGAACCGTTTCACCTCGCGCCAGGCCAGCGCCTTCAGCCCCATCCAGTTCACATGCCCGAACCGGCGCGCGCCAAGTTCGACCTGATAGCCCTGATCCGCCATGCTGCCTCCAGATTCCCCGGTTTCCATTGCATTGCCTGCATAACCTCTGGGCCTTGGGGCGCAAGATGCCTTGTAACTCCGCCCGGAGTGATTAAAATAGGACATCACACGGAATTTAATGGCGGCCCGCAGAACCACTGGGGCCGCTATTAGCTTGGAAAGGCAACATATGTCCTGGACAGACGAGCGCGTCGAACTGCTCAAGAAAATGTGGGGCGAGGGCCAGTCGGCCAGCCAGATCGCCAAGGAACTGGGCGGCGTGACCCGCAACGCCGTTATTGGCAAGGTGCACCGCCTCGGCCTGTCCAACCGCAACAGCGGCGGCTCCAAGGCTGCCGAGCCCAAGGAGAAGCCCGCAGCCGCACCGGCCGCCGCGGCGCCCAAACCTGCGGCTGCGCCCAAGCCCAAGCCGCAGCCCAAGACCGAACCGGCCCGCCCGGCAGCCGCCCAGCCTGCGGCAGATGCCAAGCCGGCAACGCCTGCCCGCCGCCAGATCATTCCGGCCGGCCAGCCGCTGCCGCCGCAGCCCTCGGCCAATGAAATCAGCCCCGAGGCGCTGGCCAAGGTCAATGAAGTCGAGAAGAAGGCCAAGAAGCTCACTCTGATGGAGCTGACCGAGCGCACCTGCAAATGGCCCGTGGGCGACCCGGCAACCGAGGACTTCTGGTTCTGCGGCCTGCCCGCCCAGCAGGGCAAACCCTATTGCGAGGCGCATGTGGGCGTGGCCTTCCAGCCGATGTCCTCGCGCCGCGACCGCCGCCGCTAAGGCTTGGCAGCACCGCATCCGAAACCCGCGCCCCGGCGCGGGTTTTTGTTTTGCAGATGCCCGCCGCAAACTTCAGGCGGTGATAACGCTGCCTCTGCCGGTTATGCCGGAAGTGTTGCAACGCTGGTGATCACCGCTGTTGCTGCAAGAATGGCCGCCATCAGCACGCCCTCCACCTCAATGGACCGGGCCAGGCGCCGTCCGGCTTCGGCCTTTCCTGCCTGCATTGCAGGAACAAGGCGCAGCTTGTTTACTGCGGCAAGCGCCAGCAGCGCCGCCACTAGGCCCAGCTTGACCAGCAGGGTTTGGCCGTAACCGGTCGAAACCAAAGCGCTTAGCCCGCCCACCAGTTTCCAGGCCATCAGCAGCCCTGCCAGGATCAGCAAAGGAACGGCAACCATGGCAGCCTGTCCGAACCGGTGCCCCAGCAGGGCCGCGTTGTGCAACTGCCCGGGCTGCCGCGACAGCGTGTGAAGCGGCGCGAGAATCCCGATCCAGAAAGCAATGCCCGCAAGGTGAAGCATGAGCAAAAGGCGGGCGCCGGTCAGGTCCAGTTCCGGAACATGGCCAATCAGGGTCAGCGTCCACAGCCCCAGCCCGCCGCCGCACAGTGCAATCCAGCCGCCGAAACCAGGCCAGGCCAGCCCCGCAACCAGCAAGCCAGCCGCTCCTAGCCGCCACAGCAGAACGCTGCCAACCGGTGTCTGCCATAGCAAACCCAGCATTTCCGGATCGCTCATCCCGGTGTAGTCCCCGGTCAGCGCCGCTCCGCGCAGCAGAAAGCTCAGGACAGAGGCGGCCAGAGCAAGGATTGCCAGGATGAGAGCTTGCCGCCTGATCCGGTTCTCGAGAGAGGAAAGCAGCGCAGGAAAGGCAGCCTTTGCGATCATCAGGCCCGCCGCACCTGCAAAACCGGCATAGATGGCGAGCTTTGCCAGAATTGAGGCGAACTCCCAGATATCCGGCAGGCTCATTCGACTTCGAACGAGAAGTGGCCTTTCATGGCGTGGCCATCCGCCCCCAATCCGCGCCATTCAACGCGGTAGGTCCCTGCCCCCATTCCCTGCAGCGGCAAGGTGTACGACTGAGCAAAACCTGTCTGACCGCCAAGATCCAGCTGCACCGGCGCTTGATCCTGATGCACCAAATCCACCCGTGTCAGCCGGATGCTGCCCGCAAAATCAAGGCTGAGTTCCGCCGGGAACTCGCTCACCACCGCATCATTTGCAGGCGTTGTTTTTTCCAGCGGAGAATGTGCAGCTGCACTGCTGGCAATTGCCGCGATCCAGAAAGCTACGGTGAGATTTTTCATTGGGAGAACCCTCAGTTGTTTGCTTTGCGGCTCCGGGGTTCGCAGCTAGTAGGAACATCCAGCGCAGAACCGGCTGCGTTCCGCCAAATTGCCAGCGGCAGCACTGGTTGCCAAGTGTATTTGCACCCATGTCCGGCACCCGGTCACAGCAAAAAACCCGCGCTCGCCAGCGCGGGTTTTCTGTCTTGCCTGTTGTTATTGCAGGCGCCCTGCGGCCAGGGGGCGGATCAGTTCGCCACCGGGCCTTCGGAAGTGAACTTGGGGATCACGCTGTCAGACGCGGCTTTCGGCTCGATCCCCGGCCAGTTGCCCTCAGCCAGGTTGATGTTGCCCGGGATATCCTCTTCCCAGAAGCCCACCACCACGTCGGTGATGTTCAGATAGAGCTTGTCGTCGACGATGCGCCACAGGTTCGGGTTTGCCGGAACCTTGCCGCCCTTGGAGACGCCATAGGCGCAGTGGCCGTCATACTGCGGTGCGTAATAGGCCGGGTTTGCCGCGAACTTGTCGCGGTTCTCTGCCGAGGAAAACGCCCAGGTTGCGCCGTTGTATTCCGCGGTGAAATCCGTGCTGCCGCGCACCGGCGCGGTCTGCGGCGTGCCGACCGGGTTCATCTCCAGGCTGCGGTAGGCCACAACGTCATAGCCCGACACGGCATAGCCGGTGCCGTCGACATACTGCTCGCCCGCAAAGGCCGGCATTGCAAAGGACAGCGCTGCCGCAGCAGCAAGTGCAAAACGCTTCATGAAATCATCCCTTTCATCGGTGATCGCTTCAACTTGGGCACCGGCATCCTATCCGGCTTCGGGTCAAACATTATAGGGCCTGAAACAAATGCGAAGGGGGGCTCACGCCTCTGTGTCCGCATGCGCTGGTTCTGTGAACTTTTGAAAAATTTCAGCCGCCCATACCTTCCAGTCATTGGAATTTGTAAATACCCCTTATCTCTGCCTGAGCCGATCGCCGAAGCATGTGCGATTGACCCTATTCAGGAAACAATCAGAACAAGGCCCGACAGATGAGCGACACCCCCTACACCCCGCCGAAAGTCTGGAAATGGGAACAAGGCAACGGCGGCGAGTTTGCCTCGATCAACCGTCCGATCGCCGGTGCGACCCATGACAAAGAGCTGCCCGCGGGCAAACACCCCTTCCAGCTGTACTCGCTGGCGACCCCGAACGGGGTCAAGGTCACCGTGATGTTCGAAGAGCTGCTGGCCGCGGGCCACGCAGACGCCGAGTATGACGCCTGGCTGATCAAGATCGGCGACGGCGACCAGTTCGGCTCGGGCTTTGTCGAGGTGAACCCGAACTCCAAGATCCCGGCCCTGCTGGACCGCAGCGGCGATGAGCCGGTCCGTGTGTTCGAAAGCGGTTCGATCCTGCTGCATCTGGCCGAAAAATTCGGCGCCTTCCTGCCCAAAGAGGGCGCGGCCCGCACCGAGGTGATGAACTGGCTGTTCTGGCAGATGGGCAGCGCGCCTTACCTGGGCGGCGGCTTCGGGCATTTCTATGCCTATGCGCCGGAGAAATGGCAGTATCCGATCGACCGTTTCACCATGGAAACCAAGCGCCAGCTGGATGTGCTGGACCGGCAGCTGGCAGAGCATGAGTTTATTGCGGGCAGCGAGTACTCCATCGCCGACATCGCCATCTGGCCCTGGTACGGCCAGCTGGTTCTGGGGCGCAACTACGGCGATGCCGCCGAGTTCCTGGACGCAGCCAGCTACAAAAACGTGGTCCGCTGGGCCAAGGCCATCGACGCCCGTCCGGCCGTGCAGCGCGGCCGCATGGTGAACCGCTCCTACGGCGACTTGGAAATGCAGCTGCACGAGCGCCACGACGCCAGCGACTTCGAAACCCGCACCCAGGACAAGCTGGAGCCGGCGGCAGAGTAACCGGCTCTGCCTGCAAACTGCAGGTCCCAGGCAATCAAAGCGCCCGCCCCGCTGCGGGCGCTTTTCCGTTGCCCTACATCCAGCCCAGCTGTGTCAGGGCGTGCACGTCGTTCCAGACTTTGGTCACATGACGGATCTTGCCGCCGTCGAAATCCAGCACATAGACGTAATCCGAGGCGACTTTCCTGCCCGTCGGCGCGCCGTTTCCTGCATCCACAGTATGGGTGCCGTGGAACACCGAGAACAGGATTGCGCGGCTGCCGTCCTCATCCGCCATCAGGGTTTGGAACTCTGCATGGGCGTCCGGCATCGGCGTCAGCAGCCCCTTGGCCCATTCCGTATAGGCCGCAAGCGTTTTGATTTCCGCCAAGGCATCTGACTGGACCGAGAAGGTTGCCCCCGCCGTGCACCATTCCTGGCACACCTCCCATCCCTTGCCGGCATCGCAGGCTTCGCAGAAATCGTGGGCTGTCTGTTTGATGGACATCGGTCTCTCCCTCCCAGCTGTGTGGCGGGCACGGGCCGCAGCCCTGCCCTTGCAGCAGCAGATAAGGCGAAAACCGCGGAGGGCGAGGAAACCTACTTCAGCCGCGGCGGCTTTTCGGGATCGCTGCCAGGTTTGACAGGCTTCACTTCCTGCGGCGCCTTGGGCTGCGGCAGGTCAAAGCGCAGACCAACACGGGCCAGGCCGGCCGCCGCCGGGTCCTCTGCCTCAAAGAAGCCGACATCCATCGCACCAGCCTCGATGCCGGAAAAGGTGAGCGCCTCGCCGGCCGCTTTGGCAAGCGAGGCCTGCGCGGCCTCCTTGGCCCCCACGAAGCCCAGGAGGTGCCCCTGCCCGCCGCCCTCATAGCGCACACCCGCAAGATAGGCCGCCGCAGCCAGCCCGCCCGCAGTGGCAAGCTTGGCGTCCAGGGCGGTCAGCAGCGCTTCCGGCAGGCCCTTGGGGGCGGTGAACTCCGTCACCCCGGCCTCGACTTCTTCCGGCGCGTGGCCCAAAGTCCGGTGCAGCCAGCCTATGGCGTCTGCCGGGATCAGAAAGGCTGAGGGCGCCACTTCCAGGTTCAGCCCCAGGCCAATTCCCTGGCCATCCCCCTGCCCGGTCAGCATCTGCACGATCACCCGGCCCGACAGCGCTGCATAAGGCACCGCCCGCCCGGCAAACTGCGCCAGCCGTTCCTCGCGGTCGAACACCAGCACAAAGGCGCCTTCCGGCGTCTCAAACAGCTCAGGCGAGATCTGTTCCCCATCCGCCTCTGCCGCCAGCATCAGGAACAATTCAGCATCGGCCAGCCGCTCGTAGAACCGCAGCCTTGCGGCATCATCCTCGGGGGCAGCTTCCATCGCGGCATGGGCCAGATCCAGCGGGGTTTGTTCGCTCATCGCATCAGCTCCTTCACCCGGGCCTGCAGAACCGGCAGCAGCTCCGCCTCGAACCAGGGGTTTTTCTTCAGCCATGCGGTATTACGCCAGGACGGATGCGGCAAGGGGAAGACCTGCGGCGCATGATCCCGCCAGCCCTGCACCAGCGCTGTCACCGGCCCTTTCACCCCCAGATGGTAGCGCTGCGCATGGGCGCCCACCAGCACCTTGAGCTGCACATCCGGCAAATGCGCCATCACCTGATCATGCCAGGTCCTGCCGCAAATGGCAGGCGGCGGCAAATCGGCCTTCTTTTCGTTGTAGCCCGGGAAGCAGAACCCCATCGGCACCACCGCCACCCGGTCCTTGTCATAGAACTCCGCCTCGGACAGCCCCAGCCAGGCCCGCAGCCGGTCGCCTGAGGGATCGGTGAACGGCCGCCCGCTGTCATGCACCCGGGCGCCTGGCGCCTGGCCTGCAATCAGGATCCGGGCAGAGGGGCGGAACCACACCACCGGCCGCGGCTCATGAGCGGTGGCGGTGGCGGCAAACCGCTCCGCGCAGATCCGGCAGCTGCGAATCTCTGTTTTCAGCTGCCGGGCCGCGGCGATTGTTTCCGGACTGGAACCAGTCATCTCTTGCCCGTTCTCCCGTTCATTCCCGAAAAATGACCGCCCCGCCCCCGGATACCGGCCAAATTGGTTAAGACTTGGTTGATGAATTATGTCACAATTCGACATAATAAGGCCAAATTCCCGGCGTAGGCCATTAACACTCTTTTGATACGAAAGAGCCACGGGCGCGATGGAACGCGCTTGGGAATTGAGGCAGACAGAGCCCGAAATCGGGCCGCACGGGCAACACCGGAACGAGCGATGCTTGAGTTTGAAAACGTCAGCAAGTCCTTTTGGACAGGGACACAGCGCAAGGTGATCCTTGACCGCGTTTCGTTCCGCGTCGAACCGGGCAAATCGCTGGGCGTTCTGGCCCCGAACGGCACCGGCAAGACCACATTGATCAACATGATGGCAGGCCTGGAAAAGCCGGATGAGGGCGAAATCCGCCGCAACTGCAAGATCTCCTTCCCGCTTGGGTTCATGGGCGGGGTGATCAGCCGCCTTTCAGCGATGGAGAACAGCCGCTATATCGCCAAGCTCTACGGCCTGGACCCGGACTATGTCGAGGCCTACTGCCGCTGGCTCTGCGGGCTGGGAGAGTATTTCGACCAGCCGCTTGGCACCTATTCATCGGGGATGCGGGCGCGGTTCAGCTTCTCGCTGATGCTGGCGCTGGACTTCGACGTCTATCTGATCGACGAAGGCATGCCCAGCACCACCGATGTCGAGTTCAACCGCAAGGCCGGTGAAATCCTGCAGGAACGGCTGCAGACCACCACCATCGTCATTGTCTCCCACCAGGCCAAGACTCTGGAAAAATTTGCCCGCTCCGCGGCTGTCCTGCTGCAGGGCCAGCTGCATATGTTTGACACTTTGGAAGAAGCGAAACAGCTCTATGACTACGAAACCGAGAGCTAAGAAGTTCCGCATCCGCCGCAGCCCTTCTGCTGCCGACGCGCAGCCGCAGGCTGCGGGCAATGCAGCCGCCGGGGACGCCGCTGAGACGCAGCAGCCGCCGCAGGCCGCGGCTCCCTCTGCTGCCGCGGCAGCCGCCGCAGCGGCACAGGCACCCGCTGCCCAGCCCGGTGCCGCCGCGCCGATGGGCGGCATGGTCAGCTCCCCCCGCGAAAGCAAAATGGAAACCGACATCGAAGCGATTCGCCGCGAGGGCCTGACCGGCCGCCAGCTGCGGCTGGCGCGCCGGATGGCCCAGAAGCACAACCTGGCCGCCACTTCGGATTTCGAAGCGGTGCGGATGCTGCGCGAACGCGGCATCGACCCGTTCAAACGCGCAAATATGCTGGAACTGGTCGTACCGCAGAACAAGACCCAGCCTGCGGGCACACCGCCAGCTCCGGGTTCGGTTCAGCTGCCGCAGACTGTGCCCGCCGCCAAAACCACCCTGCCCTCGACCGAGCTCAGCCCGGCGGAGCGGCGCAGCCGCGAAATCCAGGAAATCCAGCGCGATATCGCCCGCCGCCGCCGCCGCAAGCTGTCGCTGCTGGCGGCACGGCTGGCCTTCTTCGTGATGCTGCCGACCCTGGCTGCAGGATACTATTTCTATTCGGTGGCAACGCCGATGTTCTCCTCCAAATCCGAGTTCCTGGTGCTGCAGGCCGACGGCGGCGTCGGCGGCGGCGTCGGCGGGCTGCTGAGCGGCACCCAGTTTGCCACCAGCCAGGATTCCATCGCCGTGCAGGGCTATCTGCAATCGAAAGAGGCGATGCTGCGGCTGGATGCCGAAGCCGGCTTCAAGGCGCATTTCACCCAGGAAACACTGGATCCGATCCAAAGGCTGGAAAGCGACCCGTCCAACGAGGAAGCCTATTCAACTTACCAGCGCAATGTGAAAATCGGCTACGACCCGACCGAGGGCGTGGTGCGGATGGAAGTCTCCGCCGCGGATCCGGAAGTGGCGGCTGAGTTTTCCCGCAAGCTCATTTCCTATGCCCAGGAGAAGGTGAACAACCTCTCGCAGCAAAAGCGCGCCGACCAGATGTCCGAATCCGAAGCCGCGCTTACCGATGCCGAGGCCAAACGCCGGGCCGCGCAGCAAAACCTTGTGCTGCTGCAGCAGCAGGGCTCTGTGCTGGACCCCGAAGGCGTGGTCGCCTCGCTGCGCCAGCAGATCAGCACCTTTGAAATCCAGCTGGAGGAAAAGCGGCTGGAACTGGCCGCGCTGCAGGACAACGCCCGCCCCAACCGGGCCAAGGTCTCCGGCGCCGAGGCTGACATCCGGCGGCTGGAAGCCGTGATAACCAGCCTCAACAACCGCATGGTCGACGCCTCCGCCGGCGAAAACTCGCTGGCCAGCCTGCGCATCCAGATCCAGATGGCCCAGGCTGACCTCGCCACCCGGGACCTGATGCTGCAATCGGCCTTGCAGCAAATGGAAACCACCCGCCTGGAGGCCAACCGCCAGGTCCGCTATCTGACTACCGCGGTGGAGCCGGTTCCCAGCCAGGAACCCTCCTATCCGCGCAAGTTCGAGAATACCGTTTTGGCATTCCTGATCTTTTCCGGTATTTACCTGATGTGTTCGCTCACCGCGTCCATCCTGCGGGAGCAGGTATCCTCGTAAAGCCATCGGAAGCCACGATCGGAATCCCATGAAAAACGTATCTGTCGCCGGACTGAATATCGGCAATGACCGCCCGTTGACCCTGATTGCAGGCCCCTGCCAGCTGGAAAGCGCCGACCACGCTCAGATGATCGCAGGCCTTTTGAAGGAAGCCTGCGACAAGGCCGGCGCCCAGTATGTGTTCAAGGGCTCCTTTGACAAGGCGAACCGCACCTCGCTCAATGCCAAGCCCGCCCTGGGCCTGGACAAGGGTCTGGCGGTGCTGCAGTCGGTGAAGGACAGCATTGGTGTGCCGGTGCTGACCGACATCCACGAGCCGGAGCAATGCGAACCCGTCGCCGAAGTCTGCGACATCATGCAGATCCCGGCCTTCCTGTGCCGCCAAACCAAGCTGCTGCTGGCGGCGGGCCGCACCGGCGCTGCCATCAATGTCAAGAAGGGCCAGTTTCTGGCGCCCTGGGACATGCCCAATGTGGTGGCCAAGATCGAAAGCACCGGCAACGAGAAGATCCTGCTGACCGAACGCGGCGCCTCCTTTGGCTATAACCGCCTGGTGGTCGACATGCAGTCGCTGCCGGAAATGGCGCGCACCGGCTATCCGGTGGTGATGGACGCGACCCACGCGGTGGCGCAGCCCGGCGGCCTGGGCGGCTCCTCCGGCGGGCAGCGCGAATTTGCACCGGTTCTGGCCCGCGCAGCTGTGGCCACCGGCATCGGCGCGGTGTTCACCGAGACCCACCAGGATCCGGACAATGCCCCCTGCGACGGCCCGAACATGATCTACCTGGATCAGATGCCGCAACTGATTGACACATTGATGGCGTTTGATGCATTGGCCAAAGCCAATCCCATTAGCATTTAAAAGAGTATTTTGACATGACCAAACCCCTGCCCGAGGTGACCCCGAACACCTGGAGCTTTCTGCGCGATGCGATGATCACCCCCACCGGTTTCCGTGAGTACGACGCGCGCTGGAAATACCCGGAGGAAATCAACCTCCCCGGTATGACCGCCCTGGGCCTCGGCCTTGGCACCCAGATGCGCAAGCGCGGCATCGAACCGGTAATCGCGGTCGGCAACGACTACCGCGACTATTCGCTGGCCATCAAGAATGCGCTGATCCTGGGCCTGATGCAGGCCGGTATCCAGGTGAAGGACATCGGCCCGGCGCTGTCGCCAATGGCCTATTTCGCCCAGTTCCACCTGGATGTGCCCGCGGTCGCCATGGTCACCGCCAGCCACAACCCCAACGGCTGGACCGGCGTCAAGATGGGCTTTGACCGGCCGCTGACCCACGGCCCCGACGAGATGGGCGAGCTGCGCGACATCGTGCTGAACGGCGAAGGCCAGACCGCCCCTGGCGGCTCCTATGAGTTCGTAGATGGCGTCAAGGAGGCCTATATCGACGACCTCGTGGGCGACTTCAAAATGTCCCGCCCGCTGAAAGTGGTCTGCGCCACCGGCAACGGCACCGCCTCCGCTTTCGCGCCCGAGATCTTCGAACGCATCGGCGTCGAGGTCGTCGAAAGCCACAACCGGCTCGACTATACCTTCCCCCATTACAACCCGAACCCCGAAGCGATGGAAATGCTGCATGACATGTCCGCATCCGTGAAAGCTTCAGGAGCTGATCTGGCGCTTGGCTTTGACGGCGACGGCGACCGCTGCGGCGTGGTGGATGACGAAGGCGAGGAGATCTTTGCCGACAAGGTGGGCGTGATCATGGCCCGCGACCTCAGCAAACTCTACCCGAACTCCACCTTTGTCGCGGATGTGAAATCCACCGGGTTGTTTGCCTCGGACCCTGAGCTGCAAAAGAACGGCGTCACCGCCGACTACTGGAAAACCGGCCACAGCCACATGAAGCGGCGGGTCAAGGAAATCGGCGCACTGGCAGGCTTTGAGAAGTCCGGCCACTACTTCCTGGCCGAGCCGGTGGGCCGCGGCTACGACTGCGGCATGCGGGTCGCGGTTGAAGTCTGCAAGATGCTGGACCGCAACCCGGGCCAGTCAATGTCCGACCTGCGCAAAGCGCTGCCCAAGACCTGGTCGACCCCGACCATGTCGCCCTATTGCGCCGACACCGAGAAATACATTGTGCTGGAGCGGCTGGTGCAAAAGCTGGTGGCCAAGCACGAAGCCGGCGACAGCTTTGCCGGCCGCGCGATCAAGGAAGTCGTGACCGTGAACGGCGCCCGGGTGATCCTGGACAACGGCTCCTGGGGGCTGGTGCGCGCCTCGTCGAACACGCCGAACCTGGTGGTGGTCTGCGAAAGCTCCGAGAGCGAAGCTGAGATGCGTGCGATCTTTGCGGATATCGACGCGGTGATCCGCACCGAGCCGCTGGTCGGCGACTACGATCAGACCATCTGATTTATTTGAGCAAGTAAGCGGCCGCCTGCTGGCGCAGGCGGCAGGCTAAGGGGTTTCGCCTGCTCACGCAGGCGACCGGCGCCCGCCTTCGGCGGGCGTTTCCCTTTGCTGAGAAGCGATCTAAGGGCAGGTCTGCCCTTAGATGCGCAAATTCAAGTGTAAGACGCCAGAGGCCGCGTCAAGGACAGGCCGGGCGGTGCCCGGTGGCCTGATGGCCATCCCTGACCCGGCTTCCGGCTTGGGTGATCAATCCCCGCCCAGCAGGCGGAGCAGCTGGTCCCGGGCTTCCTGTTCGATGCGCTCCTTGAGCACATCGTTCAGATCCTGTTCCGGCGCGATCTCCGTATTCAGGTTCAGCTCCTCGCCAAGCTTCTGGCGCAGCCGGTCCTTGGCTTCCTCCTCGACGTCATCGATCCGGGTCTGCAGCGCCTGGCTCAGATCCGGACGGATATCCGGGTCTGCCCAAGGGCCGGTGACCCGCACCGGAATGGTCAGCACCTGATCGCTGCCCGCGCGCACGATCTGCGGCGTGAAGAGGTAGTCAAGATCACGCGCGCCCAAGCCGATCCGGCCCTTGCCGTCCGCGCGGAACCCCTTGAGCAGCACCAGCAGATCCTGGTTGCTGAGGTTGCCGCCTTCGATGGTAAAGCTCGCCGTCAGCTGGTCGAATACCGTGCTGCCCCCATTGCCGCCGCTGCGCATCAGCTGCTCCAGGTCGAAACCGGTGAAAAACCCCTGATCTGCTTCCAGCCAGCCTTTGCCGCTGAGCGAACGCATGATCGCATCGACCGAATTGCCGGAGCCAAGGAACTCCAGCTCGCCCAGCGCTTCGCCGTTAAGGCGGCTGTAGCCTGCAGTTTCGCCCAGGGCGCGTTCCAGCCGGATGCCGTTGAAGGTCAGCTTGCCGCCCACTGACAGGCCATTGCGGTTATTGGCCACCACCTGTCCCTGCACCTGGCCGCCGAACATCGCCGCCGGCAGGAACTTCAGCACTGCCCGCGACCGCTCGATGCTCAGGTTCAGCTTGCTGGCGCCCAGCTGGATGCCGCCGGTGTTCAGACTATCAAAGGTGAGGCCGATGGCAGCATCTGCCAGCCCCAGCGCCGAGGCATCGATTGCCTCCCTGGGCCAGCCGCTCTCAGCTGCCCCGCCGCTGCTGCCGCCGCTGCCCTCCAGCATTGCCAGATCCAGCGCGCCGCCCTGCAGCTGCGCGGTGATCTTCGGACGGTCCAGCAGCGCGACATCCGCAGCCCCCGTCAGCCTGTTGGGGCCAAGCTCCACCGCCATGTCCCGCATCGACAGCCGCCCGTCCGCGGTATAGGTCACATCGGCACCGAACACCGCCTTCTGCGCAAAGGCGTCCGGCAGGAACACTCCCATCGCTACCGCGGTCTGCAAAGCATCCTCCGCACCGAAGGTCAGCCGCCCGCCGGCCTCGCCGCGGATATCGGCGTGGCCGTCAAACCGGCCCTTGCCGCCGGGCGCCGTCACCGTTGCCCCGACCGAGGAAACCTCACCCGCCAGGAAAGCCGCAAACGTGCCGATCTCGGCATCGATCTCCACTGGCGCGCCTGCTGGGCGCAGGGTTGCCTTGACCCGCACCGTGCCATCCGGCTCCGGCCACAGCAGCCGCAAGTCGGTGTTCTTCATCTCCACCGGTGCTTGCCCGTGCGCCGCATAGCGCAACGAGGCACCGGTCAGCTCCACCGCTTCGATCCGCAGCGGCAGCGCACCGCTGCTGCCGCCAGAGCTGCCCGCGGCCGCCGTATCTCCGCCAAAAACCCAATTGCCGGTGCCATCCTCGCGGGTTGCAAGGTTCAGATGCGGCAGGATCGCCGAAATCTCGGTCACCCGCACATTGCCCTGCAGCAGATCCGCCGCCGCCACACCGATGGTCAGCCGTTCCGCGCTCAGCATCGGCTCCGACCCGGCCCACTCCGCATTGGACAATGTCACCGCATCCGCTTTGACACCCAAGGTGGGCCAGAAGGTAAAGCGTGCCTTGCCGCCGATCTCCAGCTTGCGCCCGGTCTGCCCCTCAACCTGATCGGCCGCCAGCTGCGCGATCTTTTCGCCCGGCAGCAGCAGCACCAGCCCCAGCAGGACCGCCACTGTCAGCACCAGCGCCGTCGCAATCCGGATAATCAATCTCATCGGCCCACTCCTCATGTCTTGTCCCCCGGTCCGGAAACCTGTTCCAGCAAGGGTCTTTTCCCCAGCTTACCGCCTAGAGGAGCGGGTGCAATGCGGGATGTGCCCCCTCTACCGCAGCCGGAACCGCTGGCGCAGGCCAAGGCCGAGGAAGAACAACAGCGGCAGGCTGGCGACGGTTTGGACGCCGGAGAAGAATTGCAGCACCGGAGGCAGAACTCCCAGCACATCTGACAAGAATGTCCGCCCGAACCCAAACAGCGGAAACAGGTTGGAGAAGCTGAGCGCCATGGCCGCTCCCATCGGCCGCTCGATCACGCTGTCCGGCGCCGGCACGCAGCAGCCGGAGAGATAACCCCAGAAGGCAGCAAAGCCCAAGGCCCAAATCCCTAGGAGCCACAGTGTCGGCCTTAGTATGGAATAGCCGTATTCAGAGAACAGGCCGAACAGAAGGTAAGGCAGCCGCTGCCAGATAGAGCCGATCCTCCCGGCGAAGTGCATTTCCCGGCGGAAGAAGAAGTGCTCGTCTTCGGGGAGGCCCTGCTTGGCGAGGATGTGGCGGATGGTGGCGCAGCTTTCGCGGGCAACAACCGTATCATTTATGTACTCAACCGGCCAGTTCCTTTCGTCAGCCGTGAAACTGAACTTTTCATGGAGTATTGCACCTTCCCAATCAGGAAATGCTGACAGAAAAAACGCAGAAGTAAAATTGCTTGGCTTAGCGAAAGTTGCACCCGAAAAATCAAGCGACTTTGTGCCTTCTGCAACCCCAGATCCAAAGATTGTTCCGGAAAAGAAGGAAAAGTTGTCAAACACAGAGAACGAGAAGTCTGCGTTATCCTCAAACTTAGACATTCGAAGACTCACAGTTTTCTCAAAGTGTGCATTCTTGAAACTAGTATTTCCGCAAAATGACGCCTCCGATAGATCAAGCGTACCGCGGACAACTACCCGTCCAAAGTCAAAACCATCATGACCCCAAAGGTAACGCCCATAAACGTCTTTTGAGAACGCCGACATGTTGAAATCAACGCCCGCTTGAAACTTGCAGTCTTCGAAATTGGCGTCATCTTCAAATGATGCATGACTAAAATCAGAATACCCACGAAGAAAACAGCGCGCGAAACTTGCACGCTTCTTAAACTTTACTTCCGCAAACTGAAAACGGCCAGTCGACTGCTCAACGCTAGAACTATCAAAATTTACATCTCCCAAAAAAACCGAATAACTGGCGTCTAAGCCTTCACCAAAAGAGCACAACTTGGCGCTTAAACGACCAGCGAATCCAGCCTCTTGGATCGAGCACTTCCCGTAGAAACTAGAAAAGCTTATTGTTAGATCAGCCGGAAACAGGTAGCCGGACAACTCCAAGGGCCGCCGGAACTCCAACCTCGACAGGTCAATTTCGGAAGGCTTATCTAGTTCTCCAACATCGACTTCGGCGCCAGGGTTCCGCCTCTGAAACTCCTCTGTAAATAGCGCTCTAATCTCAGCTGACTTTCTTAACCATTGATCGCGTGGCGGCGAACTAATTCCGAGGCTAGTCAACTCCTCCCGCTTAGAGTGCGATGCTTGACCACTAGCCCATATGTTCCAAACTCGCCTGTTTTCGACCTGTAGGTCACGATCAATCTCCTCCCCCTCCTGCTCCCCATAGAGCGTCATCAGCACATACCAGGGGTTCTCGTTGGCTGGCTTCAGCTTGGGCTGCCGGGCGGCCGGGGCCGGCGCTTCTGTCTCGTCACGCATCAATCGCTCTCGTCATGCAAATGGCTTTGGTGCAGGCTACGGGCTTTGGCGCCCCCGCTTCAACACCTAACGGAGGGCAGTCCCCGGCCTCGGGTGGGGGTGAAGCCCCCTCCCGTGGGGGAGGTCGGGGGCTGCCCGGCCTGCAGCCGGGC
>NZ_JWLD01000069.1 GCF_000813725.1 Leisingera sp. ANG-Vp
GGCTGGTTCGGCTTCAACGGCGGCTCGCAGCTGGCAGCAGACGGCGGCGCGGCAATGGCGCTGACCGTGACCCATATCTCCGCCGCCACCGCCTCGCTCACCTGGGCGATGTGGGAGAAAATCAAATACGGCAAGGCCTCGCTGGTCGGTCTGGTCACCGGCACCATTGCAGGCCTCGCCTCGATCACCCCGGCCTCTGGCTTTGTCGGCCCGATGGAGGCGCTGATCATCGGTGCCGTGGCCGGCGTGCTGTGCCAGGAGATGGTCAACCTGGTGCGCAACAAGATGCAGATCGACGACACCCTGGATGTCTTTGCCGTGCACGGCGTCGGCGGCATCTTCGGCACCATCATGATCGCCGTCTTCGGCGCCGGTGCCTGGGCTGCGCAGCTGGGCGCGCTGGTGATCGTCGGCATCTTCACCGTGGTGGTGACCATCGCGCTGGTGAAGATCTCCGCTTTGATCACATCCCTGCGCGTGGATCTTGAAAGCGAGACCAACGGCCTCGATCTGTCTGTTCACGGTGAGCGTGCATACGACATGAACAGCTGACCCCGGCTATGACGGATGCCACCACTCACGGCAGAAGGTGCATATTCCGCACCGGGCGGGTCCCTTCGGGGACCCGCTTTTCGTATCAGGCCAAGGGAGACAGCAGCCAGGCCTGCTCCAGTGCGTTGCAGCGTTCGCCGATCCGGCCGTCGGCGGGGCGTTCCTCGGCCAGGGTGATCGCATGTGTGCCCTGATAGAGCGTCTGGACAAGACCGCCAGGCACGGAAAACGGCGGCCCCTCCATCAGTGACTGGTCATAGTCAAAGCCGATCAGCAGCTGCCGCGCTGTGCTTGTGGTCCGGTTGAGATGCGCCGCATAAGCCGTTCTATCCCCGGGCTTAACCGCAACCAGCGCAGCCCGGTCATAAACAGCATCCACGGGGCCAGCCTGTGCAGCGGTCAGGGCAAAGAAATCGCCGGCGAACAACGTCAGCGCGCCCGCCTGGTAGCGCAGGAGATCCCCCTGATTCTCAATTTCCGGCTCAAGCCCCTGGCGTGCAAAGACCTGCTCGACAGCGCCTTGGTTGAACTCAGCCCCCGTGACCCGCAGCCCCTGTTTCAAAAGCCAGTCCAGATCCAGCGCCTTGCCGCAAAGCGGGACAAAGACGGATTGGCCTGCTTCCAAGCCCAGCCTGGAAAAGTGTTTCGTCAGCAGCGTATTGGGCGCCGGCTCATGGAAACCGATGCGGTTCTCGCGCCAGCGTGCCTGCCAGAATTCCTGCTCCATCGCGGGTCGTTCCTTCCGTTGGAAAACTCAGTTCCGGGCGGTGATACGACTTAAAGTCCGCTTTAGGTCAAGCGGTTTCCAGCCTGCAGCATCTCAGCCGTACAGATCAGCCGCGCGGCGCTCAAAGGCACGTACGATACGCTGCATCGCCTCGTTGAACACCACACCGATGATCCCCTGCAGCACGGCATTCTTGAACTCGAAATCGACAAAGAAGGAGATGTCGCAGGTGCCATCCTCGCGCGGGGCAAAGGACCAGTTCGACTTCATGTAGCGGAACGGGCCGTCCAGGTACTCGGTGTCGATCTTCTGCTCGCCAGGGAACAGCGTCACCCGGCTGCCGAAGCGTTCGCGGAAGACCTTGAAGGAGATCACCAGATCCGCCTCCATCACCTCAGCCTCGCCCAGCGGCGCGCGGCTGCGGATGCGGGCGGCGGCACACCACGGCAGGAACTTGGGGTATTGCGCAACATCCGCAACCAGATCGTACATCTGCTGTGCCGAATACGGCAGCTGGCGGGTTTCCGAGTGTGTGGGCATCGGCCTGCTGATTTTCTGCTACTATTGTGCAGCGTCATGTCCTATGTACGCGCGGGAAATTCAAGGGGGCAGCCATGTCACAGCGTCCATATGTCATTGATGTGATGATTTCAGCCAAGGCCATTGCGGCCCGGATCGAGGAGCTTTGCGCCGAGATCCACCGCGAATTCGGCGATACCGACAAACTGGTCGTCGTGGGTCTGTTGCGCGGCAGTTTTGTCTTCATCGCCGATCTGGTGCGCGAGCTGGACCTGCCGATCGAGGTCGATTTCCTGGAAGCCTCCTCTTACGGCGACTCGATGGAAAGCAGCCGGGAAGTGCGCATTCTCAAAGACTTGCGCGGCGCCATTGAAGGGCGGGACGTGCTGGTGGTGGAAGACATCGTCGACACCGGCCACACGCTGAACCATGTGGTGAACCTGCTGAAGAGCCGTGAGCCTGCGCGGCTGAAATCCATTGCGCTCTTGGACAAGCCGTCGCGGCGCGAGGTGGATTTCCGGGCCGACTGGATCGGCTTCGAGATCCCGGATGAATTTGTTGTCGGCTACGGAATCGACTACGCGCAGCGCAACCGCAACCTGCCGCACATCGGCAAAGTGCGGTTTACGGACGAAGGCTGATACGGTCTGAAACTGGAGGCGGCACGCGTGCACCGTCTGTGCACCGGCAGAGCCGCCTTTGACGCCTGTGGACCGAAAAGCCACAGATTGAAGATACTTGCACCGCTCCAGGCAACCGGCGCCAGTCCGCCGGTTCCGGCTTGAAACAGGCGCTTTCCGGCGCACCGGATTTGCCATTTCCTGACGCCTGCTCCATGTGATTCAAAAGCGCAGCGCTCACAGGAGAACCGCGATGCAGAAAAGCCTGATGCTGGCCGCGGCGGCGGCCATGACCCTTACTCTTGCCCCGGCAGCCAGCCATGCCGGGCCGCCGAAATGGGCGCCGGGCCATAAGAACAGCGCCGCCCACTACGCGCCCGGACAGGTGAAAAAGCGCCACCGCAGCAAACACGGGCACAGCCACGGCCATATCCAGGGCAGCGATTGGGTTTATGTGGATGATTACCACCGCTGGGGCTTGCAACCGCCGCGCCACGGGCACCGCTATGTGCGCCAGGGCGACAAGATTTTTGAGGTGGTCAAGGATACGCTGGCAATCATCGGCGCGGTAGCTGTGGTGGATGCGCTGCTGAACTGAAGTTCAGCCTAATAGATCGCTGAGGACCTGCCTGAAAATCCCGGCCCCGACCGGGATGGCAGCATCGGGGAAATCATAGTCCGGGTTGTGCAGCTGCGGCTGGTCCTCGCCAGAGCCGAGCCAGAACATCGCCGCTTTCGCGCCTTTGCCAAACTGGCCAAAGTCCTCAGACCAGCGCTGAGGCCTGTCCTGCATCTGCATCGGATAGCCCGCCGTTTCGCCTGCGGCTTTCAGAGCATCCGCCGCTTCAGGGTGGTTGGTACAGGCTTCAAAGACGTCGTCGAACCCGATGGAAAACGTCAGGCCGTCTGCGGCACAGGCCTGTTCCACCAAAGCCGCCGCTCCCGCAATCAGCTGCTCCATGCGCGTGTCTGTAACAGTGCGCAAGGTTGCCCAGACCTCGCCATACCCAGGCGCGATACCAAAGGTTGCCTCGCCAAGCTGCGTATGGGTCACCGTGACCAAAGCAAATTCCGGCCCCAGATCCCCCCCGCTGGCCAAGCCTGCCAGCCCAGTCAGAAGCCGGGAAATGGCACCGGCAGGCGACACCCCGTCCTGCGGCGCGGCAGCGTGGGAGGTTTTGCCGGTCAGCTTGATCCGCATCCCGCGCGATGCGCAATTGGCGGGACCGGCACAAAGCGCCACCTGCCCCACCGGGAGTCCCGGGAGATTGTGCAGCGAGAAAGCGTAATCCGGCGCAATCTGATCATAGGCTGGATCAGCAATCACTGCCGGGGCGCCCTTGCCGGTTTCCTCGGCAGGCTGAAACAGCAGCACAACGCGGCCCCGGGCTGGCCGTTGCGCAGCCAGTTCCTCAGCCAGAGCGGCCACCATCGTCATATGGCCGTCATGGCCGCAGAGATGGCCACGCCCCGCATGGGTGGAGCGGTAAGGCTGATCCGAGAGTTCCTCGATCGGCAGGCCGTCCAGCTCGCAGCGGATCAGCACCGCGGGGCCTTCTGCCCTGCCCTCATAGACGGCAGCAACGCCATGACCGCCCAGGCCTGTCAGCAGCTGATCGGGCTCGTGCAAACGCAGGTAGTCCGCCACCATGGCGGCGGTCTTTTCCTCAGCACCTGAAACCTCAGGGATCCGGTGCAGGGCGTGGCGCAGCGCGGTAAGCCGCGCCAGACGCTCGGGCGTCATGCCAGGCCGAGTTTCTTGTTGCGCGCCTCGCGAAGGCGGGCGAAATCATCGCCGGCGTGATACGAGGAACGCGTCAGCGGTGTTGCCGAAACCATCAGGAAACCCTTGCCATAGGCGGCTTTCTCGTAGGTTTTGAACTCCTCGGGCGTCACAAAGCGGTCCACCGCGTGGTGCTTGGGCGTCGGCTGCAGGTACTGGCCAATGGTCAGGAAGTCGACGTCGGCAGCGCGCATGTCGTCCATCACCTGCTTCACCGCCTGCGCGTCTTCGCCCAGGCCGACCATGATGCCGGATTTGGTGAACATCGAGGGGTCCAGCTCCTTCACCCGCTGCAGCAGGCGCAGGGAATGGAAGTAGCGCGCACCGGCGCGGACCTCCGGGTAAAGCCCTGGCACAGTTTCCAGGTTGTGGTTGAAGACGTCGGGGCGCGCTTCGACCACGGTTTCCAGAACCGACGGGTCGCACTTCAGAAAATCCGGGGTCAGGATTTCGATGGTGGTGCCCGGCGAACGGTGGCGCACCGCGCGGATGGTCTGGGCAAAATGCTCAGCGCCGCCGTCTTCGATGTCATCGCGGTCGACCGAGGTGATCACCACGTGGTTCAGCCCCAGCTTCTGCACCGCGTCCGCCACCCGGCCGGGTTCGAACACGTCCAGCGCCTCTGGCGGCTTGCCGGTGGCGATGTTGCAGAAGGAACAGGCGCGGGTGCAGACCTCGCCCATGATCATCATGGTGGCGTGGCCCTGGCTCCAGCATTCGCCGACGTTGGGGCAGCCGGCCTCCTCGCAGACAGTGGTCAGCTTGTGCTCGCGCATGATCTTGTGCGTATCCGCATACCCCTGACCGCCCGGCGCCTTGACCCGGATCCAGCTTGGCTTCTTCGGCTGAGCGTTATCGGGACGGTGCGCCTTTTCCGGGTGGCGCTGCTCGGGGATTTTCAGGTCTCGCACGTGGTTTTTCCCTTCCGGCATCTCACTTGGCCAAGGTGTAACATAGCTTTCCGCGGTTGACACCCGGCTATCAGCAACCCTGCCTTGCTGCCTTGTCATGGCTCATACCGCAATTTTCTGCCGTTTTCCTTTGCCAAAATGCCGCTGCGGAACACATAGTTTACCTGTGCAAAGCGAAAGCGCCGTTAACACGTTCAGGGAGGGACCCATGGCCAAGGAGCTGGAGAAGTTCAAAGCGGAACATAAGAAACTGGCGGCAGGCACCAAGAAATACACCTCTGCCGAAGGCGAAAAGCTCAAGAAACGCGTTGGCATTTCGCTGGGCAACGCCTGGGAGGGCGAGGATTACTTCCGCGAAAGCCTGGCCAAGGCGCGCAAGGACGGCGTCGAATCCAAGAAGATGGCCGACCTGCAGAAAAACAAGCATTTCAAGGACGGGCTGACCACCTGGAACAAGGCGGTGGACGTTCACCAGGAAGAACTCAATGCCATGCTCGGCTTCTGCAAGGAGGCGCAGGCGCATCTGGTTAAGATCCAGAAACTGGCTGCTGACATCGAGAAGGACCTGAAAAAGCGCTCCAAGTCATCCGCCTCCAAGAAAGACATCGAAAGCCTGCGCGACACCCTTGCCAAGGAATCTGCCGAGGTGAAGAAGGCGGTTCAGTATGAGGGCAAGCTGAACGCAGCCCAGAAATTCTATGCCGCGAATTTCCAGAAGACGGTCAACAAGATCCTGAAGGAAAGCGATGACAGCCACGACAAGAAGCTGGATTCAACCGAGCTGCCGCAGCTGCTGGTGGACCGGAACCTGAAGAAATACACCAACCGGGTGGGCGCCTTGGTGAAAGCGATCAATGGCCATTGCGTTGCGGCCATTGAGAAGGCCGGAGAAGATCTGAAGGCCGCTGCGCCGGACCTGAAGGCCGCAGCAGCGAAGTTCAAGGATCTGAAAAAGATCAATGACCAGTATCAGAGCGTGAAGAAGAAATTCCCGGGGGCCATCAATGACTCCAAGGACAAGAAAAAGCTGCTGGCAACGCTGAAACGGTTCAATGACCTGACCGCAGCCGCGGAGCGCAAGGTCCGCGGCACCACGGTAACGATCAAGAAAGCCGCAGCCTAGATTTTCGCCCTCACTCCATTGGGATAAGACAGCAGCCGTCTGCCGCGTTCTTCCGGTCCGGCGGCGCTTTTACGCTGCCCGCTGCGGCGTTTGTGCAGAACCTTCAAAACATGCTCACGAAATTGTTGAAGCCCACTTAGAATCATTTTAAGCCTGCGCGCCGAAAGACATTCCACCTTCAGGAGCATCCCGAAATGAAAGCTGGCGTTAAGCTGCCCGACGTGACCTTCCACACTCGCGTCCGCGACGAGTCGATCGAAGGCCCGAACCCCTTCCGCTGGGAAGACAAGACCACCGCAGACTACTTTGCAGGCAAGCGCGTTGTGCTGTTCTCGCTGCCGGGCGCCTTCACCCCGACCTGCTCCACCTACCAGCTGCCGGGCTATGAAAAAGGCTTTGGCGACTTCAAGGCCGAAGGCATCGACGCGATCTACTGCATGTCGGTGAACGACAGCTTCGTGATGAACGCCTGGGCGCGCGCTCAGGAGCTGGAAAACGTGGACGTTATCCCGGACGGCTCCGGTGAATTCACCCGCAAAATGGGCATGCTGGTCGCCAAGGACAACCTGGGCTTCGGCAACCGCTCCTGGCGCTATGCAGCCATCATCAACAACGGTGTTGTTGAAGCATGGTTCGAAGAGCCGGGCCTCTCGGACAACCACGGCGAAGACCCCTATGGCGTCTCCTCCCCGGAAACCGTTCTGGCGCATCTGAAAGAAGCCAAGGCCGAAGTCCCCGCCTAAGGCGCTGCCGGATAAAGATTTTCTGCGGGCCCGCTAAAAGCGGGCCCGTTTTGTTTGCAGCCGTCAAACGGTTGTCAGCCGATCAGCTCAGCCTCATGAGCGCTGGATTCGCCGTAGTATTCGGACAGATGCTGCAAAGCGATGCGCAGCACCACCTTGCCTGAACGCGCCGGCCAGCCAAGGTTGCGTTCAGCGGTTTCCAGCCCCTCCAGGTGGCAGCAGCAGCGCAAGGCGATATCGCTAAGCCCTGCCCCCAGAGTCTTCAAGGCCTCGGTCATGCGCTGACGCGCTGCAGCACCGGCTTCCTGGCTATTGCTGCGCATAGCGCGGCAGGGCTGGGTGAAATGCAGCTTTTCCTCCATCAGATGGCTGCTGATCTGTGCCAGCTCAAAGTCCTCGCGAAGACGCTTTCCAGCACTGACCATGCCCTGGGTCAGGAACGGGTTGCCGTCCTTGTCGGACAGCCGTGCCAGCATTTCCAGCGGCGTTTCCGCGCTGCCGTAGCGGGTCTTGCGCCCATAGCCGGATTTATCCGCGGGCTCCGGCGCCATGAACGGCGCTTGCGCCTCTGCAAATCCGCCTTCCAGCCGCGCCCGAGCACGGTTTTCCTGATCGGCAATGATCTTGTTCAGCGCCGCCCGCCCGGCCGGGGTAATGCTGTAGCGGCTGATCCGGCCGCGGCGGGCACAGGAAATCCAGCCGGTAAGGGCCATTGCGCCCGCCAGAGGCCGCGATACAGAAATTTTCTGCCCGGCGCCCTCTTCGCCTTCGCGCACCACCACAGCCATTTCCATGCCTTCCGCCGCTGCCAGAACCGCGCCGCCTCGGCTCAGCAAGGTCAGCACACCTGCCGCCTCCCGTTCAAATCCAGCCGATAGACTGCGTCCGGCGCTCCTGGCGGCAGACGGCTCCGCGGCACCTGGGCCGGTATTGTAGCTGCCAGCCAGATAGGTCAGCACCTCGTCAATCAGCGGGTCGTCCCGCAAGGTTTCAACCCGCCGTACCTGCCGGAGAATGGTCGATGGGTGGCACCCCGCTTTACGCGCCAGCTGCCGGATCGGCCGCCCTGCCTCAGTGTGCTGAAGATAGCGGCATGTCTCTCGCGGCACCCAGTCAGGCAAGGGTGAGAACGGTTTTTCTTGCATGTTTCATGACCCCCGGTCGTCAGTCGGACCCACCCGTCGGCTGCACACATCCCCCCGCAAAGTCCTTCACAATCACCCGACTGATTTTGAACAAAAATTCAGATCAAGCGCCATTGTTTCCAGAAAATGAATAATCATCACGAAACGTACCGTTCGCCGGTAGCGGCACATCCGCAACACCACGTTTGGTTGTGTTATAGCAAACCCCTCTTGGAGAATGGAAAGGAGAGGACAATGCAGGATGTATTCAGCCGGCTGACGTTACTCCGGCGCCCGCGGATTCTAGCGCGGGCCGCCCGTCTTGGAGCGCAGAACTATTGCCGCCAGCGCGATTTGCGCCGTGTTCTGGGATACGGAGCGCTCCCTCGGCCGGGAGCTGCGGCAATGCGGCTCCTGGACATTGAAAGCGGCCTGAACGAGGCCCGAAAGGCAGGCGAAGCGGGATATTCGATGGTGCGGCATGTGGATGTTCTGATCGCACTGGCCGGGGAAGCCGCCTATTTGCAGAGCAGCCGCACGCCGGACGCAAAAACGGCGGCCCGTATGGACCGCCGCTCTGCAGTGGCAGAAGGCACTGCCCTCTGCCAGTGAACTTTTACCGGACAGCTTACATGAAAGCGTCGGGCATAGAGGCCTTTTTCTCGGCCACATACTCGTCCAGCGCCATCTTGATGTTCGGATCCAGCGCCGGCTGTTCGTAGGTGGCCAGCAGCTGCTCGACACGGTTGGTTGCCAGAGCATAGGTATCGCGCGCGCCTTCCTCTTCCCACTGCTCGAACGGCTTGTAGTCGAGCAGATCGGACTTCCAGAAGGCAGACTTGAAGTTGGCCTGCGTGTGGGCGCAGCCCAGATAGTGGCCGCCGGGGCCCACTTCCCGGATGGCTTCCATCGCCTGGCCGTTCTCGTCGACCGCAACACCCTTGGCGAGGCCGTGCAATGCGCCCAGCTGGTCGGCGTCCATCACGAACTTTTCGAAGTCGGCAACCAGGCCGCCCTCGAGCCAGCCGCAGGAGTGCAGCATGAAGTTCACGCCGGACATCAGGCCCATGTTGAGCGAGTTGGCGGTTTCATAGGCTGCCTGCGCATCGGGCAGCTTGGAGCCGCAGAAGGAGCCGGCCGAACGGAACGGAACGCCCAGGCGGCGGGCCAGCTGGCCTGCACCGTAGGTGACCAGCGAGGCTTCCGGAGTACCAAAGGTCGGCGCGCCGGAGTTCATGTCGATCGAGGACACGAAGGCGCCGAAGATTGCGGGCGCGCCGGGGCGGACCAGCTGGTTGTAGGCGATGCCGGCCAGAACTTCGGCCAGAACCTGGGTCAGGGTGCCCGCAACCGACACCGGCGCCATAGCGCCGCCAACGATGAACGGCGAGATGATGCAGGCCTGGTTGTTCTTGGCGTAGACTTCCAGCGAGCCCATCATCACGTCGTCGAAGGTCATCGGCGAGTTGATGTTGGTCAGCGAGGTCATCACGGTGTTGTTCTGCACGAACTCCTTGCCGAACAGGATGCCGGCCATGTCGACCGAGTCCTGGGCGCGGCTGGGTTCGGTCACCGAGCCCATGAACGGCTTGTCGCTGAGGGTCATGTGGGCCATCAGCATGTCCAGGTGGCGCTTGTTCACCGGGATGTCAGTGGGCTCGCAGACGGTGCCGCCCGAGTGGTGCAGCCACTTGGACATGTATGCCAGTTTCACGAACTTGTTGAAGTCGTCCATGGTGGCATAGCGGCGGCCGCCGTTGGCGTCGCGCACAAACGGCGGGCCATAGACAGGCGCCAGCACCAGGTTGCGGCCGCCGATAACCACCGATTTCTCGGGGTTGCGGGCATGCTGGGTGAACTCTGCGGGTGCGGTCGAGCACAGCTTCCGGGCCAGGCCGCGGGGGATGCGCACACGCTCGCCGTTCACGTCGGCACCGGCTTCGCGCCAGCGCTCCAGCGCCGCCGGGTTGTCCACGAAGTTGACGCCGACCTCTTCCAGGATGGTGTCTGCGTTGTATTCGATGATCTCGAGCGCTTCTTCATTCAGAATTTCGAAGTTCGGAATGTTGCGCTGGATGTACTTCGCGGTCTCGATCTTGACGCTGGTGCGTTCAGCGCGGCGGGCGGCGCC
>NZ_JWLD01000007.1 GCF_000813725.1 Leisingera sp. ANG-Vp
TATGCCGACGTGCTGCCCTATTTCAAACGCATGGAGACCTGGAACGACCGCGGCCACGGCGGCGACCCGGACTGGCGCGGCAAGGACGGTCCCCTGCATGTGACCCGCGGCCCCCGCGACAACCCGCTGCACGATGCCTTCGTCAAGGCAGGCGAGCAGGCCGGCTACCCGGTCACCAAAGACTACAACGGCGAGCAGCAGGAGGGCTTCGGCCCGATGGAGATGACGGTCCACAACGGCCGCCGCTGGTCCGCCGCCAACGCCTATCTGCGCCCGGCGCTGAAGCGTGAGAACTGCGACATGATCCGCGCCTTTGCCCGCAAGGTGGTGATCGAGGACGGCCGCGCGGTGGGTGTCGAGATCGAACGCGGCGGCAAAACCGAGGTGATCCGGGCAAATGCCGAGGTGATCCTGGCGGCTTCCTCGCTGAACTCGCCCAAGATGCTGATGCTGTCCGGCATCGGTCCGGCAAAGCACCTGGCTGAACATGGTATTCAGGTCGTTGCAGACCGCCCCGGCGTCGGCCGGAACCTGCAGGACCACCTTGAGTTCTACTTCCAGTTCGCCTGCAAATTGCCGATCACTCTGTTCAAGTACTGGAACCTGGTCGGCAAGGGCCTGGTCGGCGCTCAATGGCTGTTCACCAAGACCGGGCTCGGCGCCTCGAACCAGTTCGAAAGCGCCGCTTTCATCCGCTCCGACAAGGGGGTGGATTACCCGGATATCCAGTACCACTTCCTGCCCATCGCCGTCCGCTACGACGGCCAGGCCGCAGCCGAAGGCCATGGCTTCCAGGCCCATGTCGGCCCGATGCGCTCACCGTCCCGCGGCGAGGTCACGCTGGCCTCTTCTGACCCCAAGGACGCGCCGAAAATCCTGTTCAACTACATGTCGACCGAGCAGGACTGGATCGACTTCCGCAAATGCGTGCGGCTGACGCGCGAGATCTTTGCCCAGGACGCGATGAAGCCGTTCCTCAAGCATGAGATTCAGCCCGGCACCGATCTGCAGACCGACGACGAGATCGACGGCTTCCTGCGCGAGCATGTGGAAAGCGCCTATCATCCCTGCGGCACCTGCAAGATGGGGGCGGCGGATGATCCGATGGCGGTGGTCGACCCGGAATGCCGCGTGATCGGCGTCGAGGGCCTGCGCGTCGCCGACAGCTCGATCTTCCCGCGCATCACCAACGGCAACCTCAACGGCCCGTCGATCATGACCGGCGAGAAGGCTTCGGACCACATCCTGGGCCGCCGTCTGCCGTCCTCGAACGCCGAACCCTGGTTCAACCCGAACTGGCGCGAAGCGCAGCGCTGACCTGCCGCGCACCAGCAAGCCGCCCGCCACCTCCCCTTTGTGCGGGCGGCTTACTTTTCTGTCGAAAATCAGCACGTCCGCGGCATCTTTTGATCCGCGTCAAAGCGGCGGCGCGGCCCGGCGCATAACCTGTTCACGACCCTAATGAGAAGGAGCGAACAGGTGTCCAACACGCCCCATGAACTGGCACAGGAATTCCCGGACAAGGCTGCGCTGATGAGCGAGCTGAAGACGTCCGACGCCCATTTTGCCAAGCTGGCGGATGAATACCACGAGGTGAACCGCGCCGTGCACCGGGCCGAAACCAACGTGGAGCCGGTGAGCGCACAGGCTGAGACCGACATGCGCAAGCAGCGCGCCGCGCTGAAGGATGAGATCTGGGGAATCCTGTCCAAGGTCTGACCCGGTTCCGGCTAAGCAAGACGGAAGGGCGCTTCGGGCGCCCTTCTTTGTTTCGGCGGGCACGGCGGGAGTGGAAACAGCCCGGAAGAGAATCACTTTGCAGCAAATTTGAAGCAGTTTGCCCTCGGGAACTTTGGCTGGATTGGGGCTCTTCCGGCGGTCATTGCGCCTGCTCCGGAAACAATCCGCTCCCGCTGACGGACTGTCTCCGCCCAGTGGCCGAACATTAACCAATTTCCTCAAATTCGAGCTAAAATGGGGCAATCCTCCGCGCTTTGGTATAGTCTGGGTACAGCAAACGGATGTGCCTTCATACGGGCCGCTGCCTGAGTTTCGAGTTGAGGAGATGCCAGATGGAACAGACCTGCCAGACCGCTTTCGGTGAGGAGATTCAGGGCATCGCTGCAGAGGTCAGCGACGCGGAAATTCTGGCAGCTGTCCGCCGGGTGCTGACCGCGGAGGAGGTGAGCCATCCTGAGGTCGAACAGCCTGGGAAAACCTCCTTGGTTTCGGCGCTGCTCAGCAAGCTGCGCGGGTAACAGGCACCTGCCGAATTCGTAAAGCCACTGTTCGGAACACAGGGTGCAGTCCTTTGCGGCGCATCCTCTAACAGTAGTTTAAGACAGGTTCTGGCAATATGTCTGCTGGTATTCGATCAAAGCAGCTTCCAGCGCGCGCAGCTGCTGCCCTCCTCCTGGTTGATCATAGGCAATGAACAGCCTTGTGCTATCCCGGAAAACGTAGCTCTTACCATCTCCACGGGGGCTTGGACGGGTGTCGCCTGAGCGGATATAGGATTGTGTCCGCTCCCGCAGAACAGACTCCTCTCGAATAATTGGAAAGGCATCGCTGCCGGAAATCTCCATTGCACCTCCGGCTTCCGGACCTTCATCCAGATCCACGACCCAGGAGCCATTGCGTAGAAAATCCACCGGCTTTCCTTCCTCTTGCAGCACTTTGGCTCTCATCCGGAAAGTCAGCGGTACAGTGAAAGCGGCGGTTTGCAAATCGGCACTGGCGATGCCCACCAGGACTTCGCCGCCCTCCGGAAGCGGATCCCACCGGCGGGAATGGAATACGCAGCCTTCAACCTTGGCATCCAGACGGTGCCCGATCTTTTTATACTCGCTCAGCCTAGCGATTTCGTCTGCAAGCTGAGTTTGCGGAGAAGCGGCGGTCGCTTGGGAGCCGCCAGAAATGGCGAGGCAAAGTGCACACTGGCAAAGGAGCTGCTTCAAGGGGAGAGAGGTCATGCAAAGTCCTTGGTTTTGTAGAATGAAACTGGGGGGTGAAATCCTGCAAAAGCGGGGGTTCTAAGTATGTTTCGCGTTTATATACCCCTGCAAAGCATCGCAAGGCGCACGCAAAGCACGTTCCCGCGAAGCTGAGCAATTCTGTATCGCGCCCTCAGCTCACCTCGTAAGGCAGCACGCCGCGCTGGTCGGTGTTGATGGTCAGCCGCCGCTCCAGCGGCGGGACTGATCGCTGGTGGCAGTCCTTGCGCTCGCAGATCCGGCAGGAGATGCCGATCGGCTCATAGGCGCTGTCGTTGCTCACATCCAGATTGTCCGCATAGACCAGCGCATCCGCGTGGCGCACCTCGCACCCAAGCGCAATTGCATAGCGCCGCACCGGCGCGCCGTAGGAGCCGCCGGGCTTCGACACATCCCGCGCCAGGGAGATATAGCGCACCCCGTCCGGCGTCTCTGCCAGCTGGCGCAGGAAGCGGCCCGGGGTCTCAAACGCCCGGTGCACGTTCCACAGCGGGCAGGCGCCGCCGAAACGGGCAAACTGCAGCCGCGTGGCCGAGTGCCGCTTGGTGATCGTGCCGGCCTGGTCCACGCGCACAAAGAAAAACGGCAGCCCCTTGGCGCCGGGCCGCTGCAGAGTTGAGAGCCTGTGCGCAATCTGTTCGATCGAGGCGCCAAAACGGATCGACAGCAGCTCCAGGTCATGGCGGCAGGCCTGGGCTGCGTCCAGGAACCGCGTGTAGGGCATCAGCGCGGCGCCGGCAAAGTAATTCGCCAGGCCGATCTTGGCGATGGAGCGGGCCTCCTCGCTCTGAAACTTTGCAAAATCGAGGGTCGCTTCCAGCAAAGTGTTCTGCCGCAGCAGCGCCACCTGCAGCAGCATCTGGAACAACTGCGTCTGCGGGGCCGAGCGGTTCGACAGGTGCAGCACCCTGGCCTCGCCGTCATAGTGGCGCAGCCCCTCCATCTCAGTCTGGCGCACGGTGATGCCGCCGCGCTCCAGCTCGGCTATGGCTGCAGCACGGATGTCGCTGGTAGAGGCAAACCGTTCTGCCGCATGGTCCACTGCGTCGATGTAGTTGTCGCAGTAATGGAAGAAATCCCGGACCTCTTCCCAGGGAGAAGCCTGGATGCGCGCATCCTCCCGTCCCAGCGCCTCATCCAGTGAAGCCAGCCGCTCATGGGTTTGCCGGTAGGCCCGGTGCAGTGAAAGAAAGGCGCGTGCCAGGGCAGGGGCATTCGACGCCGTCAGCCGCAGGTCCGCCAGCGGCGGCGCGTCATCAGCAAAGACCGGATCCGCCATCGCCTCGCGCATGTCGCTGACCAGCCGTTCGCTGTCGCCGGCGCTCAGCTCGGTCACATCCATGCCGAATTCCTGCGCCAGCGCCAGCACCACCGTGGTCGAGACCGGGCGGTTGTTGTTCTCCATCTGGTTCAGATAGGGCAGGGAGACCCCCAGCTTGGCGGCAAAGTCCTTCTGCGTCAGCTCCAGCCGCTGCCGCATCTCGCGCAGCTTGGCGCCGGCGTAAAGTTTCTGGGTGGCCATAGGGCGTGCCTTTGCAAGTTTACTTTCCGCGCAAGTTAACTTTGCAAAATGGCGCGCGCAAGCGGTCAGACCCGCGCACCCTCCCGGAACACCTGCCGCCATTCCAGGATCCGCACTGACTTGCGCAGGCCGGTCGGCCAGAACGGGTCCGCCTGCACCAGTTCCTGGACGTCCTCCGCCGAACCGGCTTCGACGATCCACATGCCGCCCTGTCCCTCCCCGTTTTCCAAAAGCGGGCCAGCGCCCTGGACCTGCTGCCCGCGGCTGGCCAGAAATTCAAGATGGGCAGCCATATGCTGCTGCCGCAGTGTCTCCCTGCCGGGAGTGTCTTCAAACAAAACGCAATAGATCATGCTTCGCTCCTGATTGTCGCTGCAGCAGGGTGCATCATGGCAGAATTGCGCGGCAGGGTGGAATTCCGCGGCTTTAAGGTGCAAATTTGCCGCTATGAACTGGGATGACGCACGTTTTCTTCTGGGGCTGGCACGGGCAGGCAGCCTGACCGCCGCGGCCCGTCTGCTGCGGGCCGACAAAAGCACTGTGGCGCGGCGGCTGGCAGCGCTGGAGCAAGCGCTGGGGTTTGCGCTGACAGAAAGGGAGGGGAACGGCGCGTTGCGGCTGACCGCTGCGGGGCGCGGCGCGTTGCGCCATGCGGAAGCCATGGGGGATGCGGCGCAGGCGCTTCAGGCGATGGGCCAGGACGAGGCCGTGCAATTTGCAGGCACCGTCCGGCTGACAGCGGTGCCGCTGATCGTCAATCATCTGCTGCTGCCGCAGCTGCCGGACCTGCTGTCCGCCGCGCCGGGGCTGCGGGTGGAGCTGGCCAGCGACCCGCGCGACCTGAGCCTGCCTGAAGGCGAAGCCGATATTGCGCTGCGGTTTGCCCGTCCGGCTGGAACAGGGCAGGGGGTCCTGGCGCGCAAAATTGCCGTTTTGCCCTATGCGGCTTACGCCGCGCAGCAGGCCGGCCCGGATCTGCCCTGGCTGGGATATGATCCGCGGATGGGTTTCCTGCCGCAGGCAGAAGCGGTGGATGCGGCAGCGCGCCAGCCGGGGGAAACGCTGTCCCCTGCCTGTTTCAATGATGCGGAAACCCTGTTTCTCTCGGTGCTGGCTGGGCAGGGGAAGACCCTGCTGCCGCGGCTTGTAGGGTCAGCCAATGCCAATTTGCGCGAGCTGCCCTGCCCGGTGCCTTTGCCGGAGCGCGAGCTTTGGCTGATGGTCCGGCGCGACTTGCGGGGGCTGGAGCGCATTCGCCGCACCGTTGCCTGGCTGGAAGGGGTGTTTGCCGCGCCGGGCCCGGGCTGACCCTCACGCCTCTAGGCGCCGCTCCCGCCTGATCACCAGCAGGATCGAGATCAGCCCGCAGACGCCGGTGGCAAACATGATTGTCAAAAGCGGCACCGCGGTGGAGCCCGGCACCAGCAGCATGCCGGCAAAGGCGCTGAGCGCCGCGCCTGCGCCGATCATGATAGCGCCGCTAAGGCCCGAGGCGGTTCCCGCCAGATGCGGCCGCACCGAGATTGCCCCGGCAGTTGCGTTGGGGATAGCCATGCCGTTGCCGACCCCGACAAAACACATGAGGCCGAAGAACGTCCACACCGTATCAGCGCCGGACGCCGCGATCAGCAGCGACACCAGCACCCCGCCGCCATTGATCACGCAGCCCCAAAGCACCATCCGGTTGATGCCGATGCGGGTGGAATAGCGGCCGGAAACGAAGTTCCCGGCAAAGTAGCCGATTGCAGGCGCCGAGAAATAGACGCCGAGTTCCGCCGTGCTGAGGCCGTACACCTCGGTGCCGACAAACGGCGCGCCGCCCAGATAGGCAAAGAACGACCCCGACGCGAGGCCGGACGCCAGCGAATAGCCCCAGAACCGCGGCGAGCGCAGCAGCTCCGGGTATTCCTTGAATTGCGCGGTCAGCGTCTTGCCGCTTTTGCGGGCGGTCTCGCCGAAATCGGTGAAGGTGATGGCCAGCGTGGCGGCGCCCACCAGGAACAGCAGCCAGAAATTGGTCTTCCAGCCCATCCACTGGTCCAGGAAGCCGCCGATGGCCGGCCCGATCATCGGCACCACCGCCATGCCCATGGTGACATAGCCGATCATGCTGGCCGCCTGATCGGTGTCAAACATGTCCCGCACCGCGGCACGGCTGAGGACCATGGTGGCGGCCACGACGGTCTGCGCCACCCGGAACATCAGGAAAGCTTCGGCTGTGGGCGCATAAATGCAGCCCAGTGTCGCCAGCAAAAACAGCACAATGCTGGCCAGGATCACCGGCCGCCGCCCCATCTGGTCTGAAATCGGCCCGACAAAAATCTGCACCACCGCATTGCCCGCCAGATACAGCGCCACCGACAGCTGCATCACCCGGTATTCAACCGCATAATACTCCGCCATCCCCGCAAGCGACGGCAGATGCAGGTTCATGCCAAGCGCCGACAGGCCTGCCAGCAGGATCAGGGTGAAGATGCGCGGAGGCGTCCGCTGGCCGGAAATGCGGGCATTATATGTGGACATACCATCTGCCTTAGAGCAGCCCGCCGTCCTTGTCTATCGGGTAATCAGGCAACCTCTGTCATGGGCGTTGCAACGCGCAAGCATTGCGGATAGCGTTCCGGTAAAGGGAGGCTCCGCATGCTGATTTCAGCCGTATTCGCAGTAAACAGGCGCATGGACCGTTAACGGTTTCCATATCCGTTTCCATGCGCCCCCGGACCAGTTCCGGGGGTTTTTTGTTTTTGAAACAGGAGCACTGCAATGCCCGCAGCTAAATCTCCGCCGCATTTTTTCACACTGATTGTTCTGACAGCCTATGCCACCTTGTCGCTCAATATGTTTCTGCCATCCCTGCCGGGCATCGCAGCGGACCTGGATGCGGACTATGCAACCGTCAGCCTTGCAGTGTCCGGCTACCTCGGGATCACTGCTGTCATCCAGCTGATTGCGGGGTCGGTGTCGGACCGGATCGGCCGCCGCCCGGTGCTGCTTGCTGCCACCGCCCTGTTTGCCGCCGCCTCGCTGGTCTGTGCGCTGGCGCAGGATGTCTGGACCTTTCTGGCGTTCAGAATGCTGCAAGGCGGCATAATTTCCGGATATGCGCTGTCGCTTGCGATTGTGCGCGATACCTCGTCCGAGCAGAGGGCGGCCGGGCTGATCGGCTATATCAGCCTGGGCATGGCGGTTGCGCCGATGCTTGGCCCGATGCTGGGCGGGCTGCTGGATTCCGTCTTCGGCTGGCGCGCCAGTTTCCACTTCTACGCAGTGTCGGGGCTGCTGCTGTTTGCCCTGTGCTGGGCCGATTTGGGGGAAACAAGACCCGCCCGGGCAGGTGAGGCGCCACTGCCGGCAGGCGGGGCAGCCGCGCTTTTGCGGGCGCCGCTGTTTTGGGCCTATTCCCTGTGCGGCGCTTTCTCGACCGGCGCCTTCTACATTTTCCTGACGGGCGCGCCCTTGGCCGCCGCAGCGCAGTTTGCCATGCCGTCCAGCGCGCTCGGCATATGTATCGGCTCAATTACCGCCGGTTTCATGGCTGGCAGCCTGATCTCTGCGAAGCTGGCGCCGCATTGCACTCCGGCGGCCCTGATGCTGGCCGGGCGGCTGGTGGCCTGTGCCGGCCTCGCTGCGGGGCTGGCCCTGACCCTTGCAGGCCCGGCATCGCCGGTCCTCTTCTTTGGCTGCACGGTCTTTGCCGGTCTCGGCAACGGCATCACGATGCCCGCCTGCAATGCTGCGGCAATGTCTGTCGAGCCCCGGCTGGCGGGCAGCGCCGCCGGGATCAGCGGCGCGCTGACTGTGGCTGCAGGCGCTGTCCTGACCGCGCTGACGGGGTGGAGCCTTCCGGCTGCAAACCCGGCTCCTGCACTGCTGCTGCTGATGCTGCTGGCCTCGGCTGCAGGTCTCGCTGCGGTCCTTGCCGCCGTCCGGCTGCGCCGCGGCGGGGCAGGCGGCCGCGAAGCGGGGGTACAGTAGCTCCAGCTGCGCAGAACGGTCATTCCTCCGGTGCGTTCTTCCAGCGGTGGGGTTTGCTGATTTTCAACTTTGCGAACCTCGTATGCAAACGATTTGCAAATTTGCGAAAATGTCCTTTGGCTTCGCTGCAGCGCAATATATGTTCGCGCTGAAACTGACAGGGGACATGTGCCATGAAAGACATCCTTTCCGAGCTGGAAGACCGCCGCCAGGACGCGCGGCTGGGCGGCGGCCAGCGCCGCATCGACGCACAGCATGGGCGCGGCAAGCTGACAGCCCGCGAACGGATCGAACTGCTGCTGGACGAAGGCAGCTTTGAAGAGTTCGACATGTTCATCGGCCACCGCTGCACCGATTTCGGCATGGAAAACAACCGCCCGGCGGGCGACGGCGTGGTCACCGGCTGGGGCACCATCAACGGCCGCCAGGTCTATGTCTTCTCCCAGGATTTCACCGTTCTGGGCGGCTCAGTCTCGGCCACCCACGCTCAGAAGATCTGCAAGATCATGGACATGGCGGTGCAGAACGGCGCGCCGGTGATCGGCATCAACGACTCGGGCGGCGCCCGGATCCAGGAAGGCGTCGACGCGCTTGCAGGCTACGCCGAGATCTTCCAGCGCAACATCATGGCCTCCGGCGTGATCCCGCAGATCTCTGTCATCATGGGCCCCTGCGCCGGCGGCGCGGTTTACTCGCCTGCGATGACCGACTTCATCTTTATGGTCAAAGACACCTCCTACATGTTCGTGACCGGTCCCGACGTGGTGAAAACCGTGACCAATGAAGTGGTGACGGCTGAGGAACTGGGCGGCGCTTCCACCCACACCAAGAAATCCTCCGTCGCCGACGGCGCATTTGAAAACGACGTCGAGGCGCTGGCCGAAGTCCGCCGCCTGGTCGACTTCCTGCCGCTCAACAACCGCGAAAAGCCCCCCGTTCGCCCGTTCTTTGACGAGCCTGGCCGCGTCGAGAGCAGCCTGGATACCCTGATCCCGGAAAACCCCAACAGCCCCTACGACATGAAGGAGCTGATCACCAAAGTCGCGGACGAGGGCGACTTCTACGAGATCCAGGAAGACTTCGCCAAGAACATCATCACCGGCTTCATCCGCCTCGAAGGCCAGACCGTGGGTGTTGTCGCCAACCAGCCGATGGTGCTGGCGGGCTGCCTCGACATCGACTCGTCGCGCAAGGCCGCGCGCTTTGTGCGCTTCTGCGATTGTTTCGAAATCCCGATCCTGACCTTCGTCGACGTGCCGGGCTTCCTGCCGGGCACCTCCCAGGAATACGGCGGCGTCATCAAGCACGGCGCCAAGCTGCTGTTTGCCTATGGCGAAGCCACCGTGCCGAAGGTCACCGTGATCACCCGCAAGGCCTATGGCGGCGCCTACGACGTGATGGCCTCCAAGCATCTGCGCGGCGATTTCAACTATGCCTGGCCGACCGCCGAGATCGCGGTGATGGGCGCCAAGGGCGCCACCGAGATCATCCACCGCGCCGACCTCGGCGATGCGGACAAGATCGCGGCCCACACCAAGGATTATGAAGACCGTTTCGCCAACCCCTTTGTGGCGGCTGAGCGCGGTTTCATCGACGAGGTGATCATGCCCCAGTCCACCCGCCGCCGGGTTGCCCGCGCCTTTGCCTCGCTGCGGGGCAAGCAGCTGAAGAACCCGTGGAAAAAGCACGACAACATTCCGCTGTAACGAACCGCAAGAAGCTATCAGCACCTTCTCCCACAGTGCTTTTCTGCCCTGTGGGAGGTCCCTGAAACTAGGAGCAATGCATTGTTCTCAATAAAAAATTCTCTTTTTGCCTCGCTAGTCGCTGCAGTGCCCTTCCTTTGCTTGGAAGCGGGAGCGGGAGAGATGACGGGTAAGAAAACCAAAATTTCCAAGAATGACGTATACCTCCTGATGCTGTACACCCATCAGGAAAGGGCGCCGTTCACAGGTGCGGTTTTTTGCCCGGTAGCTGACGGCAAGGTTAAGGATTGCAGAAAAAGAGACGGCGGGTTCATTTTTGGAACGTACCGTTTCGACATCGGGACGTCCTGGTTTGTACGGGATCGTGATGCAGGTTTGCCGTATGCTTTGTTCGACAATGTGCGGTTTAAAGGCAAGGGGCAGTATGTTCTAACGTCAGGGACGTTTTTGGACTTCAAAGTTGTTCCGGAAGACATCACGTATTCCTTTAAATCTGAACCGGGTACTGTTTTTGTCATACCGGAAACTGGGCAGTCATCTGCCGAGGCAATCAAAATTGCCAAAACTCTCTTGCAGGGGGAGTATGGCGACGCTGCGAACCAGCTGAAAATCCGCCTCATCGACGCTGTGAAGTACAATTGCGAAGAGGGTTCGGTTTTTGACCGGACTTGCAAACCCGGCGCCTCCGTCAATCCTTCTGTGTTGCGTAAGAACTGGTAACTCGTGACCCGCAACACCTGGCATATCACGCAAATTGAGAGAGGCCTCACACTCTCCCGCCGCCTGCCTGCGTCCTTTGACGTGGCGGCGGAAACCGTGCTGCCGGCGGGCGATCCTTTGCGGCTGGCGCATCAGGTCCGTCAGGACATGTGGCGCAAGCTGCAGTCGTTGCGGGGCTTCTCTCCAGTGGTGGAGGTTACCCAAGAAGGGCAGGGGCTTAGAGTCCGGGCTGGCGGGCAGGTGATGGGCCGCGTCCCTTCCAATGCCGCAGACCTCATAGCCGGCGTTCTGGAACACCCGGGCAACCGCGCCCGCTGGCTGCGCCATGCCGGGCGGAGCAAGGGCAGACTGTGCCCTGAAACCGGTATGAAAGCGAAGAATCCGCACAAAATTGCGGCAAAAATTGACATGAAGAGCGAATCAGGCTCATGATCCGCGTCAGCCAAATTCAGACAGCGCGCGCTTTTTGTGCTGCGCCTGCAGCTCCGGCCGGAGGAGCCCGGGAAACCGGGGGCCGGGGCTGCAGACTTTTGGCTGCTTTCCCATTTGCACTTTTCACCGCCGCAGCTGATGCCAGCGAGCCTGTTGCCGTGCCCTCGGGCCAGCCGGTGACCCTTGCCGAGGTGCTGCTGGATGACGCGCCGGGCCAGACCTGGGTGCGGTTCCGTTTTCTGGCGCCGGAAATCGCCCGCGAAACCGGCACCGTCAGCTATGAAGCGGCGGCGCCTGACATGGATCACCTCTGCGAGACCCTGGCGCTGCCTTACCTGGCGGAGAACGGCCTCACGCCTGCGCGGGTGGTGATCTCGCTGTCGGACCGGATGGTGCCCTTTGGCGCGCAGAACCCCGCCGCAACCCAGTTTTTCGAAGCCTACCGCCCGGAAAACGCAAGCTGCATGTGGGAGGCTTTCTGATGCTTCCACAACATCTTGCGGGACATACTTCAGATAGGCGGATTCTTGCGGCATTGCAGCCACAACCCCGTCATTTGCCGCGATTCGCATGTGACTCGGGCGCAAACCCCGCTATCCTTGGCGCGGGCAGCCATCAGGCTGCCTTCACATTGAGGTTGAGGCACGCGGGCGGTGAGACCCCCGCAGGTTTCGCATTTGTAATCAGGAGACAGAGATGTCCAAGAGCATCAAGCTATTCGCCCTGGCAGGCCTGCTGGCCGCCGTTGCAGCCTGCGCCCAGCAGGAAGAAGAATTCGTCGTGGTCGAGCCCGAGCCGATCTCGCAAGAGCCGGCCTTCACCGGCAAATACAAGTAAAGACCATAAGGGTCCGGCCCTGCGGCCGGCCCTTTCCCGCCCGCAGGGTGCCGGACAGGAGGCACCCAAATGCTGAAACACCGCGGGTTCCCGGGCCGTATGCCCGGCACCGATTTCCAATTCACCATCCGCCGCCCGAACCCCAAAGGGGTGACGCCGCTGATCCGGCGCGAGCGCTTCCGCGACCGCAAGAATGTCGACAAACGCGTCGATATGACCTTCATGCAGGCGCTGTGGGAGCATTTCGGCAATGAGCCGTTCGAGCGCGGCAACCTGGATGCGGGCCGCCTGAGCTGGCTGTTCGGCCGCGAGGTGATTGCCGCCGAGGATCCCTTTGATCCGGAAAGCTATGAAGCGCTGCTGGTCATTGACGAGGCGGTTGCGCGCGCGTCCTTCCCGGAGGCGTTCGAGTAATGGCGAAGCCCTGGACGCATAACGTGCAGCAGGCACCGCGGATCTCTCCGCGATGCCTGCCGCTGCGTCCGGGGCGCCGCGCCCTAGAAGTTCAGCTGCACAGCGAACTGCACCCGGTCGCCATCGAACGTGTTGCCGGAAATGGCGTCATTGCGTTCGCCAAAGATGTATTCGGCGCTCAGCGTCAGATTGTCGGTGGGGTTGAAGAAGGCGTTCACGTGAACGGTCTCCAGCTCGGTGAAGGACAGCGTGCCGGTCGAGGTCGGCAGATCGTAATCCTCGCGCCCGTAGCCGATGCCGACGTTCCATTTCTCGCCAAGATCCTGGCGGAACTCGAGGGTGTAGCCCTCCACGTCGTTGGCCTGGCCGCCGACAACGGCGTCGCCGAGACCGATCAGCAGCGGCCCCAGCGCCTCGCCATCCACGTAAGTTGCCTGGAACAGGCCGCCGTCCCAGGGGCGGATCGAGCCCGACAGGGTCACCCCGGTCTGATCGACCTCGGTGCCGCCGCTTTCAATGGTGCCCGCAAGGCCGGCAATCCGCGCGGTGAACAGTTCATTGCTGTACTGGAAGGCCGCAGTGGCGACAGGATCGCTGGAGGCGGCGGTGTTTTCCTCCAGCGAAAGGCTGTAGTCGAAGCCGTCGCCAAAGCTGTTGCTGTAGCGGATCTGCGGCACCCGGGCAAAGGCGATGCCGACCGGGCCGTTGAACTCGACGCTGGTGGGGTATTCGCCCAGCGGCATGAAGTTGGTCCAGTACTGGCCGACCAGCCAATTGTCGCCGATCTGCACATTGGCGTGGCGCAGCCGCAGTTCGGACGTGCCGCCCGAGGCAAAGAGGTCGAACTCCAGCTGGCCGCGCAGGGTTCCGAAATCGCTTTCGGTGGTGGTGCGGATGCCCAAGCGCGACTGGCGCACGGTGGCGCCGAACTCGCCGTCGGTGGCGTTGACCGGCTCGCCGATGTTGTTGACGAAGGCGGTATCGCCCTGGGTGAAATCGAAGTCGTAGTAAAAGTCGGCTTTGACGTAGCCGTAGATGTCGACGGCGGTGTTGCCCAGCCGGAAATCCCCGGGGGCGCCGGTCACCTGCTGGTTCTCAGCCTCCAGGGCCTCGACCCGCGCGCGCAGCTCCTGCAGTTCAGCGCTGGTGTCCGCCTGCGCCAGCCCGGCGCTGCCGGCAAGTGCAGCAGCAGCCAGGGCAGCACGCCCTTTATGCACCTGTTTCATGGGGTTATCCCTCCTCCTTCAATGGTGTGCGGCCACGCTTTCACGGACCGCAAACAGGGGGAAATGACATCAAGGCGAGCTGCCGTGACTTTCAAAGCTTGGAAAAGTGATCAGAAATCACGCAGCATTGCCGGGTTTGTGAACCGATCGGTCAAGTATCTGCCGGCGCGGCAAATTCCGGTGCCGCTGCGCCGCGTTTGTTCACGCAAGTTTCAGGCGCCTGCCGCCCGCCGCGCGGATCCGCGCCAGGCCTGTCACGGCGATGTGACAGCACCGGTGCGCCCTGGCGCCACCTGCCATGGCACCCATCGCCGTTTCGGCGTGAATTTGCACACGGGCCTTTCAGTTCAGCAGGAATCTGCTCAAATCAAGCGCCTTGCATTTCAGGGGCTTACAGGGGCCGCAAGCCCGTGCATCGTGGGTCAAGCAGCGCAGCCACGCTGCAGTGCCGAGCATCTGTTCCGGCCCCTTCGCCTGAACGGGCAGGTTCGCGCCCCCATCCGCGGCCTGCCCGTCTTTTATCCCCTTCAGGCACTGGCGGAAGCTTGCCGTATACCCCCCCCAATGCGGCAAGCCTCCGCCCAACTTTCCGCCCCGCCGGCGGAAGCGTTGATCCGCATTCCCAGGCCTGCAATTCCGGCAGGGACATTTACGTCCCCGGAAGAAGGAAACTGGACATGCGGGCAAAATCTCTCATCGCGGCGTTCTCGCTCTGCGGCCTCGTGGCAGCCTGCGGCGACACCGCCGGCGAACGGATTGTTTACGGCGGCGGCGCCGGCGCAGCGGGCGCGCTGCTGCTGGATGCCAACCCGATCACCGGCGCCGCAATCGGCGTCGCGGCCAACCTCGTCTACTGCGAGCAAAACCCCCGCAAGTGCTAAGGCCGCGGCCTCTGCACATCTGAACAGCCGGCCCCTCCGGGCCGCTCGTGACATCGCGCATGCGCCGTGCCTGGGCTCGCCCCGGGCGCGGCGTTTTGCATTCCGGAATGCCAAGGGCCAAGGGCCAGAATACAAAGGGACTGCCTATGTTTGATAAGATCCTGATCGCCAACCGGGGCGAGATCGCCTGCCGGGTGATCAAAACCGCGCGCAAGATGGGCATCAAGACCGTTGCCATCTACTCCGACGCCGACAAGCAGGCCCTGCATGTGCAAATGGCGGATGAGGCCGTCCACATCGGCCCTCCGCCGGCCAACCAGTCCTATATCGTCATCGACAAGGTGATGGAGGCGATCCGTGCAACCGGCGCCCAGGCCGTGCATCCGGGCTACGGCTTCCTGTCCGAGAACGCGAAATTTGCCGAGGCGCTTGAGGCCGAAGGCGTCGCCTTTGTCGGCCCCCCGGTCGGCGCCATCGAAAGCATGGGCGACAAGATCACCTCCAAGAAAATCGCGCAGGAGGCAGGCGTCTCCACCGTGCCCGGCTACATGGGCCTGATCGAAGACGCCGACGAGGCCGTGCGCATCTCCAACGACATCGGCTACCCGGTGATGATCAAGGCCTCCGCCGGCGGCGGCGGCAAGGGCATGCGGATCGCCTGGAACGACGAAGAAGCCCGCGAAGGCTTCCAGTCCTCCAAGAACGAGGCCGCGAACTCCTTTGGCGACGACCGGATCTTCATCGAGAAATTCGTCACCCAGCCGCGCCACATCGAAATCCAGGTGCTTTGCGACAAGCACGGCAACGGCATTTACCTGGGCGAGCGCGAATGCTCGATCCAGCGCCGCAACCAGAAAGTCGTGGAAGAAGCCCCGTCGCCCTTCCTGGACGAGGAAACTCGCAAAGCCATGGGCGAGCAGGCCGTGGCGCTGGCCAAGGCGGTGGGCTATTCCTCCGCTGGCACCGTGGAATTCATCGTCGACGGCGACAAGAACTTCTACTTCCTGGAAATGAACACCCGCCTGCAGGTGGAACACCCGGTGACCGAGCTGATCACCGGCGTCGACCTGGTCGAGCAGATGATCCGCGTCGCTGATGGCGGCGAGCTGCCGCTGCGCCAGGAAGACGTGAAACTGACCGGCTGGGCGATTGAAAACCGTCTTTATGCCGAAGATCCGTACCGCAACTTCCTGCCCTCCATCGGCCGCCTGACCCGCTACCGCCCGCCGGCGGAAGTGGCCTCCGGCCCGATGCTTGAGAACGGCACCTGGCATGGCGACGCGCCCACAGGCGCAACTGCCGTGCGCAACGACACCGGCGTCTATGAAGGCGGCGAGATCTCGATGTACTACGACCCGATGATCGCCAAGCTCTGCACCTGGGCTCCGACCCGCGGCGAGGCAATCGAGGCGATGCGCGTGGCGCTCGACAGCTTCGAGGTTGAGGGCATCGGCCACAACCTGCCGTTTGTGGCGGCGGTGATGGACCATGAGAAATTCGTCTCCGGCGACATGACCACCGCCTTCATCGCTGAAGAGTACCCCGATGGCTTTGAAGGTGTCGAACTGCCGGAAGCAGACCTGCGCAAGATCGCAGCCTCCTGTGCCGCCATGCACCGGGTTGCCGAAATCCGCCGCACCCGCGTGTCGGGCCGGATGGACAACCACGAGCGCAAGGTGGGCACCGATTGGGTTGTGAACCTGCAGGGCCAGTCCTTCAGCGTGGTGACCGATGCGGACCGCGAAGGCGCCACCGTGCGCTTTGACGACGGCACCGAGCTGCGGGTGGCGTCTGACTGGACCCCGGGCGACCAGCTGGCCACTTTGGACGTCAGTGGCGAAACCCTGGTGCTGAAGGTCGGCAAGGTGACCCAGGGCTTCCGCGTCCGCTCCCGCGGCGCTGACCTGACCGTCAAGGTCCGCACCCCGCGCCAGGCAGAACTGGCCGAGCTGATGCCGGAAAAACTGCCGCCGGACACCTCCAAGATGCTGCTCTGCCCGATGCCCGGCCTGATCGTGAAGGTCGACGTCGAAGTGGGGCAGGAGGTCCAGGAGGGGCAGGCGCTCTGCACCGTCGAGGCGATGAAGATGGAAAACATCCTGCGCGCCGAGAAGAAGGGCGTCGTCTCCAAGATCAACGCGGGTGCCGGCGACAGCCTGGCGGTCGACGATGTGATCATGGAATTCGAATAATGCACCACGGGGCAGGCACATATGCAGGCGGGCAGGCGGGTTTTCCCGCCCCCGTTGGCGTGCCTGCTCCCCTCAGCATGCCTGCATGCACGAAATCTTCAGGAATCCCTGCGACACTGACGCGGTTTGAAGACCTCAAGGTGCCGCATGATACGTCTCCTGACCTGCTTTCTGGCCGCATTGGCCATTCTGTCCGGCTGCGCGCTGGACAAGGAGGACGCCCTGCGCGCCCAGCTTTCCGCCTGGGTCGAACTGGGGGAGACTTACTTCTTCCAATCCTCATCCAGCTGCACCGCAGCGGTGTTCCACACCGCGGAGAGCCCGCGCATCACCTCTATGCTGGACCGCGCCCGCTCGATCGAAACCGGCATGAAGATGCTGGACGCGGGCAAGCCGGTGGTCTTTGCGGTTTCCGGAAAATCCCCCAACGCGGTGACCGAGGCCATCATGTCCCGCAACCTGCCGCAGGGGCTGGGCGTGCTGAACTCCGGGCTGGCAGGTGTCAGCTGCATGTCGGATCTGGTGAAATCGATCTACTACCAGGCCATCCGCAACCCCGCGTCCAAACTGGTCTTTGTGCCGGACGGCCACGCCATGCTGGTCCTGGACAAACAGGCCATGGCACTGATCTACGTCCGCGGCAACGGCTGACCGTTCAGCCGCCGCGGCGTTCTTCCACTTCGCGCTGGCGGTCGGGGAATTTGTCGATGGTGCGCGACAGCTCGCGCACTGTCCACGGGTGCGGCTTGCGCAGCTTGACGCCGCCGTCCTTGCCCACCAGAACCAGCATGAAGCCGCGCGGCCGCAGTTTCTTGCGGAGAGCTGATTTTGCCGCCGGGTCGGTATCCGTCAGCACCACCACATCACGGGCCCGCAAGGCGTCCTCGCCTTGCATCAGCCGCTCCATCTGCTCTTCGAACCGCGGGTCTTCGGGGCTGTCTGCAAACACCACCACCGGGCGGTGCGTCCACTGGAAATCCGCCAGCGCCGCGTCATACCCGGGCTGGATCAATTCAGGCGTGCTGCCGTCGGCAGCCAAGGCTGCCACCGGAAGAAAACCCGCCAAAACAACGCTTAGGATTGCTCTCATGATCTCTCCTGTCCCGTTGAATATATGTTCAGCGGCGGCAAATGCGACTGAGAAATCCGTGACTTGCTCAAAAAATATCATCGTTAACGGGATAATGAGGGGTTGCCGGCCATGATTGTGCCATTCCCCTTGACCGGGCTGCGGCCTGCGGCCCTCCAAAAGAGGTCCCGAAGCACGATGAAAGTGATCCTTCATACCGGCGCGCACCGCTGCGCAACCACGTCGTTCCAGGAATACATGCGCCAGAACACGCATGGGCTTGGCAAACAGGGCATCGGGTTTTGGGGACCGTTCCGCACCCGCAACGGTCTGTTTCACGGCATCCAGCCGGGGCCAGCCAGCGTTACCGGCCGCAACCTCGCACAGCGCGCCCGCGGACGGCTGCAGATCCAGCTCTCCAACTGCCGCGACAAAGGCGTGCACCAGCTGCTGGTCAGCGATGAAAACATGATGGGCACAATCCGCGAAAACCTGCGCCTTGGCGATCTTTACGGTGGCGTGGGCGAGCGGATGGCACGCTTCTCCCAGGCTTTCGGCCGGACCGTGAGCGACATTGCGCTCAGCATCCGCAGCCTGGACAGCTACTGGACCTCTGCGCTGGCCTATGCCGTCGCGCGCGGCCACCGGGTGCCGTCAACTGCTCAGCTGGACCGCATCGTGCAGGCCCCGCGCAGCTGGCGGGACGTGATCGCCGACATCGCCTGCGCGATGCCGGATACCCGGCTGCACGTGCTGCCGTTTGAAACCTTCGGAACCCGCCCCGAAGCGCAGCTGGAAGCGCTGACCGGAGTAGAGGCGCCCAAAACCCACGCACGGGTGCGCCTCAACGCCTCGCTCTGCCTGCAGGACCTCAAGGCCAGCGTGCCCGGTTCTGTAGCCGCCAAGCTGCCTGAGGGAACAGGCCGCTGGCGCCCCTTTGACGACACGCAGGCCGCACTCCTGCGCGAACGCTACGCCGACGACATGATGTGGCTGGCAGGCGGTGCCGACGGCACCGCCACGCTGGCCCATGACCCGGATAAACTGGCGGCGGGCCTGAACCCGCCCCGTACCGCACTGACAAGAGGAAGACCTGATGACAAACAAAGACGAATGGCGGGCTCTGGCTGAGAAAGAGCTCCGCGGACGGGCGGTTGACGACCTCAACTGGCAGACGCTGGAAGGCATTGAGGTCAAACCGCTCTACACTGAGGAAGACACCAAAGAGCTGCCCCATATGGGCACTCTGCCGGGCTTTGGCCCCTTTACCCGCGGCGTCAAGGCGACCATGTACGCAGGCCGCCCCTGGACCATCCGCCAGTACGCGGGCTTCTCCACTGCCGAAGAATCCAACGCCTTCTACCGCCGCAACCTGGCTGCGGGCCAGCAGGGCGTCTCGGTCGCCTTCGACCTCGCCACCCACCGCGGCTATGACAGCGACCACCCCCGTGTGGTCGGTGACGTCGGCAAGGCCGGCGTCGCCATCGACTCCGTCGAGGACATGAAAATCCTGTTCGACGGCATCCCGCTCGACAAGGTTTCGGTCTCGATGACCATGAACGGCGCGGTGATCCCGGTGCTGGCCTCCTTCATCGTCGCAGGCGAGGAGCAGGGCCACGACAAATCGGTCCTAGCGGGCACCATTCAGAACGACATTCTGAAGGAATTCATGGTCCGCAACACCTATATCTACCCGCCGGAACCGTCGATGCGGATCATCTCGGATATCATCGAGTACACCTCGAACGAGATGCCCAAGTTCAACTCCATCTCGATCTCCGGCTACCACATGCAGGAAGCCGGCGCGAACCTGGTGCAGGAACTTGCCTATACCATCGCGGACGGGCGCGAATATGTGCGCGCGGCGCTGAATGCCGGCATGGATGTGGACAAATTCGCAGGCCGCCTGAGCTTCTTCTTTGCCATCGGCATGAATTTCTTCATGGAAATTGCCAAGCTGCGTGCGGCGCGCACCCTGTGGCACCGGGTGATGACCGAGTTCGGCGCCAAGTCCGAACGCTCCAAGATGCTGCGCACCCACTGCCAGACCTCGGGCGTTTCCCTGCAGGAGCAGGATCCCTACAACAACGTGATCCGCACCGCGTACGAGGCAATGTCGGCCGTGCTCGGCGGCACCCAGTCCCTGCACACCAACGCGCTCGATGAAGCCATCGCGCTGCCCACCGACTTCTCCGCCCGCATCGCCCGCAACACCCAGCTGGTGCTGCAGGAGGAAACCGGCGTGACCAATGTGGTCGATCCGCTGGCCGGCTCCTACTACATCGAAAGCCTGACCAACGACCTCATCGAAAAAGCCTGGGCGCTGATGGAAGAGGTCGAGGAAATGGGCGGCATGACCAAAGCTGTTGAGTCCGGCATGCCCAAGCTGCGCATCGAAGAGTCAGCCGCCCGCCGCCAGGCGATGGTCGACCGCGGCGACGAGGTTGTGGTTGGCGTCAACAAGTACCGCAAGGACAAGGAAGACCCGATCGACATCCTGGATGTCGACAACCACGCGGTGCGCGATGCCCAGATTGCCCGGCTTGAGAAAATGCGCGCCAACCGCGACGAGGCCGCCTGCCAGGCCGCCCTCGATGAACTCACCCGCCGCGCCGAGGCCGGCAGCGGCAACCTTCTGGAAGCAGCAGTCGAAGCCGCCCGCGCGCGGGCCTCAGTCGGAGAGATCTCCATGGCAATGGAAAAGGAATTCGGCCGCCACCGCGCGGAAGTCAAAACCCTGGCCGGCGTCTATGGCGCGGCCTATGAGGGCGACGAAGGCTTTGCCGCGATCCAGAAATCGATCGAGGACTTCGCCGAGGAAGAAGGCCGCCGCCCGCGTCTGCTGGTCGTCAAGATGGGCCAGGACGGCCACGACCGCGGCGCCAAGGTGATCGCGACGGCCTTTGCCGACATCGGCTTTGACGTCGACGTGGGCCCGCTGTTCCAGACCCCGGCCGAGGCTGCCCAGGACGCCATCGACAACGACGTCCATGTGATCGGTATCTCCTCGCAGGCGGCGGGTCACAAGACCCTCGCACCGCAGCTGGTCGAGGCGCTGGAAGCCGAAGGCGCAGGCGACATCATCGTGATCTGCGGCGGCGTCATTCCGCAGCAGGACTACGAGTTCCTGTACTCGAAGGGCGTCAAGGCCATCTTCGGCCCCGGCACCAACATCCCCGAGGCCGCCCAGGACATCCTGCGCCTGATCCGCGAAGCGCGCAGCTGAGCAAAGCAGGGGGGCTGCCTGCCCCCCTGACCTCCCGGGGGTATTTCGGACCAGAAAAAAGGGAGCGGGCTGCTCGCGTTGGGGGGAGGCGTTCCCCAAAATGCTGATATTCAGGTTCCCAAGAAAAAACTGCGGCTGGAAAGAAACTCAATTCGCGTAAGGCTTTGGGAAAAGGACATTGAGTTTCTGCACAAGTTCACCGCAAGCGGGGCGCCGGCCAGCGCGGGCAGAGCCTTGAAGACCTTGAAGAGATTTCAGAGCCCGGTAATTACAGGCACTGGATGGCGCGAGATTGATTTGGAAGAAACCGAAGCTGATCAAATGATTGATTTTCTTGGCTCTCTTCTGCAGCTGGAAGGCATTGGTCAGGACGGAGAAATCAATGCCTCTGGGTACGCATTCGAGCGGTTGATTGACTTATTCTCAAGCGAGAAATGACTGCAGCATCTGAATGCGCGTGCTTGGTAGGCTGATCCCAGGCTGCGATAGCATGGGACGGGCCTAATCTTTAAAGGCGACACAGAATTTCAGCAAAATTCCCGCCTTGCGCCCCGCCGCCGTCCGGCTAGTCTCTGGCCGCAAAAGGGGAGGCGCGCAAATGATACTCGATCACCTGGCGGTGGCAGGCGGAACGCTGGAAGAGGCTGTCGCCCATACCGAAGACGCTCTGGGCGTCGCCCTCGGCCCGGGCGGCCAGCACCCGCGGTACGGTACCCATAACCGTCTCATCGGGCTGGAGGACGGGCTGTACCTTGAAGCCATTGCCATCGACCCCGGGACCCAGCCGCAGGAGCAGCCGCGCTGGTTCAACCTCGACCGCTTCGAAGGGCCCGCAAAGCTGAACAACTGGATCCTGCGCAGCGAGGATCTGGAAGCGGAGAAGCTTCTGCTTCCGCCCCACGCGCAGCGGCATGTGCAGATGCAGCGCGGGGATCTCAGCTGGCTGATGACGGTGCCCGCAGACGGGCTGCTGCCTTTTGACAACATCTTCCCCGCGGTCCTGCAGTGGCAGGCCGAGCCGCCTGCAGGCAGGCTGCCGCAATCGGGCTGCCGCCTAAGCCGCCTTGTGGTCAGCCATCCTGAGGCGGCCGGTCTGCAGACTGCGCTGGACCGGGTCATCAATGATCCGCGCCTGGCAGTGGAGCAGGGGACGCCGGCCCTGATGGCTGAGTTTGACACCCCGCATGGCAAACGGGTGCTGCGGTGATTATCCGCTCTGCCGCCGCCGCCGATGCCGAGGCTGTCTGCGCCATTGCCAACCAGGTCATCCACGGCACGCTGGCCACCTTCAACACCATCGAGAAGACGCCGGAGCAGGTGCGCGAACAGATCGCCGCGGCCAAAGGCGCCTATCTGGTGGCGGAGCAGGGCGGAGATATCCTCGGGCACGCGTATTTCTTCCCGTTCCGCTCCGGCCCCGGCTACCGCTTTACGGCTGAGCATACCATTCACCTGCTGCCCGCAGCGCAGGGCCTTGGCATTGGCCGCACGCTGCTGCAGGCCCTGGAGGAAAAAGCAAAGCAGGCGGGCATTCACGTGCTGATCGCCAGCGTCAGCAGCGCCAACCCCGGCGCCATCGCCTTTCACGCCGCTTTGGGCTACGCGGAAACGGCAAGGATGCCGGAACTGGGCTGCAAATGGGGGCAGTGGCTGGATACCATCTTCATGCAGAAAATCCTGACGCCCGGAATTCCCGCCCCTGACAGCCCCGGCAAAGACCGTTAGGCTTGAGCGATGTCACTCTGGACCCGTATCTCCGACGCGCTGGCTGCGCTTGCCAAGGGCGAAAGCCTGACCGACGTCTTCGACAAGCTGCGCGCACCGCCCGAAAAGACGGTGGCTTTTGCCATCGCCGTGATTGCGCTTGGCGCCAAGATGGCCAAGGCGGACGGCCAGGTGACACGGGACGAGGTCACCGCCTTCCGCGAGGTGTTCCAGATTGCCCGCGATGACGAGACCGGCGCGGCGCGGGTCTTTGACATGGCGCGCACCGATGTCGCGGGCTACCAGGAGTACGCCCGCCGCATCCAGCGCATGTTCGCCGAGGATCCGACCACGCTCTGCGACCTGATGGAGGGGCTTTTTCATATCGCCATGGCCGATGGGTTTTATCACCCGGGCGAGAATGAATTCCTGGAGGAAGTCAGCCGCATCTTCGGGCAGACTCCGCAGCAGTTCCAGGCGCTTAGGGCGCGGTTTGTGCCGGACGCCCCCAAGGATCCCTTTACCGTGCTGGGGGTCAGCCCCGAGATGACCAAGGAGGAGATCCGCAAGCACTGGCGCAAGCTGGTGCGCGAGACCCACCCGGATGCGATGATTGCGCGCGGGGTGCCCGAGGAAGCCGTCAGGCTGGCCGAGAAGCGGATGATCGACATCAACCGCGCCTGGGATGAGATCAACGGATGCTGCGGCAATGCGGCTGGCCACCTATAATATCGAATGGTTCGCCAACCTGTTTGATGGCGATGACAACCTGATGCTGGACGGCGCGCCTTCGGCGCGCCACGGCGTCGACCGCTACACCCAGGGCCGCGCCATTGCCCATGTGCTGCGCCGCATTGATGCGGATGCGGTGATGGTGGTTGAGGCGCCCAACACCGGCCGCACCCAGCGCACCACCCGCGCCCTGGAGCGTTTTGCGGAAGAAGCCGGCCTCAGGGCGCGGGAGGCGGTCAGCGGCTTTCCCAACGACACCCAGCAGGAGATTGCGCTTCTGTACGACCCTGACGTGCTGGGCGCGGTGCACGACGCCCGCTCCACGCCAGAGGCGCCGCAATTCGACGGCGTGTTCCGCATCGATCTGGATATCGACGCGCGGGAGGACGAGGTGCGCTTTTCCAAGCCGCCGCTGGAGCTGGCGGTCACCACCAAGGGCGGCACCAGGCTGCGGATGATCGGTGCGCATCTGAAATCCAAGGCACCGCACGGGGCCAAATCCCGCGACGAGATCACGGCTGTTTCCATCGCCAACCGGCGGAAACAGCTGGCGCAGGCGATCTGGCTGCACCGGCGGGTGGCTGAGCACGCGGCGGCGGGCGAGCATGTGATCGTGATGGGCGACCTTAATGACGGCCCCGGGCTGGACCAGTACGAAAAGCTTTTTGGCCACTCTTCGGTCGAGATCGTCATGGGGGGGCTTCTGAATGACCCCAATGCGCAAAGCCTGGCCCGCCCGCGCGCGACCTCACTGCCCAGCACCTCGCGCTTCTACAATCCGGAAACCAAACGCTATTTCCGGGCACTTCTGGACTATGTGATGATCTCGCACAGCCTGATGGGCCGGCAGCCGCAATGGCGCATCTGGCATCCGTTTGAGGACGGCGAATGCTATCAGGATGAAGAGATGCGCGAGGCGCTTTTGAATGCGTCTGACCACTTTCCGGTGACGCTGGATTTCAGTGTGGCCTGAGAAAACCGCCGCTCAGACGGGACCGGGTGCAAGGCCGCTGCCGCAGTTGCATATGCGCGGGGACTCAGCTAGCCCTCCCCGAATTCCTCTACTTCGGAAACTTCGAACGCATGCTATCGGTGATAGGGAACTTAATCTTTGTCTTGTTGTCGAAGTGGTGGCATTTGATGCCCTCGGAGTTTCCATCCTTTTCGGGCAAATAGTTCATCACCATCGACAGGGCCTTGATGATCTTCTTGTCGGTGGACGTCGAGATATCCACGGCTTCGCCGCTCAGGTGGCGGGAAACGCTGCCCCAGGGCGCCTTTTCCAGCATGCATTTCACAAACCCGCTCAAATCCTTCTTGACCATTTTCAGGTCATCCAGCTCTTTCCACAATTCCTGGTACTTCGGCTGCCTGACAAACCAGTAGATATCCCCGTTCTTTCCGTATTTCTTGAGATGCTTGTCCCAGTACTTAAACATGGCGCGGGCCTGGCCTCTCTTGTCGCGCAAGCCGGAAACAACAACGATCGGCGTGCCTTCGTAATGAGAAGAGACTGCGAGCAAGACTTCAATGAGCTCTTTCTTAACACCCTGCGTTTTGCCGGTCACTTTGCCGGGGTAGGTATTCCCGCCGGTGTCGGCTTCCTTGATTGAGCTGTCTATCTTCTTCTTGATCTCCTTGTTCATCTTGTCAGAGATCTTTTTTGCCTGCTTTTTGGCTTCATCGGGGGACCCAAGGTCTCCCTTCTTTTCACCGCTGGCCCAATAACTGTCGTAAAGCGCCTCTGCTTCCTTTGCGATACTCTCCCACATGGCCCCCCAGACGGTTGAGGAGACTTTTTGCGTCTTTGCTGCCTTCTCCAAACTCTTCTTGGCCGCCGCAAGCGCCTTCTGGTGCTCCTGCGACTTCACCTTCTGGATTTCCTTTTCCTCTTTTTTCTTTTCGGCCTTGGCTTTGGCGGGTCCGGCCAAGAGTTTCTTGATCGTGCGTTTGCCCGGGTCAACCCGCCCATCCGGCCGGAAACCGCAGATATTTTCCTGAAAACTGCTGATGGCCTTGTCCAGTTTGCCGCTTGGCTTGCCGTCCGGTTTCAGTTTTGAAAACCCGGCATCGCCAGCAAATGGATTAAGCAGCGTCTGGATCGCTTTGACGTCATTTGGCTGGTTTTTGCCTCCCTTTCCAACGGAGGCGCTAATTTTTTGTCCCATAAGACACCCCAAAAACTCGTTACATTCACATACAAACAACCAGTTGGGACCGGACCCGTTGACCTAAGGGGCCTGGCCCTAAGAAAAGAGTAGGCTGCGGGTTTTTGGTCTGCCAAGGTTTTTTCCGCCTTTGGCGGGAGGTTTCCACCTGGATCAGTAAGGCCGTCTGGCGCGGACTTCCTGCATTTTCTGACACTTTCCGCTCTGCGCCGGCGTGTTCCGCAGGCGCCACGCGGACCAAAGGCCCAGTCCCGGGCCGGCAGCAAACACCCGCCCGGTATGCAATTGCAGCGCAACCCCTCTGTTCCCGCCCTTCAGACCCGCCTATATTGGCGCCATGAAACAGATCCTCCTTTCTGCCGCATTGACTGCTGTCCTCTCAGCTCCGCTTTCCGCTCAGGAGGCAGGGGAGGAAGACAATGGCCCCTCGCTGATGGAGCGCGGAGCCGAGCTGCTGCTGGAAGGGCTGGTGCAGGAAATGGCGCCTGCCTTGGAAGATCTGCAGGGGCTGATGGAGGAAATCGGCCCCTCGATGGGCGCCTTCCTCAGCGAAATGGGCCCTGCCTTGGCTGAGATTGCCAAGGAGGTTGAGGATTGGAGCGCCTATGAGCTGCCTGAGATCCTGCCGAACGGCGATATCATCATCCGCAAGAAACCCAGGGACAAGGCGCCTGCGGAAAATGAAGACAGCGCCGAAGAAGGCGTTACCGAGATCTGATGCCGTGCGGCAGGTTCACGCTGCCGGCGCAGGACCTGCTTTGCTGAAAGTCAGATGCACCTCTGCATCCAGTGTCTTGCCCAGCGACTGCAGCCGGGATTCCGCCACCTCGCCGTAAAGCGCCCGCGCGGCCACCGGCAGCTCCACATGCAGCACCCGCTTGCGCGGCTGCCAGCGCAACGCGCCGATCTCGCCTTTGCCGGTCACCATCAGCATGGCGCCAAAGCGCATTGCCTTGCCCAGCACCTCAGCCTCGTGCTGGCTCTTTTCATCCAGCAGCCCGTAGAGATGCGCAAAGGCGCTGCCCTGGCGCTTGTTGCTGTAGCGGTGCAAGAGCGCCAGTCCCAGGAACACCCGCTCCGAATGCTTGAGCCCGCCCAGGTTGGCACGGGTGGCATTGTCGAAACAGACCTCGGCGCGGTAATCGGGATGCGCCCGCCAGCTCACGTCATGCAGCAGGCAGGCCGCTTTGATCAGCCGCCGTTTGCTGTGCCGTGCGCCCGGGAACAGCGGGCTGACAAAATCATAGAGCGTCTTGCCGAACCCGGGGATGCGCGCGTCTTTCATTTCGGCAAAGCGCGACGCTTCGACCAGCGGGTCCCGCTCGCGCAGGCGCTGGGGCATCTGCTCGTACAAAAGCCCCTCCCGGATGCCGTAGCTGGAGACTGCAATGTCCTTGGGTTTGAAGGTCTTGACCAGCCGGGTCAGCACGTCGATGGCATAGGGCACCAGGCTTGCACGGCTGGAGGAGATGCCGCAGGTGCTGCGCAGCTCGTCCATGTCATTTTCGGCGATGAATCTGGCGGTGGCACGCACATCAGCAGCCGTCATCCGGTATTCATGCAGCACTTTCAGCGGATAACCGCGCCGGTGCATGTCGACACGGGCAATCGCCCGCCAGCTGCCGCCGACCAGGAACAGCCGGTCGCGCTGCGGCCCCATCTCGGATTTCAGCTGCTCAATCACGTCCTTGATGTGCTGCTTGCGGCCTTTGCGGCCGCCTTTCACATCCCGCAGTTTCAGCGGCCCCAGCGACGAGGTGACCCGCTGGCCCACCGTGTTGTCCTGGATTTCCGCCAGTTCCATCGACGAGCCGCCGATATCGCAGACCAGCCCATAGGCGCCCGGCCATCCCAGAAGGACCCCTTGCGCCGACAGCCGCGCCTCTTCGCGCCCGTCGATCACGTGGATCCTGAGGCCTGTCTCGCGCAGGACTTCCTCGCAGAACTCAGGACCGTCCTCGGCGTCGCGCACTGCGGCGGTCGCAACCGCGGACAGCGGCGGCAGCCCCATGCCTTCGGCCAGCTGCTGGAAGCGGCGCAGCGCCGACAGCGCCCGCTTGCGCCCCTCGGGGTTCAGGCGGCCGCTCTCCGACAGGCCGGCCCCCAGCGCGCACATGATCTTTTCGTTATAGAAGTAGGCGGGGCTTCGCGCGGCGCCGTCGAACACCACCAGGCGGACCGAGTTGGAGCCGACATCGACCACCCCCACCCGCGACAGGGCCCGGGCGCCCGGGTCGTCAAAGATCGGGCGGCCGAAAGGGCCCCACTCGGCGATGCTTGCGTCCGAGGCGTCCTGAATCATGTCCATGAGGGCTCCGTCTTGCGATCCGGCAACAGGATGTGCGATGGGCGGGCAGGGGTCAACCGCTTGCGGATGCGTCATTTTCCGGGCCTGCCTCGCGGATTTCAGTCAGTCCGCGCACCGCTAAGGGGCGCGTCAGGTTGCGTTTCTCGGCCAGCGATAGGTGGTCCAGCCGCCGCACCACCCGCGCCGCAGTGGCAAAGGAGCGGTCCATATGCGCCACCAGATAGGGGATCACATCCGGCTTGGGGGTGATCTGGCGGTCATTGAACAGCTTGGCCAGCACCACCGCCAGCAGCTGGTCGTCCGGCGCCTGCAGCTCGGCATGGGTCGCGGCCTGCACCCGGCTTTGCAAATCCGGCAGGCTGAGCCGCCAGAGATTGGGCGGCTGCTGGCCGGTCATGATCAGCGCATGGCCGTTGGCCAGCACCAGATTGTGCAGGTGGAACAGCGCCTTCTGCCGCGCGGTGTCGGCGGCAATCACCGGCACGTCCTCGACCGCGACGGGCGTCCGGGCCAGCTCCGGCACTGCGGCCTCCGTCAGCTCAGTGGCATTGACGATCCGCCCGCCGGACTGGTCCGCCCAGACATGCACCAGATGCGTCTTGCCCGCCCCCTTGGGCCCGGTCAGCACCAGCTTGCCGCTGGGCCAGGCAAAGCCGGACTCCAGCAGCGAAACGGCCATCGCATTGGAGGCGGTGACAAAGAAATCCTCCCGCCCCAGCGCGGGTTTGGCAGGGAGTTTGAAGCTGAGCTGCTGCGCCATCGTCTTAATCCGTGTCACAGTTATTCGGCATCGGGGTGGCTTTGCCCCTGGTACAGGCGGCTGTCCAGATACTGCTCGGTCAGGAAACGCGCCAGCACGCCCAAAGCTGCGGCGACCGGCACCGCCACCAGCATGCCGACAAAGCCGAACAGCGCGCCAAAGACGGACAGCGCCAGCAAGAGCCACACCGGGTGCAGGCCGACCGAGCCGCCGACCAGTTTCGGGGTCAGGAAATTGCCCTCGGCCACCTGGCCGATGGCGAAAATGCCGGCCACCAGCCCGATCGACACCCAGTCGCCCCAGAACTGGAACAGCGCCAGGCCGATGGCCAGCGCGCCGCCGATCAGAGCGCCGAGGTAAGGGATGAAGGTGATCAGTCCGGCAATGAAGCCCACAGCGAGGCCGAAATTCAGCCCCACCAGCATCAGCGCCACCGCGTAATAGGTGCCCAGGATCAGGCAGACCGTGCCCATCCCGTGGATGAAGGAATGCAGCACCGCGTCAATCTCGGAGGCAATGCGGCGGATCACCGGCTGATGGTCGCGCGGCAGCAGGTCGTCAATGCGTGCAATCATCCGGTCCCAGTCCAGCAGCAGATAGACCGCCACCACCGGCACGATCACCAGCAGCACCACCACATTCAGCAGCGACACAGCTGAACCTGCCACCGATTGCAGCAGCTCCACCGCGCGCGATTGCAGCGTCTGCGCGATAGCGGTGATCGCCTGATGCATCCGGCTGTCCTGCTCGAAGATGGCCGGGAAATGCTCATTGGCGAATGCGCGGGCATCGCGGAACAGCTGCGGCAGCACGTTGACCAGATCAATCATCTGGTAGATCAGCGTCGGCACCACCACCAAGAGCATCAGCAGGAACACCAGCAGCGCGCCAACTGTGATCGTGGCAGTCGCGCCCGTGCGGCTCATTCCCCAGGTTTCCAGCCGGTCGGCAATCGGGTCGATCATATAGGCGATGGCAGCGCCCAGCACGAAGGGCAGCAGCACATTGCCAAGCGCCCACATCACAACGGCAAAGACCAGGGCGGCAATGCCCCAGTATTTGAACTGCTTCTTTGCTGGTAGCGCCATGTTGTTCTGCCCGTCCTTGGTCCGTCTGGTTCAGGATCTTGTGTCCAGTCTTTCCCGATGGGGCAGGGTCTTGCAAGGGGGCGGCGTCATTCCCCTGTGGGCAAGGCGGGGATAAGGCGGAAAAGGCCGTGGGCAAATGGTGGACGTTTCCAGGGGACGGTGTAAAACCGGCCGGCCTGATGTTTGGCGGCGGGGCCCGCCGTCAGGCCGCCCCCTGGCAAGCCCCGGCTGCAAATGGCTTGCGGCCAGGCCGCGCGGCTGCGCCGCCAGCGGGGCTGAGGCAGCTTTGCGCCGTCTCAATAGCCTTGGATTTTTTGAGAGACCTTCGCCTTGTTTCTAATGATCCGGGCTTCTCGAATTCCGATGGTGCGAATAAGTGAAGCAAAAACAATTTCTTGCGCAGTGAAGTGCAAATTCCCTTGGTTCTGATTCGGAATTGGAAACCGAAATTTCTCCCGGACGATTTTGTTTGAGAAAATCCTGATGTTTGTATTTTTAGGCATACCGTTACGGAAAGGGGTTGGCCGGAGGAATTTGCATTCTTTCCGGGCGGTAAAGAATTTTGGGAGGGACCAATGAAAAAATACATGAAAAGCCTGCTGGCAGCAGGCGCATTAGCTGTGTCCGCAGCCATGCCGCAAACCGCCGCGGCTCAGGGCTTCTCGTCGACAGAGGTGCAGCTGCATCAGGGCGACGGCTATCTGTTCGGCCGCAACGGGATCAACGAAACCAGCCGGACAACCGTTACGCTGGATCACATCACAGTCCGGGACTGGGGCGATCTGTTCTTCTTTGTCGACTTCTTTTCCGATGGGGACGGCACTGGCCGCAAGAGCGATCAATACGGGGAAATCTACGTGCATTTCTCCGGCCGCAACGCCGGCCTTTCCTTCGGAGACGGGCTCATCAAGGATGTGGCCCTAGGCGCGTCCATCAACCAGGGAACTGATTTTACAGCAGCTTTGATCGGCCCGCGGGTATCGTTCAACGTGCCGGGCTTCCGGGTGCTCAGCCTTGGTCTTTATGCCTACGACACTGTCACCGATCCGTTCGATCGGGATTTGGACACCACCTATCAGGCAACCGTTGTTTGGGACCGGCCGTTTGACATCGGCAGCCAGAAGTTTCTGTTCAAAGGCTTTGTCGACTTCATCGGCGAACGCGGGCAGGGGGTCGACAACCAGATCCTGTTCTCGCCGCAGCTGCGCTGGGATGCGGGCCACGCCATGGGCAAGAAGCCGGGGGTGTTCCAGATCGGCTTGGAATACAATCATTTCGAAAACAAATTCGGCGTGACCTCTGCGGACGAGGATTCACTTTCGTTGTTTGCGGCTTTCAAATTCTGACGGGAGGTTAAAAGCGCAGGCCTGATTTGGCCTGCGCACTTTAATAATTCAATTTAATGATGTGCCGTCCGGATATTTTCGGAGGGCTCTTTCCATTTGTTTTCTCTGTTTCCGGTTTTTCCCGATCGGCACACCTGAATGAGAATACAAGCCGCCCCCATGGTGCGGCGGGGTGCTCTTCAGCTGTGTATGGTTCCCAGCTCTGGCGTGTCCTCGTCCGCTGCTTCATCCGGCCAGTTGGTGCGCCAGACTTCGGCCGACCAATGGCCGCAGTGCACGGAAGGGCGGTCAAAGCCCGCTACCGACGGCAGCAGCGGCGCGACCACCACGTCGTGGCGCGGCACCGCGAAATAGGGGAAGGAGTAACGCTCCTTGCCGGTCTTGTTCACCACCCGATGCGGGGTGGAGACCAGACGCCCGCCGGACCACAGTTCCAGCATGTCGCCGATATTGACGACAAATCCGCCCGGCGGGCAGTCGGGTGTGATCCAGCCGCCGTCGCGGGTCTGAACCTCAAGCCCCCCCACCGGGTCCGGCGCAATGATGGTCAGCGCGTCGGTGTCTTTGTGCGGGTGGATGCCGAACCCTTCCTCCTCCGGCGCCTGCGGCGGGTAGTGCAGCAGGGTCATGTTGGTGAGCGGCGTTTCAAACGGTTCCTGAAACGCCGCCGGGTCCAGGCCCAGCCCTTCGGCCAAAGCGCCCAGCAGCAGGTGGAAAACACCGTCGAGCTGCTCCCAGTAGCCCAGGATCACCTCGCGCGCCTGCGGGACCTCGACGGGCCAGCGGTTGGGGCCGTAAAGCGCACAGGCCGCGCGTACGGGGTCATCTTCTGCCACTTCGTGGTGCAGCTTGTAGCCCTCGTATTTATCGGCCTTGCCGGAGCCGTCGTTGGGGGTGAAGAACCCCATCGGAATGAAGCCGCGGTAGTTCTCGCGGGTAATCGCCTGGTCCCACTTGGACTTTTCCTCCACGGCAAAGATTGCCCGGACCGCGCGGCGGACTGCATCCACGGTGTCCTGCGCCACGCCGGTGCCGGTGATGGAGAGAAAGCCGATATCCTCCGCCGCCGCCAGAATGGCGCGGATGGTCGCATGCCGCTGCGGGTGCTCCGCCCCGCGCAAGGGGGAAATGTCGATGGTTGGAATGCTCTGCATCAATGGATCCTCACGCCCTGGCGGTTCAATTCGCTTTGCACCTCTGTGATGCTCACGTCTTCAAAGCTGCAGCCCGATTTCACCGACAGCGCCGCGGCAATGCCCGCGCCCTGGCCGGCCACGGCGCAGCAAGCCATGTTGCGGGTCGCGGCGTGGGCGATTTTATCGCCGCCGATGGCACGGCCAGTAACCAGCAGGTTCTCCACCCCCTTGGGCAGCATCGAGCGGTAGGGGATCTGCATGTAGCGCCCGGTGGTCGGCAGGATCAGCACCCCGTAGCCGTCAATGAACTCCGGGTAGATGCCGATGGTGTCGTCGAACCGGCCCTGATTGCGGGTCTCGTCCTCGGTGATGTTGTGATGGGCGTCGATCTTGCGGGTGTCGCGGATGCCGATGGTCATGCCGAAGTTCCGCAGCCGCGCACCCTCGCAGCCCGGCGTATAGGCCCGCAGCGCGTTGATGGCATGCATAGCCTGCTGGCGGCCCTCGATCTCGCCGCGGGTCATGCTGTCGGGATCGGTGCCGTCGATGCCCGCCAGATGCACCAGGTTCATATAGGTCATCTCGCCACTGTCATGCACCGCACCCCAGGTGCCCCCGATGGTGTTCAGATGCGCGGGGATCACCCCGTCGCGGATCGCCTGGCCAAAGGGTTTCGCCAGGAAGGGCGAGAACATATCGTCTTCCTTGCCGGATGTCTCCACCTGCCATTCGCCGGTGGACCAGTTGGCATAGGTCTGCGGATCAGCCTTCACACCGTCCATGAACTTCTGCTTGTCGACGCCGGCGATGTGGAACATCACGCTAGCCGCCTGCATTTCCTCGACCGGGGTCTTGATGGTGGGGGCGCCCATCATATGGGCAATATCGGCATCGCCGGTGGCGTCGATCACCCGTTTCGCCAGCACCGCCTCGCGGCCGGCCTTGGATTCCACAATCACGCCGGTGATCCGGCTGCCCTCGCGGATCGGTGCCACAAACACCCGGTGCAGCATCGGGTGGATGCCGGCCTCTTCCACCAGCTTGTCGGCAACCAGCTTGAAGCCCTCGCTGTCCAGTTCATAGGACAGCGACTGGCTTTCGGGCACTGCGGCCCCCATCGCCTTGGCGCGTTCTTCGAACTCCCAGCCGATGCCGCCGGCCTCGACCGTTTCCTCATGCCGGTACCAGGCAAAGCCCTCGACGCCGACGGTGGTGATATTGCCGCCAAAGCAGCCGAAGCGGTCCAGCAGGGTGACTTCCACGCCTGCGCGTGCCGCCGCCAAGGCCGCTGCCAGCCCGCCGGGACCCGAGCCCACCACCAGCACCTCGGTTTCGTGAATGACCGGAATCTCGCGCGCCGGTTCGGTAATGGTCCTGACCACGTCTATCTCCCTTATGCCTGCTCAAGAGCGGTGTTTCCGGTAACACTTTCGAATCTTGAACGGCGGTTCAAGTTCTTTTGCGACGCGGTGTCGCAAATGCGGCATGAAGAGGCGGGGTTATTCCGGAAAGCCGGCCTTGCGCAGCAGGTCTTTCTCGTGGTCCAGCTGGGCGGGATCGGCGTAGATCTGGGTGCCGGCCCAGTGGGTGATGGTAAAGTCCGGCCTGGCTTTCAGCGCCAGCTGCGCCTCCTTGGCGGCGGTCCCGAAATCTCCCAGCTCGGCATAGGTCAGCGCAAGATCCATATGCCCAAAGCCCGGCGTGCGGCGGCTGTAGTCCTGAAAGGCGTCGATCGCATCCATGTGGTTGCCCGCCAGCCGGTGGGCCATGCCCAGAATGCCCGCGTAGAACCCGGGGTAATGCGGGCTCAGCTGAATGGCGCGCTGGGCATAGTGGATGGCTTCCTCGGCCCGGCCCGCAAACGACAGGGTGATAGAGAGCCGCATCGCCACGTCTGCGTGGTTCGGGTTCAGCGACAGGGCAGTGTGGAACTCATCAACGGCCAGATCATGGTGGCCCTCTATGGCGTGGACAAATCCCAGCACCGCGTAGGCGTCGGCACTGTGCGGGTCCAGCTCCAGCGCCTTGTGGGCATAATCCCGGGCCTGGCCGGCCGAAACCGCAGGCGTATCCGTGAACAGGTGCCGGGCTTCAACCGTCTTGACGAAGCCCAGCGTGCACAGCGGCGCAGCATAACCGGGGTCCAGCCGGTGCGCCTCCAGCGCATAGCGCTTGGCCTCGGCAAAGCTTTGCTTGCTGATTTCGCGGGTGCAGGCAAAGGCGCGGATCTGCTGGTACCAGGCCCGCAGATCACGGGTGCCGCTGCCCTTCAGGCGGGCCATCTCGCCCTCCAGCAGCTCCACCTGCAATTCGGTAGCCACCCGCAGGGAGATTTCGTCCTGCAGCTCAAAGATATCATCCAGGTCGCGGTCGTAGCGGTCGGCCCAGACATGGTGGCCGCTCTGGGCGTCGATCAGCTGCGCGGTGATGCGCAGACGGTTGCCGGCCTTGCGGGTGCTGCCTTCCAGCACGTAGTCGGCAGACTGCTCCTTGCCCACCTTGCGGATGTCAACGGCCTGGCCCTTGTAGGTAAAGGTCGAATTGCGCGCGATCACCCGCAGCTGCGGGATCTTCGACAGGGTGGTGATGATATCTTCGCTGAGGCCGTCTGAGAGGATCTCTCCCTCCGGGTCGCTGGAGAGATTGTCAAAGGGCAGCACGGCAACCGCTGGCGGCTTCAGCGGTTTTCCAGTCCGGCTGCCGCCGGCCGGAGCGGGGTTCCAGCGGTAGACGGTGATGGCGTCGTCGACATTTTTGAACCGCTGCGGCCCCTGGTTGGAAAAGGCGGCGGCCAGATCCGGCCCCGCCTCGCGGATTGCCTGCTCCGACAGCAGGATGCCGCCAGCCTCGGCTGCCTCCTGCAGCCGTGCGGCAAGGTTCACCGCATCGCCGAAAATGTCTTCGTCTTCAATGGTCACCGCGCCAAAGTGAATGCCGATCCTGAGGCGGAATCTGGGGTGGCCCCGCAAAGCGCGCTGGATGGTGCGGGCGCAGGAAATGGCATCGGGAACCGCATCAAAAGTCACCAGCCAGCCGTCGCCCATGCTCTTGATCAGGGCGCCGTGGCAGCCTTTGACCTGCGGGTTGAAGACGGTGCTGCGCAGCGATTTCAGATCCGCCAGCGTGGCAGCCTCGTCCTGATGCATCAGCCGTGTATAGCCGACGATATCCGCCGCCAGCACCGCGCTCTGCTTCTGCTGCACCAAGTGTCCCATGAGGCAAGGGTAGGGGGAACCGGAACTAATTTCTACTTCTCCGGGCAGCACCGCCGCCTGTGGCTCTGCCGTCAGGACCCGCCGCACAGCCGCCCGATTAGGTGATTTGCCCAATTAATGCGACACTGGAGAGGTTGTTGATAAGTATAAGGGGAGGAAAAATGCCGGAGACGAAGAAAATGCTCGACCCGGACCCGAGGGTCTGGGACTTCGAGACCGAGTATGAGCTTGGGCAGGACAACATCCGGCCCTTTGGCCTGGACATCCACAATCCTGTCTTCCTGATTTCCAGTGTACTGATCGCGGCCTTCGTGCTGGTGGCGCTGGCCAACCAGGAGGCGGCAGCCGCTTTCTTTGGCTGGCTCAGGCCCTGGCTGACCAGCACGTTTGACTGGTTTCTGGTCCTGTCGGTGGACGCCATTACCCTGTTCTGCCTGGCCTTGATCATCCTGCCGGTCGGCTCGGTCCGGATCGGCGGCAAGGATGCCAAACCGGATTACTCCTACGCGGGCTGGATCGCGATGATGTTTGCAGCCGGCATCGGCATCGGCCTGCTGTTTTTCGGTGTGCTGGAGCCGGTCTACTACAACTTCTCCGAAGGCGGCGCCGCGCGGCCTTTGAACATCGATGCCAGCCAGCCGGGCAATGAATACATCGGCATTGTCGGCACCATTCACCATTGGGGCCTTGAGGGCTGGGCGGTCTATGCCGCAGTTGGTCTGTCGCTGGCGATCTTCTGCTACAACCTGGACTTGCCGCTGACCCTGCGCTCGGCCTTTTATCCGATCCTGGGCGAGCGGGTCTGGGGCTGGTGGGGCCATGCCATCGACACGCTGGCAGTCTTTGCCACCCTGTTCGGGCTGACCACTTCGCTGGGTCTTGGTGCGCAGCAGGTTGCGGCCGGGCTGTACGAGGTCTTTGGGATTGAGCCCTCCAACACGGTGGTTGTGCTGCTGATCATCGGCATCACCGCGATTGCGCTGGGCTCGGTGCTGATGGGCATGGACGCAGGCGTCAAGCGCCTGTCGGAGATCAACATGGTGATGGCGGTGGTGCTGTTCATCTTCGTGCTGCTGGTCACCGGCATCGGCACCGCAATTGCGCGGTATTTCAACGTGATGGTGGATTATGTTCTGCTGCTGCCTGAGCTGTCGAACCCCTTCGGGCGCGAGGACACCAGCTACTTCCACGGCTGGACCACCTTCTACTGGGCCTGGTGGATTGCCTGGTCGCCCTTCGTCGGCATGTTCATCGCCCGCATCTCCAAAGGCCGGACGGTGCGCGAGTTTGTGCTCTGTGCATTGATCGCACCTACGGCTGTTTGCGCGCTGTGGATGTCGACCTTTGGCGGCGGTGCCATCGACATGCTGAACGCAGGCGGCGCCGAGGGCGTCAAAGCAACCGTGATCGACAGCTACAAGCCAGAGGGCGCGCTGTTCGGCTTCCTGAAGGAGCTGCCTTTGTACTCGATCGTGGCGCCGATCTCTCTGGTGCTGATCGTCATCTTCTTCGTGACCTCATCGGACTCCGGCTCGCTGGTGATCGACACGATTACCGCGGGAGGCAAGATGGACGCCCCGGTGATCCAGCGGGTGTTCTGGTGCACGCTCGAAGGCCTGGTGGCCATCGCATTGCTGCTGGGCGGCGGGCTGTCAGCGCTGCAAGGCGCGGCGGTCTCGACCGGCATCCCCTTCACGCTGGTGGTGCTGATCATGTGCTACTGCCTGTGGCTGGCGCTGCGGGCCGAGCGGGCGAAGATGTAATCTGAGAGAGTTGCGGGCAGTACTACTGCCCGCAATATTTTCTGTACCCGGCATTGCGCTGTTGTTCTGACTGGCGGCTTGCGTTCAGGGGCAAAGGAAATCGCTGAGTGCGATCAAGCGATTTGTTCAACGCGAGCCAACTGGCACAACGGTTCCTTTGCAATGAAATCTGCAGTGGCTCGTTTCATTGCCTCAAAAGTACTTCCGTAGAAATACAATGATGTTTCCCGGCTGCCTTCCCAGTACCCTCGAAAACAGCCGACGCCCTTCAGCAACTCATCACATGAGGCAATAAGCAAGTTGACGTCTGATTGAGCATAGACCTCTTCAGGCAGGTCTGTTCCATTTAAGAAAACTGCCATTCCCTCTAGTTTGCCGAATGGGATCCCATTGGTTCCCGGTGCAGTCTTCAATAAAGATCCTTTAGGTGCTCCAAGGTCTTCGAGTGTTTCGGTTATGAACTCAATCGTCGAGGGCGTGGAGTCGCAGGCCGCAATCTCAATGTCGCAGTGGGCGATCCCATCCGGCTCGCTAGTCAGCTGTGTCCCACCTCCGGCAACCTCTCCCAGTCCTGCCGCGCGAAGAGCTTCATCAAGAGGATCTTCGAAATAGTTTCCGCGATCAATTGGCTGAACACGTGCATTAAGTTGCGCTATGACAGTTATCCGGTCACCGGATGAGTCGGGTTTCCACATTTAATTTCTTTCTCGTGATTGAAATGGTTTTAACTATGGGGGCGCTTGGAATATTGCAGACGCCGGTTTTGCAGGTCCAGTACAAGTTTCGGGAATCTGCAGATAGTCCTAAGGAACCCGCGGCTTAGGAAGCCGCAGCAATGAGTGCGTGTAGCGTGGTCCACCTCCCCACTTGCCCGCACCCCCATCACCCACTAAACCGGGCGGGAACTCGAACACACATCACCGATGGAGCCAAGATGCGCCTGTCCCGCTATTTTCTGCCGGTTCTGAAAGAGAACCCCTCGGAAGCCCAGATCGTCAGCCACCGGCTGATGCTGCGCGCCGGGATGATCAAGCAATCCGCCGCCGGGATCTATTCCTGGCTGCCCTTGGGCTTCAAGGTGCTGAAGAAGATCGAAAGCATCGTCCATGACGAGCAGATCCGCGCGGGCCACATCCCGATGCAGATGCCGACCATGCAGTCCGCCGACTTGTGGCGCGAGTCGGGCCGCTATGAGGCCTATGGCCAGGAGATGCTGCGGGTGAAGGACCGGCATGACCGCGACATGCTGTTCACCCCCACCGCCGAAGAGCTGATCACCGACATCTTCCGCGCCCATGTCAGCAGCTACAAGGACCTGCCGCTGACCATGTACCAGATCCAGTGGAAATTCCGCGACGAGATCCGCCCGCGCTTCGGCGTGATGCGCGGCCGCGAATTCTACATGAAGGACGGCTACAACTTCGACCTCACCAAGGAAGATGCGCTGCACGCCTATAACCGCCACCTGGTCAGCTACCTGCGCACCTATGAGCGCATGGGGCTTCAAGCGATCCCGATGCGTGCCGACTCTGGCCCGATCGGCGGCGATGACACTCATGAATTCCTGGTGCTGGCCGACACCGGCGAGTCCGAGGTTTTCTATGACAGCGCCGTCACCGATCTGACCTTCGGCGACCGGGAGATCGATTACGACAGCGTCGAGCAGTGCCAGAACGTGCTGGAGGAGTTCACCTCCAAATACGCCCGCACCGACGAGACCCACGACGAGGCGCTGTTCAACCAGATCCCCGAGGAGCGCCGCCGGGTGGCGCGCGGTATCGAAGTCGGCCAGATCTTCTATTTCGGCACCAAGTACTCCGACGCGATGGGTGCCACTGTGCAGGGCCCCGACGGCAAGAACGTGCCGGTCCACATGGGCTCCCACGGCATCGGCGTCTCCCGCCTCCTGGGTGCGATCATCGAGGCGAGCCATGACGACAAGGGCATCATCTGGCCCGAGGGCGTGACCCCGTTCCACTGCGGCATCGTCAACCTCAAGCAGGGCGACGACGAGGCAGATGCGGCCTGCAACCAGCTCTATGCAGCATTGACCGCCGCCGGACTGGATCCGCTCTATGACGACCGTAACGAGCGCGCAGGCGGCAAGTTCGCCACCATGGACCTCATCGGCCTGCCCTGGCGCATCACCGTCGGCCCGCGCGGTCTCAAGAACGGCGTTGTCGAACTGACCTCGCGCCGCACCGGCGAAAGCGAAGAGCTGTCCCCGGAAGAGGCGGTGAAAAAAGTCGCGGCGGTTTACGCCAATCACCCCACTGGGCGCGGTTTCTGAGCCGGAGCCCGGAACCGATTGGAAATATTCACGAAAAGGGAGCGGCAACGCTCCCTTTTTTCTTGCCCGAACAGCGCTGGATCAGCAATCTGCGCGGCAGGGAGGAAACGGCATGAAACAGATACTGGCCTTTGGCGACAGCATCACCTGGGGCAGCGACCCGCATACAGGCGGGCGGCACGGCTACGGCGACCGCTGGCCGGTGGCGCTGGGCGGGGGGCTGCAGGACGCCGTTGTCTTTGCCGAAGGTCTGCGGGGGCGCACTACGGTGCATGCGCGCCATTCCGCCTGTGTCGAGATGCGCGGCGACGCGGTGCTGCCCATGCTGCTGCACAGCCATGCGCCGCTGGACCTGGCCGTGATCATGCTGGGCACCAATGACGTTTATGAGGGCCATGCCACCCACCTGATCCGCGACGGGCTGGAGCGGCTGGTGGAGATCATCCGGCATCATCCATGGCGGCTGCCGGAGGCGGCTTCGCCCAAGGTGCTGCTTGTCTCGCCGCCGCCGATGAGCCTATGCGCCGATCCGGACATCACGCCGGAAAAAGTTGCGCAATCCGAGGGGCTTGCTGCGGCGATTGCACCGCTGGCCGCCCGGCTGGATTGCGGCTTCTTTGATGCGGCTCAGGTGGCGCGGGCTTCGGATGCGGATGGCTACCACCTGGAGGCTGCGGACTCGCGGGCACTCGGGGAAGCGCTGCAAACCCCGGTTTCCGGCCTGCTGACGGTTTAGGCAGCAGGCCCAAGAGTTTTCCAAAACTCTTGGCAAATCTTTTTCTTAAAAGATCTGGCGCCCGGCGGCGGCGGTTTGCACAGAAAAGCACCCGGCTGCCTTGACCCCGGAGGCGCCAGCCCTCAGGTTGGCGCAAAACTTCCGGGCAGGACCCCTTTATGGCCACATCACCTCCGCCGTTTTCCCGTTTCGAATGGATCATCGCCTGGCGCTATCTGCGGGCCCGCAAGGCCGAGGGCGGCGTCAGCGTGATGACCTGGATCAGCTTCATCGGCATTACCCTGGCGGTCTTTGCGCTGATCGCCACGCTGGCGGTGCGCTCGGGTTTCCGGTCGGAATTTGTCGGCACCATTCTCGGCGCCAATGCCCATGTCACGCTCTATTCCTACGGCGAAGTGAATGAGGCCGGGGTGGTGGACCGCACCCTGAAGGATTATCAGGCGCTGGCGGATCAGGTTGCCGCAGTGCCCGGGGTCATCCGGGCCGCGCCTCTGGTAAAGGGGCAGGTGATGGCCAACCGCCGCCAGCGCAATGCTGGTGTGCAGGTATTCGGGATCTCTGCCGAGGATATCAAGGGCATCCCTGGGGTTGCTCAAAGCGAGGAGGCGATTGGGGATCTGTCGCGCTTCGGCCAAGGTATCGCTGTCGGTTCCGGCGTCGCCCGCGAACTGGGTGTCACGGTCGGCGACAAGATCAAGCTGATCTCCCCCAACGGGGTCAAAACCGCCTTTGGCACCAGCCCGCGGGTCAATGCCTATGAGGTGGTCTATATCTTCACCGCAGGCCGCTGGGACATTGACCGCACCCGCGTCTACCTGCCGTTTGCCGAGGCGCAGAGCTTCTTCAACCGCGAGGGCGTGGCGGATGAGATTGAGGTGATGGTCGAGGATCCGGAAAACGTCGATGCGATGTCGATTGCCGTCCTGCAGACAGTGGGGAGCACGGCTGGCATCTGGACCTGGCGCGATGCCTCCGGCGGCTTCCTGCGGGCGCTGGAGGTCGAGGACAATGTGATGTTCATCATCCTGTCGATCCTGGTGCTGATTGCGGCGATGAACATTGTCTCGGGGCTGATCATGCTGGTCAAGAACAAGGGCCGCGACATCGGAATCCTGCGCACCATCGGCCTCAGCGAAGGATCCGTCATGCGGGTGTTCTTCATCTGCGGCGCCTTCACCGGTGTTCTTGGCACGGTCTGCGGCGTGGTGCTGGGCTGCCTGTTTGCGCTCTATATCGACCCGATCTTCTCCTTCGTGAACTACCTGATGGGCGGCGGTGTCTGGGACCCGTCGATCCGCGGCATCTATGCGCTGCCGGCCGAGCTGAAGCTGGCGGATGTGCTGTCGGCCATTGCCCTGTCGCTGGGGCTGTCCTTCTTTGTGACCATTTTCCCGGCCCGCCGCGCGGCGCGGCTGAACCCGGTGGAGGCGCTGCGCTATGAGTGAGATCACGCTGGAGCTGAAAGGGATCGCCAAATCCTATCTGCCGGGCACGCCGGGGCAGGTGGATGTGCTGCGCGGCGCCGATCTGACCCTGCAGGCGGGCGAGGTTGTGGCGCTGGTCGCTCCCTCGGGCGCGGGCAAGTCAACCCTGCTGCATATCGCGGGCCTGCTGGACACGCCGGACAGCGGCGAGGTGCGGGTGGCTGGCGAGGACATCACCCGCAAAGGCGACCGCCGCCGTACCCGGGTTCGGCGCCAGGAGGTGGGCTTTGTCTATCAGTTCCACCACCTGCTGCCCGAGTTCACCGCGCTGGAAAACATCGTGCTGCCGCAGCTGGCCAACGGCACCTCGCAGAAAGCCGCCGCTGCGCGGGCGGCTGATCTCTTGGCCACCGTGGGCCTGGCCGCCCGCGCGGACCACCGCCCGGCGGCGCTGTCCGGCGGCGAGCAGCAGCGGGTGGCCTTCTGCCGCGCGCTGGCCAATGCGCCGCGGGTGCTTCTGGCGGATGAACCGACCGGCAATCTGGACCCCGGCACCTCGGATCAGGTATTTGCGGCGCTGATGGAACTGGTGCGCGGCACCGGAATGTCGGCGCTGATCGCCACCCACAACCTGGAGCTGGCGGCCCGGATGGACCGGCAGGTCAAGCTCGATAACGGGCTGCTGGTGCCGGTGTAACCAGCCTGCGCCCAAGGGCGCAGTGCCGTTCCCACCCGGTAGTAAATCCGCCTGCCGGGCAAAGGGACGAGAATATTTTCAGCAAGATGAAAAGGGGCAGAGGCCGCGCAAGGTTCCGTCCCAGGGTTTTGGTCTGCCGACGGGATCAGAAACAGCAACTCAGGCGGAATTTGCTGTTCTGGGAAATGGCAGCTAACGTTCGGACACTTTCACTCGTCCGAAGGACAGCCCGCGGCAGCCGATACCTTCTGCGAAAGACTTGAACTCCTCTGAACAGAGAACATGCAGTGTTTTGGCATCCCGCCACAGCCATGCCCCTTTCACCGCTGACCTTTTCAATACGCGCGTGCCGCCGCGAATGCCGAACCTGGTATAGTAACCATCCACAGGTCTAGTTCCAATGATCTCCGTCTCATCTTCGTCCCAGCTTTCGATGCGGCGAAGAATGTTCACGAAGTAAAACGCAGGATGCGTGACTGGCGCATTTGCGATATTGCTCCAGACTTTCGGCTGATGGATCAGGTCTATTCCGTCGGGGTCTCTTTCGCGGGTGCCAAGAGCTAAATCCTTCTCAAAGGCGGCATTTTTTCCTTGCAGGAAACTGAATTCCCCAATCACTTGCAGTGGTTTGTGCGTTTTTCGTGCTACGCGTACCCAAAGGGAGGACATACGTTCCTGATCTTCAGGGTGCATGCGGCCATCCGGCAGAAAACGGCCGTCATGCGGGTTCCAATAACCGCCTGGCCGGGGGGTGCGTTTTTCCTCGGTTTCGGACCAGCCGCAAGACTCGAAGTCCTCGCTGGTGTAATCGCCGTAGAGTTCGTAGCAAAACATGAATTTTGGAATTCTCTGAATACTTTCTCGCAGTCTGTCTGACTTTATCCGCTTGCTGTCACCGCGCCTAGAGAGGCTTTGCTCTTGCCTTCGGTTTCTGAGGCTTTGAGATGGTTTTGCTGTCATCTGGTCAGGAAAGTCCTGAAAGCCGTAAACGTAAGCGGAACTCTGCCGGGCGCCGCAGGCGGGCTTTGGCCTGCGGCGCGTGCTTGCTATCAGGTGGCCAAGCCGCGGCTTCCGGGCTAGGCTGGCATCAAACGCGCAAGACAAAGGGCTGAGACGTGGCGAACTCTGTGATCGAAGAAGATGTGACCATCGAGGGCAATATCACCTCCTCCCAAGGCAGCGTCGAAGTGCGCGGCAAGGTGGCAGGCGACCTGTCGGCGCAAGCGGTGACCGTGCATGCCGGCGGCGCCGTCGATGGCGCCTTGTCGGCGCAATCGGTGACCGTTGAGGGCAAGTACAAAGGCAAGATTCAATGCGACGACCTGCGCCTGGCAGCGAGTTCGCAGGTGCAGGCCGATGTCTCGGCCAAGACCATGGCCACCGAAAGCGGTGCCCAGCTGCAGGGCAATATCAAAATCTCCGGCAAGGGCTGACGCCACGGGTTGCAAGCCTATGGAGCCTTAGTCCCGGACCGGGCGTATCCCGGTCCACGGGGCGTTCCGGTTCTCCTTACGCAGGGATATCCAGCGGTCAGGCCCCTGAGCGCACCATTTTCTCAGCTCCGGATCGAGCGGGCAGGTCAGATGCGCGACGGTGTTTCCGCTGGTGAGTTCCACCTGTTCCAGCTTGGTTTCCTGCAGCATTGACCTGATCCGCTCCATCAGACGGGTCAGACGTCTTTGGTGCATTTTGTGGTCAGACGGAAACTCTGTGCTCATGATCATATCTTCATAGGGCAGCGTTGCATCTTCAGGCATATCGGGCTGGCCGGCAACCAGCAGAGCCTGGCCGGTGTCTTGGCAGGCAGTCTGATAGTCCCAGGTCTTGCGAAGGCGGCTTGAGCTGTCCCACAAACCGTAATGGAGGGAGACCTGAAGCTGACCCGGCTTTGGCCGGACATAGAAGTCCGGGCAGATGGGAATGTCACGCACACGGGAGGCACCGCTGACCAGCCAGAGGCTGGACGCCCTGGCCTCCTCAAAGGTTGTTTCCCTGAGGCCTTGAAAGCCTGTCCCTTCACTGCGCACCGGCTCTACTAGCAGGGCATCCGGCAGTGCTGCGTGCCACGCGGCCAGGATTTTGCGCGACGTCTTGGGGGTCAGATAGCGAACGCGGGCACCCCAAAAAGAAGTGGCGCCGGACAGATCCCGGCAGCGATGGAAATCGCGGCCGAGTTCCTCAGGTACAGTGCCGTCGACCGTGCTGCCGGTGCAGTGGCAGAACTGGGGTAGCGACATGGTCCCGTCACCGGGCGGCCCGATGTTTGCGTCCAGTATTTTGAAACCGTCCCGATAGGCATCATCGCCCGCTTCATAGCCGAGTTTAACGTACAAATGCCCGCCTCTGTAACGGGCGTAAACGTCCAAGTCGTCGCGGGTCTTGCCGTAGAACTGAGAGGGGCAGAAACCGCCACCTCTCAACTCGGCAAGATCTAAATGGATGGGGTCCGGGAGTTTGGGCGTATGAAAGTAAGACTCAATGACGTTCATCATGGTTTCAATGCTCATTCAAAAAGCGGTGCCAAAGCATTTTGAGGAAAGCCACGGTTGATCCGTGGCGGGCTCACGCCATCTGAGTGATCCAGACCCCCAGCGCCATCACCGAGATGCCGGCGGCGCGGGTCAGGGTCAGGGGGCTGATCTGGGCGCCGAACAGCCCGAAGTGGTCAATGGCCGCAGCTGAAATCAGCTGGCCGATCAGCACGAAGAACACCGCATTGCCGACACCGAAATGCGGCGCGACATGGGTGATCGACAGAACATAGAAGGCGACAAGAACGCCTGCCAGCAAAAGATGCTTGGGGGCGGCGGGGATCTTGGCCAGCGCCTGCGGGCCGGCGATCAGCGCGTAGGCAATGGTTGATATCAGCGCGATCAGGAACAGCACGACGGCAGCCGAAGCGGGAGAGCCGATCAGCTTGCCCAGGGCCGCGTTCAGTGCCGCCAGAACCGGGATGCCAAGGCCTGCGGCCAGCATGATGAGGGCGTATTGGGTCATCGGGCGGCTCCTGTCCGGTTGCAAGAGAGTTGTGGCGGAATGCCGCCCGGAAACGCAAGGGCTACGTTGCGGCGGTGAGGACAATCTGCAGCGGTGTGCTAATCGCAGATGCCTTTCAGCTCGGCACCTTTCCAGGGCAGGAAGACGTCGTGCTCGCGGCTTTGCGGCAGATCGCTGACCGGCATTGCATCAGACAGCATCCGGTGCAGGCGCTTGGTGCGGGCAGCCTGCGGGGCCAGCGCCCGGCAGCAGACGTATTCCTCGATGATGGCGCCTTGCTGCTCGTAGCCGTAGCTGAGGAAGTCCGGATCCCCTTCCAGGTCGAACAGGTAGGGGTCGCGGCGGCCGCCATGCTCAACAGCGGCACGCAGCGGGTGATAGCCGGTGCGTTTGCGGTTCTGCCATTGCCAGGCATGGGTGGCCTCATGCGCGAGCAGCATTGCCTCGACCAGGTGCAGTTTCTGCGGATAATCGGGCAGGTAGTTCTCTGTGTACCAGTCCTTGACGAAGAAGATCCGGTTGAACAGGGCAACGGCGGCGGGCTTGGAGGTGACGACCTCTTCTTTCACCGGCGGCAGGATACGCTCGCGGCAGGTGACACGGGGACGGGGCATGCGGCGGAAGGTGACGGCCCCGACTGGCGCGCCCTTCACCAGCCGCACCTTGTCCGCATCGAGGCTGGCGCCGTGAATTCCGTCGAGATAGGCGCGCTCGGTCTCCGTCAGCGGGCGCCCGCAGGCGGCGAGGAACAGACAGGCGAGGAGCAGGTAGCGGATCATAGGCGGTTGAGTTCCCTGCCGGGTGCGGCGCGCTTCAGCAACTGAACGCCAGCACGCGGCTGATTTCATTGAGCGAGCGGCCGGATTGCTCCATCCAGGTGTTGAAGGCCCCCTGGACCGCCTTCATGGCTGCTTTGGAGCTGGCGGGTTTGTCGATGACGCCTTCAGCCATGAGGCGGGCGGTGACGTCCCGGGACAGGATGAAACTGTCGCGGCCCGCAAAACGCATAGCATACTGCCCTGTGTTTCCGCCCAAGCGGCTGCCGCGTTTTTTCAGCATTTCCAGCAGTCCGATGTAATCGGTGGAGGCCCAGCCGCCCAGCACTTCTCCCGCGCCGCCCTGATCGCGCAGCTCCATCAGCAGGCTGGCGTTTGCGCGCACGGTGGCCAGTTTGGCGCCGTTCCTGACCACGCGGGTATCGCCGAGGATGGCGTCGAACTCGCGGTCGTCCATAAAGGCGCAAGGACCCAGTTCGAAGCCGTGGAACAGCTCTTCGAACCCGTCCCATTTGGCCTCGATGACTTTCCAGTTGAAGCCCGCCTGGAAGATGCATTTGGTCATCACCGACAGCCAGCGGTCCTCGGGCAGCTTGGTAATCTCCGGGTCGGGTTTGCCCAGCTTCTCTTCCAGCGCCCCGGGCCCGCCGTGGCGGTCTGCGGAGATGGCATAGATCTCGTCGAAGGAGCGCATGGGAAACCTCTGCTGGGGGCCGGATCAGGTTAGCGGCGGGCGCGCAGCTCGACAATGGATTTGCCGAGGCGGAAGGGGGCGGCGAAGCTGACGAGGCACAGTGCGATGATCTGCAGCACCAGGATATGGGCGTTGTCCTGCAGGAACTCCCATTCCTCTTTCAGGGTAGCGACATGGCCGATCAGGTCGTCATAGGCACGGGCGATGATCAGGTAGTCGCCGGCGATCGCAGGCACCTTGCGGCGCATGTTGTCCACCGCGGCCTGGGCGGGTGCGTCGAGCGAGGTGAAGACCAGGAAGGCCTCGGGGTCAAAGGCGCTGGCTTTGGCCTCCATTTCCTCCATTTCGTCCTTTTCCTCACCGCCGCCGAACAGGAAGCTGAGGCCGCGCAGGGGGGCGACCTCATCCGTGACTGCGATGAACAGCGGCAGTTCGGCGTTGCCCGCGGTGGAGGCGGAGAGGAATTCGACCTTTTCGCAAAGCACCGCGATGTCGGCGTCATAGGCAGGATCGCAAAAGCGCAGGCGGAAGCGGGCGGCGTCGCGGTCAAAGGCCGCGGTGGCGGCATAGGCGATGTCGATCTGGCGCTCAAGCCGCGAGCTGTCAGAGGCGTAGATGCCCGAGATCACTGCCACCAGCGCGCCGAAACCGCCAAGCAGCACCCAGACCAGATCGGCCAGTTTCCAGGCCTGATGCCCTGCGGGTTTGCGGAACAGGAAGGCAGTGGCAGCGAGGCCTGCAAAGAAGAACAGCAGGAGCAGCGGCAGCTGGTTGTCTGCGATGAAGGCCATGCCCGTGTCTCATAGTTGTGATTGGCTGGCCTAACCATAAGAAGGGAAAGGGGTTTCAGGCAACAGGCTTCACGAAGCTGTCACCGGGGGAATAGGTTTTATGCCGAGCGGAGAGGGGCTCCGTCCGGGCGGCTGCTGCCTGGGGCTGTTGGGCCTGTTGGATTTACTAGGCCGTTAAGAGGTGGCGGCGCCGCCATGACCCAAGCGGGCCTGTGGCGGAGGGCCGGCTGGGGCGGGAGGCCCCATGTCCGCTCGAAAGCTTCTTTTGCGGAGAACCCCTGCACCCGATGAGGAGGTGGTCTTGGGGATTCCCGTATCTCCTGATGGTACGGGATGTCAGTCCGCACCGGTGCCGCGACGGATTGGAGTATGGCAGAGCGGAGTTAAGGCAGGGAAAGCGGGGCGCGCGGCGGGTGCGCAACACCTAGGCCTTGGTGTTTACGGCGCCTGTTGGATGCCTCCGGCGGGAGTATTTTGCAAAGAAGAAGCGAGGGCGGTGTGCCCCCTTGGGTGTGGGGCGTTAGCCGCACGGCCCGCGCCTGACCTTACATCCGGGAGTTCACGCCGGTTCCCGCAGCGGCAAACCGTCCGGGGGACGGTTTGAAGTGTGGACGGGCGGAGCCCTTCGCACCCGACCGTGCAAATCAAAGAGCGGCGCTGGCAGGGTGTCTCATGGGACGTGAGGCGTTAGCCGCACGGCCCGCGCCTGACCTTCCCGTCATGCCGGAGGCATGCTTTCAGCATGACGAAGGCGCTTCACGCCTCCCCAAGGTCAGGTGCGGGCCTTGTGTTGTGAGAAAGGGGCAGGAAAATTCCTAGGGTTCCTTGAACCATCAGGACTAACTCAAAATTCCCATGCAACTATCGTCGCTAGGTCATGTTGACAAATGTCGCAGCCATAGGCGGATAGACGTAATATCGACGAAGCCAAGGAAACTTTCGGCTGTCTTGTCGTAGCGGGTTGCGACCCTGCGGGCGTTCTTGAGCTTGTTGAAGCATCGTTCGACCAAGTTTCTAAGCCGGTACAAGGAACGATCCACACCGACGCGTTTCTTGCGGGACCGGCGCATGGGGATCACGGGGCGAACGCCACGGCCATTCATAGACTTACGAATGCCGTCAGCGTCATAGCCGCGGTCGGCCAGCAATATCTTAGGCTGGGGCAGATTTTCTGCCATGACCAGGTCAAAGCCTAGATAGTCGGACGTTTGCCCTGGCGTGATTTCGGTTCTCATAGGCAGACCATGCGCGTTGACGAGGAGGTGGATCTTGGTCGTGAACCCACCTCTAGAACGGCCGAAACCCTGTCGCGGAGTCCCCCTTTTGCACCCGCTGCCTGATGATGGGCCCGGATCACGGTGCTGTCGATCATTTGCAGGGCGTCTGGCACGGCCCCGCTTTCGTTCAGGGCCTCCAGGATCTCCTCCCATAGCCCCGCCAGCGTCCAGCGCCGGAACTGGCGGTAGACGCTCGACCACTTGCCAAACTCTTCCGGCAGATCGCGCCATGGGGCACCCGTCCGGGCAATCCAGAATATCCCGTCAAGAACAAGCCGGTGGTTGGTAGGTTTGCGTCCGTTCGGGGCGCGGGCAGAAAGGATGAAACGCTCAAAGAACACCCATTCTTCGTCCGACATAAGGTCTCGTGCCAAGCTGGTCTCCATCGCAGATACCAGCTTGAATCACGTTCAGCTCTGCCTGTGAATCCCTTTTGTCAACACGGCCTAGGTATTCATGAATTACGGATCTGATTGTGACTCCGTGATCAAAATCTAGTCTAAACCTGTAGACTTCCGGCTGAACGACATAGAATCCTTGGTCGTCGAACCCACTTTCCGCTACAAGCCGCTGCATCCATCGGCTGCCGACTTCCGGCCAAACATCGAAGTGCTGCAGCGGGAATATTGCATTTAACTGTTCATCACTGGCTGTTTGCAGTGGAAATACATCGCAGAAAAGTGGCTCTTCAAATTTTGGTTCACCGTTTTCAAAGAAAACATGACCACGAGCGTTTTTGATAACAACGTTGTTGATACGATCAGCTTCCGGCTCGAACAGTGTTACCTTCTCGCCACCTATCGTTACGTACTCACGCTTGCTGCGCTCAATTCGGCCGCGAAGCTTCGGATCCTTAAGAGCGCTTTTGCCAGCATTATTTACCTGTAGATTTGGATCCGTGGTTCCGGACAATACTGCGGACAAAAAGGCAATAAAGTACTGTTCATCCAGAGAATAGCTCTCGTTGCATTTTGCGCAAACTGCAGCAACTGGCAAGTTCTCTGGATATGGTTTTGTCAGTATGTTTTTTGTTGGAATGTGCTCCCGATTGGTTTCTCTAGAACCCAAAGTCCGGGAGCAATGATAGCACCAGCTTTTATGGCGCTGATCAGAATGATCAGTGAAAACCTTTACCACTTAGGCTCCCTCAAACATCCTACCCCCCCCCCACACACACAATTTTCGTGTTTTCTTGGAAACACAGGAAGCGGAGCTCGGGTTATTTCTCTCTTCGCCTCACACTATGCGTGTGGCTGGTGAATGCAACCACTGCGATCAGGAGAAAAACACAGCGTCGATGATGGCTGTTAGCACTGCGGCTGTGCTTGCGGATGCCAGCAGCATGAGAAACTGAAGCGCTGGGTGAGGCCGCGCACGTCCAAACCAGAAACCCAGGATGCCAAGCGATGGGTCTTTCTCCCTCGCCTTGAGGTAAAGAAGGGCGAGAAAGAACAGATGCAGCGCTAAGAATAACCCGGCGAAAAGCTTGAACGCCATCGGCTTAGACGTCCAGCTCCTCCACGAACTTCGCGTTTTCCTGGATATACTGGAAGCGGAGCTCGGGTTTCTTGCCCATCAGGCGCTCGACCAGGTCGCCGGTCTCGCCGGGCTCGTCCTCGTCGATGGTGACGCGGATCAGCTTGCGGGTGGCGGGGTCCATGGTGGTCTCTTTCAGGTCCTTGGCGTCCATTTCGCCAAGACCTTTGAAGCGGGAGACGTCGATCTTACCCTTGCCGCCCAGGCCCTTCTCCAGCCATGTGTCGCGCTCGGCCTCGTCCAGGCAGTAGACGCGTTTCGCTCCTTGCGTCAGGCGGAACAGCGGCGGGCAGGCGAGGTAGAGGTGGCCGCCGTCGATCAGCGGGCGCATCTGGGTGAAGAAGAAGGTCATCAGCAACGACGCGATATGGGCGCCGTCGACGTCCGCGTCGGTCATGATGATGATCTTGTCATAGCGCAGATCGTCAAGGTTGAACTTGGTGCCAAGGCCGACGCCAAGCGCCTCGCAGAGGTCGTTGATCTCGGCGTTGGAGCCGAGCTTGTTGGAGGCGGCGCCAAGCACGTTCAGGATCTTGCCCTTGAGCGGCAGCAGCGCCTGGTTGGTGCGGTTGCGGGCGCCCTTGCCGGAGCCGCCCGCCGAGTCGCCCTCAACGATGAACAGCTCGGTGCCGGAGCGGTCTTTCGACGTGCAGTCGGTGAGCTTGCCGGGCAGGCGCAGTTTCTTGGTGGCAGATTTGCGCTGGGTCTCTTTCTCCTGCTTGCGGCGCAGCCGTTCCTCGGCGCGCAGGATCAGGAAGTCGAGGATGGCGCCGGCGGATTTGGTGTCGGCGGCGAGCCAGTTGTCGAAATGGTCGCGGACCGAGTTCTCCACCATCTTGTTGGCGGATTCCGTCGACAGGCGGTCCTTGGTCTGGCCGACAAAGGCGGGGTCGGCGATGAAGCAGGAGACCAGGGCGCAGCCGCCGGTCATCAGGTCGTCACGGGTGATCTGGCCGGCCTTCTTGTTGCCGACCAGCTCGCCGTAGGCCTTGATGCCCTTGAGGATCGCGGACCAGAAGCCCGTTACGTGTGTGCCGCCCTCAGGCGTGGGGACGGTGTTACAGTAGGACTGGGTGAAGCCGTCGCGCGAGGGTGTCCAGTTGATCGCCCATTCCACATAGCCCGCCTCGCCGAATTTCTCGCGGAACTCGACCTTGCCGGCAAAAGGCACGTCTGCGTAGACGGATGATTTGCCCAGCACCTCGGTCAGGTAGTCCTTGAGGCCGCCGGGGAAGTGGAAAGTGGCCTCTTGCGGGGTTTCGCCGTCGTCGATCTCGGACTTCCAGCGGATTTCGACGCCGGAGAACAGGTAGGCCTTGGAACGGACCAGGGTGAACAGGCGCTTGGGCTTGAAGCGGTGGTGGCCGAAGATTTCCTCGTCCGCGTGGAAAGTGACGAAGGTGCCGCGCTTGTTCGGCGCCGCGCCGATCTTCTCAACGCCGCCCAGCGGCAGGCCGCGGGAGAAGCGCTGTTCGAACAGCTCCTTGTTCTTGGCAACTTGCACGACCATGGAATCCGAGAGCGCATTCACCACCGAGGAGCCGACGCCGTGCAGGCCGCCGGAGGTCTGGTAGGCCTTGCCGGAGAACTTGCCGCCCGCATGCAGGGTGCAGAGGATCACCTCCAGCGCGGATTTGTCCGGGAACTTGGGGTGCGGATCGATCGGGATGCCGCGGCCGTTGTCCGAGATGGTGACGGCGTAGTCGGAATGCAGCGTCACCTCGATCCGGTTGGCGTGGCCCGCGACGGCCTCGTCCATGGAGTTGTCGAGGATCTCGGCGACCATATGGTGCAGCGCGCGCTCATCGGTGCCGCCGATATACATGCCGGGGCGCTGGCGGACCGGTTCAAGGCCTTCCAGAACCTCGATCGAGGAGGCGTCATAGGTCTCGGCTGCGGGCGTGCTGAGGAGGTCGTCGGCCATGTGCGGGAGCTGCTCTTCCTTGGTTTTGGTTGACGGGTATTATGGCAGGTGTTGTGGCCGGGTGGAAGAGGGCCGCTAGGGGCTGTGGATAACCGCGCTTTCCTGCGTATAGTGATTTGACGGAATTCGGAAATCAATTTCAGGCAGAGTATTGCGGATGCGGAAAGTTGCGATAGCGGCGGGCTTGGCGCTGATGCTGAGCGGGTGTGCTGCTGGACATGCGGCACGGGACGGAATTGTTGGCCCGGTGATTAAGAATAGCAGTTGGTTTTATCCAGAAGGGTGGGTGGGTAGAAATTACCTGCCTGGTGATACTCAGTTCGAAGACCTGTCGTTCTGGGAGCGAAGGTGGAACTTTCATCTGGCGTCGTTTCAGGAAGCCGCGTGGAATGGCCATCAGCGGAAGACCGGTGAGTGGGGGCTTAGAATTCTCTTGGGTCCTCCTGGCGAACTGCCGGCAGTCTTTAGAATCGAGCGGAGCCCTAGCGGGGCCTTGCTGACGCAGAAGACCGCCAAACCTCTGCACAATCGTGCATTCGGAAATGTGGAGAGCGCGCGGGTTACCGTCGAGAACATGCCGGCGCAGAAGCTGCCCTTTAAGGAGAGGGAAGCTCGGATCAGCGCTGAAGCGGCAGACAAGCTGCTGGACGTTGCACCCTTGGATGCGTTTTGCGCCCGGGACGGGGAGCGGTTTCTGATATTCGGCTTCTCCGACTGGCAGGTTGAATATACTCACAACTCCAGAACCTGCGTTTCGAACTTTGCTTCTCACACTTATTCCGGACAGCCTTGGCAGAGGTTCATGGAAGAAATGCTGCCGCACCTAGGATACAGCAAGCAGCAGATCACGCGCTTCGTTCAGTTCCACTGAGCATGCGGTTCCAATCTTTGCTGGGCAATGCCTCGCAAAAACCCGAACCATTGTTTTCAGATTGCCGCAGATGGGAGAATATTGCTGCAGTTGCAGCCTTTGCGGGGTACATCTGCGGCCAGCTAAGCACATGAGGAGGGCGCGCAGGTGGCTGAGAAGGGGATCAGGACGCAGGATTGGGCGGCATTCCGGGCCGAGGCGCAGCGGATGCTGGAGGCGGCGCTGGACCAGATGCAGGCAGCCGCGGAGCGTCCCTGGCAGCCGGTTCCGGAAGACATTGATGCGCGCTACGCGGTGACAGCCGAGGCGCGGGGGCCGCAGGAAACCGTGAACCGGATCATCTCGGATGTGCTGCCCTATCATGGCGGCAACACCCATCCGCGGTTCTGGGGCTGGGTGCAGGGATCAGGGCTGGCCTCGGATCTGATCAGCTCATTGGCGGCGGCTGCGGTGAACGCCAATATGGGCGGGCGCGACCATGGCGCGAACTATATGGAGCGTGCGGTGGTTGACTGGACCCGCCGCAAGATGGGGATGCCGGAGGGCGCCAGCGGGCTGCTGGTGACGGGGACGTCGCAGGCCACGGTGATAGCCTTTCAGGCGGCGCGCCTCCGGGTGCTGAAAGACCTGCGCAAGAGCGGGCAGGGGTCTGCAAGGCTGACGGCTTATGCGGGCGAGGGCGTGCATAATGCGACACTGAAGGCTGTGGAGCTTCTGGGCATTGGCTCGGAAAATCTGCGCAAGGTGCCTTTGGCCGGCGGTAAAATGGATTGTGCGGCTCTGGCCGAGATGGTTGCCGGAGACAAGGCCGCCGGGGCCGTGCCGTTTCTTGTGGTCGGCACCGCCGGATCGGTGGATCTGGGGCTTTATGATGATCTGAATGCGCTGGCGGATGCGGCGGCGGAACTGGGTCTGTGGCTGCATGTGGACGGGGCCTTTGGCGCCTGGACGCGGATTGCAGCAGAGCCTTACCGGTCGCTGTCCGACGGGATCGGCCGGGCTGACAGTATTGCGCTGGATTTCCACAAGTGGATGTATGTGGGCTATGACTGCGGCATGGCGCTGTTGCGCAACGAGGACGAGCACCGGGCGGCCTTTGCGGCGCGCCCCTCTTATCTGGAGGGCGCCGAGGGCGGGCTGGCGGGCGGCGAGCCGTGGTTCTGCGATTACGGCATCGATCTGTCCCGCGGCAACCGGGCCTTGAAAATCTGGACGGCGCTGGAGACCTATGGCGAGGCGGCGTTCTCGGAGGCGATCACCGGGAACTGCGAGCTGGCGTCCTTCATGGCGGCAGAGGTGGAGGCGCAACCCTTGATGGAACTGGGGGCGCCGGTGGTGTCCAATGTCTGCGTTTTCACCGCGCGCAGCGATCTGGAGCCTGAGGCGCAGTCGGATGTGAATGCGCGCATTGCCCAAACCCTGCAGGAAAGCGGCGAGGCCGTGTTCTCGACCACAAGGTCGCAAGGCCGGGTGATGCTGCGGGCCGCCATCGTCAACCACCGCAGCCGCGAAGCGGATGTAACGGCGGCGATTGCAGCCGTGGCACGCGAAGCCAGCCAAGCCTAGATTGCGCAGCTCACTTGCGGCAGCACAAGGTTCGCGCCTTCCCGGGAGGAAGGTCAGGCGCGGGCCGTGCGGCTTGCGCCTCACGTTCCGAATAGAGCGGTGTTTGACGTTCCGTTTCTGCTTTCCTCGCAAAGCGCAGCGGCTACTCTCCTGGGCAAACAGTCAGGGAGAGAAATATGGCTTGGATCAGGACCGTTCCTTTTGAAGAGGCAACCGGCAAGCTGAAGAAACTGTATGAGCGGGTGACCGGGCCGGGGAACAATGTCGACAACATCATGATGGTGCACTCGCTGCGGCCGCATTCGATGGAAGGCCATATGGCGATCTACAAGAATGTGCTGCACCACACCGGCAACAAGATCCCCAAGTGGTTTCTGGAGGTGCTGGGGGTGTGGGTGTCGTCCTTGAACGACTGCGCCTACTGCGTCGAGCATCATTTTGCAGGCCTGCAGCGGCTGCTGGGGGATGAGGCGCGCGGGCTGGCGGTCCGGGCAGCAATTGAAGCGCGCGATCCGGGTGCCGCGCCGCTGGATCCTGCGCAGATCGCCGCGATGGGCTATGCGCGCAAGCTGACCGAGGCGCCTGCCAGCGTTAGCGAAGCGGATGTGGCGGCCTTGCGCGAGGCCGGGTTTGATGACGGCGAGATCCTGGAGATCAACCAGGTGACCGCCTATTTTTCTTATGCCAACCGGACGGTGCTGGGGCTGGGATGCTCGGTCAAGGGGGATGTGCTGGGGCTGAGCCCGAACAACTCGGAGGACCCGCAGGACTGGGGGCACACATAAGGGGCGCTGCCCCTCGCGCGCCAGGCGCGCTCATCCCGGGGTATTTCAAACCAGAAAGAAGCAGGCGGCCTAAAGGGGCCGCTTTTTTCGTGCCGGCGGTGCATCTTTTGAGGCTGGTCAGCGCGGATCCGGGGCGCGGGCGGTCAGCCAGGGAAGCGATGTTCTTTTACACCGGCACCGCGGATGCGGCCTGGACGGTGACCAAGCCGAACTGAAAGAAACGGGCGCGGCTGGATTGCATGGGGCATTTCCAGCCGGTGCTGGCCTGCCCCGGCAAGGACCTGGAGACCGCTCAGTCGTCCGATCCGCTGATCGCGGGCCAGGCGCATTATGTGATCCATCAGTCCGATCATATCCTGTGCAAGGCGCTGCATCCCGAGACCCGCGCCCGCTGAAACCTGCTTGCATCGCGTGCTAGCTGTTGCGGGTGTGCGGTGCAGGGCTTAGATCTTTCGGCATGAAGTGTTTTGGTCCTTTTCTTGCGGTGTCTCTGCTGGCTCCGGCGGCGGCCGGGTCGCATCCGCATATCTTTGTCGATACTGCCGTGAAGGTTGTTGTCTCGGAAGCCGGAGAACTGCAGGCGGTGGAGATCACCTGGGCCTATGACGAGTTCTATTCGCTTCTGATCTTCGAGGACCGGGCGCTGGACAGCGACTATGACGGGACGCTGACGGCGGAGGAACTGGCGCAGCTGCAGGGCTTTGATATGTCCTGGGTCGAGGGGTACGAGGGCGATACCTATCTGACGCTGGACGGCGAGGCGCTGGCGCTGGGTGCACCGGAGCATCTGTCGACGGAGGTTGCAGACGGGCGGATAACCACACGGCACCGCAGGGCGCTGGTGCAGCCGCAAGCGGCTGACGGGGTGGTGATCAAGGCCTATGATCCAACCTATTACACTGCCTATACCGTGAACCGGGGGCTTGAGGTCACCGGCGGCTGCCAGGGCAGTATCACGCCGCCCAACCTGGATCAGGCCTATACCATGGTGGAGGAGCTGCTTTATGCAATGCCGGCAGAGCAGGCTGAGGAGAGCTATCCGAAAGTCGGGGAGGCTTTTGCCGATACCCTGCGCTTGAGCTGCGGCGCGTAAGGTGAAGGTTCTATTAACAATAGCAGCGCTGAGTGTGGCGGCTTCGGCGGTTTGGCTTTGGGGTTTTGGCGGGTCCGGAGCGGTCTCGGCCTGGGCTGCCGAAGGCCAGCGCGAGGCGCAGAATGCCATGGCGCGGGGGCTGCGGGCGCTGCGGGCCGGCGAGCCTGGGGCGCTGCTGGCGCTCTTGTCCTTGTGTTTTGCCTATGGCTTTTTCCACGCCGCCGGGCCCGGCCACGGCAAGCTGGTGATCGGCGGCTACGGCATGGGCAAGCCGGTGCCTTTGACCCGGCTGGCAGGGCTGGCGCTGGCGTCCTCGCTGGCGCAGGCGGCCACTGCGGTGGTTCTGGTCGCAGGCGGGCTGCTGCTGCTCGATTGGGGGCGCGAGCAGCTGACCAGCGCGGCAGAGGACGTTCTGGCGCCGGTGTCGTACGGGCTGATCGCCCTTGTCGGCCTATGGCTGCTGCTGCGCGGCGTGCGGCGGCTGCTGGCGAGCCGTGCTGTTCAAGCAGAGGCGCATGCGGGGCATCATCATCATAGTCACCATCACGGGCATGATCAGGAAGACGGGGTCTGCGCCTCTTGCGGGCACCGCCATGGTCCGACGATGGAGGAGGCCGCCGGTGCCCACTCCCTGCGCGATGCGCTGGCGATTGTGGGGGCAGTGGCGCTGCGGCCCTGCACCGGAGCGGTGTTTCTGCTGCTGCTGACCTGGCGCATGGGCGTCCTTTGGGCCGGGATTGCCGGGGCTTTTGCCATGGGGCTGGGCACGGCGACCGTGACCGTGGCGGTTGCGGCTGCAGCAGTCACCATGCGCAAGGGCGCGCTGGCGCAGATGGAGGGCACCGGCGCGCTGCGGGCCGCGGCGCTGCTGGAGATCCTGGCGGGCGCCGTGGTGGCGGTGCTGGCCAGCCAGATCATGCTGCGGGGTTTGTGAGAGAGGCCGGCCCATGCAGCAGGTGAGAGGCACGCTGTTGAAACTGATCGCCTTGCCGTTTGTCCTGGGTGCGTTTTGGGTTTGGCTTTCTATCGGTGAGCCCGGCTTTGACATTTATGCGCTGCTTCCGATCCAGCCTTTTGAGGAAAGTGAGGCGCGTGTCCTGGAGCCTGCGGTTGGCTGGGCAATCATTGGTGCGCTTCTAGCAACCGGGTTGATCCTTTGGCGGGCCGGTTCGAAATTCTCAGGTTTGAGGAAGGCAAAGTTCAGGTAAGGAGAGATAACTCGCCTTCAGCTTGAATTCCTCCCTCTCGAAACTAACTAAAGGTGTCGTTGCGAGATAACGGAGTTACATTGGTGTCGGGTTTTCTGTTTAAAGAATACGATGTCTGCCATGCAAAGATGTCATACGCAGTCGATCAGCTACAAAAGATTGAAGTTTACCTCTTCTCTGCATTGTCTGCGGTTTATGCATGGTACTTTAGTACCGCGCCCTCAAAAGCTAGCGATGTTACGGGTGAGGGCGTAGGCTTCGAAAACTTTCAGTACGTGCTTTGGATTCCGCCAGGCTTGGCCTTTCTTGCTTTATACCGATCTCAGATGCAGCTGCGCTACATCGAAACTCTTGCTGAATACCTAAGCATGCTGGAGTGCCAGTTATCGCGGAGTGGTTCCGATTGCTCGTGGCCTTACACTGGCTGGGAGACTTGGTACAAAATCAAAGGGCCCAGAGCGTGGAATGTTCGCTTTCGGATGTATTTTTGGACTGTGATGATAGCGGTTACTTGTTCTGTCCCATTCGCTATCTGACCTTTGTTAGCGCAACAAAGAAACTCTATTCGGACAGGGCATCATCCAGCATTGCAAACAGCGGCGACAGCGTCAGATGCGCCGACATCAGCGCGGCCATCGGGGCGGCTTGCTCTTGCTTGGTCATCTCGTGCCACAGCGTCAGCGATTTGCGGCGCAGCTGGGGGCCGTGGGGATGCGCTTTGCCATAGGGGGAGGGAACGCGCTTCAGCTCGGGCTCCTTGGCAGGGAAGCCGCCAAGCGCCAGCACGCCGAGGAGGGCTGAGGCCTCATCCCCCCATGCGCCGTCCAGCGCTTCGCGCCAGCGGGTGGTCTGCTGGGGTGAGAAGCTCATGAGGCCGCCGCCGGCGGTGCAGTAATCGGGGGCGATGCCGAAGAACAGCGCGCAGCCCGCGCCGTTCACCGTCCACATCATGTGCAGATGGGTGTTGTAGGGCGTCTTGTCCTTGGAAAACCGCACATCGCGCTGGGGGCGGAACAGTTTGGTTGAGACCTTGGCGCCGCTGCGCTTGGAAATTGCCTGGGCAACCTCGTCCAGCAGCAGCAGGGCCGGGGCTTTCAGCTGCGTCTCGTACTGCTCCTTGTGATCGTTGAACCACTCCCGGCTGTTGTTCTGCTGAAGCCCGGCCAGAAAGCGGCGGGCGTCGGGGATCAGCTGGGCGAAAGCGTCGGGCATCAAGGGGCTCCTGCAGGGGGTGTGGTCCTTGTGCAGAATACCACCAATGCCCTGTGCACTGGCAAGGGAACTCTGCTCTTGCGGGGGGATGCGGGCCGTCATATGGCTGGCTGTATGAGTATGTTAGCGACCAAAACTTCCGGGATGTCCGTCGGCGGCCATGCCCGCGCAATTGCCGTGCTGGGGCTGCCGCTGATCGGCGGCCATGTGGCGCAGTTTGCCATCGGCCTCACCGATACCGTCATGCTGGGCTGGTACGGGGTGGAGGAACTGGCGGCGGTGACGCTGGGGTCGACCTATTTCTTCTCGATCTTCCTCCTGGGGTCGGGCTTTGCCTTTGCGGTGATGCCGATGGTTGCGGCAGCGGCCGGGGCCGGGGAGGAGCGGCAGATCCGCCGCTCGACCCGTATGGGGCTGTGGCTGTCGCTTCTCTATGGTGCGCTGGCGGTGCCGCTGTTGTGGTGGTCGGAGCCGATTCTGCTCATGCTGGGGCAGGAGGCGGCGGTGGCGCATGATGCGGCGGAGTACCTGCGGATTGCCGGCTGGGCGATCTTTCCGGCGCTATTGTACATGGTGGCCAAGTCATATCTGGCGGCGCTGGAGCATACCCAGGTGGTACTGTGGATGTCGGTGCTGGCGGCGGTGCTGAACGCGCTGGTGAACTACGCGCTGATCTTCGGCAACTGGGGTGCGCCGGAGCTGGGGATCACCGGGGCGGCGATTGCCTCTTTGGTGACCAACGGCGTGTCCTTTGGCCTTGTGCTGGCCTATGCGCTGAAGGTGCTGCCGGAGCATGAGCTGCTGAAAAATTTCCAGCGTCCCGACTGGGAGATGCTGGGCAAAGTATTCCGCATGGGGGCGCCGATCGGGCTGACGACGCTGGCCGAGACCAGCCTGTTTGCGGCCTCGGCGATGATGATGGGCTGGCTGGGCACGGTGCCGCTGGCCGCCCACGGCATTGCGATCTCGCTGGCGGGGCTCACGTTTATGGTGCACCTTGGCCTGTCCAATGCGGCCACGGTCCGGGTCGGCAATGCTTTTGGCCGCCAGGACCAGGCGCATATGGCGCGCGGCGGCAAGGTGGTGACGGCGATGTCGCTGGCGGTCTCGGTGGTTGGGATCACCCTGTTCCTGACCATTCCCGATCCGCTGATGTCGCTGTTCCTGGACCCGGCAGACCCGCGCAAGGCGGAGATTCTGCTGATCGGAGGGGGGCTCTTGGCGGCGGCGGCACTGTTCCAGATGATGGACGGAATGCAGGCGATTGCGCTGGGGCTGCTGCGCGGGGTGCAGGACACCGGCGTGCCGATGGTGATTGCGGTGCTGAGCTATTGGGCGGTGGGCATCCCGGCATCCTATGTGATGGGATTCCTGCTGGGCTGGGGCGGTATTGGTGTCTGGGCCGGTCTGGTGGCGGGCCTGTCTGCAGCGGGTCTGTTCCTGATGCTGCGGTTCTGGCGGCGCTCGATCAAGACTGTGGGTCAGGCCGCGTGATGTGCAGCGGCACCATCCTGCAGTTCGGCATTCCGCGGGTGGTGGTGGGCGACATCAGGACCTTTGGCGGCAACGAGGACTTCCTGCGCTCCAAAGGCGTCGAGGTGGCGATTGCCGATGATCCGGACTGCATCGCGCTGATGGAGCGATTTATCCGCGAGAAGCCGGAGCTGTGGGCGGAAGACATCGCCGAGTGAGGAAGCCTCTGGCGAAACCGTGGCATTTTGCGTCGGGTTTCGGGGGTACTGGATGAGGGCTCCGCTGTAGGGTCCGCGCAGATTTGCAAATCATGCGCGGGCTGCCTTGTGGCGGTGCGCGGCATCAGGAGGCTTTCCCATGTCCAAACCCGTTGTTCTGATCACCTCGGCCACCGGCCGCATCGGCCGCGAGCTGGTCGCACGCCTGGCAGAGGCCGGCGGCTTCACCGTACGCGCCTGCTACTTCAGCGAGTCCAAGGCGGAGATGCTGAAATCCTTGGGCGCTGATGAGGTGGTCAAGTTCGACCTGTCGGAGCCTGCCACCTGGGAGGCTGCGCTGGACGGCGTCTCGGCGATCTACTCCGCCTCGCTGGATCCGATGCTGGAAGGGCATCTGAATTTCTGCAAGGCGCTGGGGGAGCGCAAGGCACAGATCAAGCATGTGGTGCGCGTCAGCTGCATGGGCGCGGATACCAACACCGCCGACTACGATGCAGACACCCATGCCTCGCGCGCCGGTGCCGGCATTCCGCTGATGCTGCAGCACTACTGGTGGGGCGAGAAGGCGCTGATCGATGCGGGCCTGAACGTCACTGCGCTGCGCAACAACTTCTTCATGAACCACCTCTTGAAGACCGATTGCGAAACCATTGAAAACGAGGGCTGGTTCTCGAACCCGCTGGGCGATATGCGCAACTCCTTCGTGGCGACCCGCGATATTGCCGAAGCCGCAGCCGTGGTGCTGAGCGAAGGCGCGGAGCGTCATGGCAACAAGTTCTACGACATCACCGGCCCGGCGCCGCAGTCGATGGCGGAAATCGCCGCCGACCTGGGCCGCGCCATGGGCAAGGAGATCGAATACCGCGCCCAGTCGATGGAGCAGTTCGAGGCCGATTTCGGCGCCACCCGGGCTGAGTTCTTCGAGTATCTGACCAATGGTTTCTACACCCGCTGCAGCCCGGATTTCTACAACATCACCGGCCATAAGCCGACCTCCTACTATGACTACCTGACCACCAAGGGCGCCAGCGGCGAAACCGGCTTGGAAGAGCTGTGGCAGGGCAACCTGTGGAAGAAGGGCGTTGATGCGATGAAAGACGCGGCGGGCGCCAAGGCGTCTTAAGTCACAGAGGCTTGCGGGCCGCGCCCCGGCGGGGCCCGCGTTGGCTGCTCATAGGGGCGGGCTGTTCAATCCAGATCCACGATCTGCCAGCCGCCGCCCTGGTGGCAGGCCAGGCCGCGGCGCCAGCGGCCTTCGCCGAACCGGGCATCAAAGCTGCGGCAGCGGCTGCCGCCGCGGCGGCTCCACTGCAGCGGGCGCAGCGCGTAATCCAGCCCGGTCTCCCGGTTCACAAAATCGAACATCTGATTGCTGCCGGCATATGCAAGGGCTGAGCCGATGCAGCGGCGGTCGCGGCTGTCGATGCGCTGGCCGATCTCGCTGCCCAGCAGCGCGCCCAGCACCGAGCCTGCGGCAATCGCCAGCGCATCGCCGTCACCCAGCCGCGAACCCGCCGCGGCGCCTGCCGCGGTACCCAGCAGCGTGCCAAGCGATTGGGAGTTGCAGGTGAAAATGGTCCCGCTGGGCTGCTGCTTGTGCCGGTGCCCGGCAGCTGCGGGCGGAGCAAACTGCGGGAAATGGCCGATATGGGAGCAGTCGCCCTTTTCCTGCGACTTGACCTCGCCGCTGGAGAACTTGACCTGGTATTTGAACTGGCAGCGATGGTCCTTGTACTCGTATTTGTACTGATCGCCTTTGTTCTGCACTTTGACCTTCGGCCCGCCTGCTGCGGCAGGAAGGGCGGTGACGGCACAGAGGAGAGCGATGGCGAGCGGAGCAAGGGGACGCATGCTGGGGGTCTTTCGTCTTTTGCCCGGCCGGGCTGGCCGGGGTTCCAATGCTCAATCACGCGGCGGCCAAGGCGTCCAGAGGCGGCGGCAGGCAGGGTGGAAAGCGGCGGAGCCTTGCCAATAGGCCGATGCCGCGATTTTGAAGACGGGCGGGCCGTGGCAGGGCGGCGGATGTGCTAGGCTGGCGGTGGAAACAACGGCGCAGCGGAAGGGAATGGCTTCTATGAACTGGCGGCGCGCAATTGCAGTATTCCGGCAGATGGGCTTGCTGGCTGCCGTGCTGGCAATGTGGCTGGCGCCAGGCGCATTGTCGGCGGAAAGCGCCGGCGTTGGGCCGCCGCAGAGGCCGGGGCTGATGTGGAACCGGACCGGGCTGCCAGCGGTGTTCCCGCTGCAGGTGAAGTCGCCAAAGGGGGCGGACTACTTTCTGACGCTGCATGATCACGGGACCGGCGAGGCCGCGCTGGCTGCCTATATCGAGGGCGGCGCCTTTTTCAAAGTGCTGGTGCCGCCGGGGCGCTTTGTCCTGCGTTTTGCCAGCGGCACCAAATGGCAGGGGGAAGAGGCCCTGTTCGGCGCCGGAACGCAGCATTTCGAAATGCCGGAGCCCTTGGAATTCGCCGTCCGCGGGCTGGGGAGCAAGGCTGGCCATATCGTGACCCTGCGGCAGCCGCGCCCTGGCCGCAGCTGGCTGGCCGGATTGAAAGAACAATCTATCTGCCAGATTGCCCGGCTGGAGGTGCCGGATCCCGCGCTGCTTGATCCGCAGCCGGGCCGCCGCCTGTTTGAGCTGGGCCTGGAGGCGCAAGAAAATGCGCAGCAGCACATCAGGCAGCAGGAGGCGGAGCGCCTCAGGCGCCGCGATCTTGAGCGGGCTGGAGAGACAAGCAGGCTGCGGGCGCGGTCAGTCCCGGAGCCGCCGGTTCCGTATCAGGCATTGCAAACGCAAGAAAAGGTAGAGCCTTTGCCGCGGCAAAGCTTCCGGTCCTACATGGTGCGGTCGCGGTTCTGCGGCTGAGAGGGGCTATTCGCCCTCGCGGGCCTTGATCAGCCGGTCGGCCTTCTTGCGCACCAGAACGCTGCGCAGGTCGTGCATCGCCAGCAACAGTGCGTCAGTGACCTTTTCCAGCTGCTCATCGCTGGCGCGGCTGTTGGCCCAGTGGGTCGTCAGGTTCAAATGGTCGATGGCGCGGTGGATGTCGTCCACGTCGCGGGCCGCCAATGTGGCGGTGCGGGCTTCCATCCAGGATTTGATCTCGGCAATGTCCTGCTCGGACAGTGCGCGCTGGCCGTGCGGTTTGATCTCGCCGTTGCGGATGTTCACAACGGCGATCTGATCCATCTCGATCCGCCGCTGGCGGTTCTCGGTATCGACACGGAAGACAAAAGCGCCGTTCTCACGGACGCGGAAGTAGTATTCCGGCAGTTCGGCGCTCATGCCTTGTCTCCCGTTTAAGTCAGTGCGGCGCAGAATTTCTGGATGCGGCTGCAAGCCGTCTCCAGCGCTTCGTCCGAGGTAGCGTAGCTGACGCGGAAGTTGGGCGACAGACCGAAGGCTGCGCCAAAGACCACAGCGACATCGGCCTCTTCCAGCAGGGCAGTGGCGAAATCCTCGTCTGTTTCGATTACCTTGCCCGCGGGTGTGGTCTTGCCGATCAATCCGGCGATGGACGGGTAGACGTAGAATGCGCCTTCCGGCACCGGGCAGGAGATGCCGTCGATCTTGTTCAGCATGGAGACCACCAGGTTGCGGCGGCGCACGAATGTCTCGTTGTTGGGCGCCAGGAAGTCCTGAGTGCCATTGAGCGCCTCAACCGCGGCCCACTGGCTGACCGAGCAGGGGTTGGAAGTGGACTGCGACTGCACCTTGCGCATGGCGGCGATCAGCTTTTCCGGGCCTGCGGCATAGCCGATGCGCCAGCCGGTCATGGCATAGGCTTTGGAGACGCCGTTGCAGGTGAGGGTGCGCTCATAAAGCGCGGGCTCAACCTGCGCCGGGGTGCAGAATTCGAACCCGTCATAGGCGAGGTGCTCGTACATGTCGTCGGTCATGATCCAGACATGGGGATGGCGCAGCAGCACCTCGGTCAGTGCCCTCAGCTCCTCCCAGCTGTAGCCCGCGCCGGTCGGGTTGGAGGGCGAGTTGAAGATGAACCATTTGGTTTTGGGCGTGATCGCGGCCTCAAGCTGATCCGCGGTCAGCTTGAAATTGGTCTGGATCGAGGTTTCGGCAACCACCGGCGTGCCGCCTGCCAGCAGCACCATGTCGGGGTAAGAGACCCAATAGGGCGCCGGGATCACCACTTCGTCGCCCGCGTTCAGGGTCGCCATCAGGGCGTTGTAGAGCGTCTGCTTGCCGCCGGTGCCGACTGAGACCTGCGCGGGCGTGTAGTCCAGCCCGTGGTCGCGCTTCATCTTTGCGCAAACGGCCTGTTTCAGCTCCGGAATACCGTCGGGGGCGGTGTATTTGGTCTTGCCTGCGGCGATGGCGGCGACGGCTGCGTCCTTGATGTTCTGCGGCGTGTCAAAGTCCGGCTCGCCGGCGGAAAGACCGATGACGTCGCGTCCCGCGGCCTTCAATTCAGCCGCTTTTGCGGTCATGGCTATGGTCGGCGACGGTTTGACGCGGCTGAGGGTATCCGACAGGAAAGACATTAGGCTGGCCCTGGTTTGTATGTTCTGCGGAACTGTCATAGGGTGCCGCCAGACAGCGATCAAGCTGCATTGGCAACAGTATAAGGAGAACTGACGATGGAAGCGCAGGAGACTGACTGGTACGGCCCGGATGCAGCAACTTTCGGCGACCGGGTGGCCGCCGCGCGCGAGGCTGCTGGCATGACCCAGGCACAGCTGGCCCGCCGGCTGGGCATCAAGAAAGCAACGCTTGCGGCCTGGGAGCAGGATCTGTCCGAGCCGCGCGCCAACAAGCTGACGATGATGGCGGGTGTTCTGAACGTGTCGATGTCCTGGCTGCTGACTGGCGAGGGCGAGGGCATGTCTGAGCCGGTTGGCGCCGACGTGGGGCTGGGCGAATTTGCCGGCATTTTGAAGGAAATGCGCGAATTGCGCGGCGAAATGCGCAGCAATGCCGAGCGTGCTGCGCGGCTGGAGAAGAAGCTGCGCAACCTGCTGCAGGCGGCTGAGGCAGCCGAGGTAGCCGGAGCAGAGGCATGAGCGAGTCCCGCGAAGTCCGGCTGAAGCGGCTGCAAATGCGTTCGATGCGGCGGGGAATCAAGGAGATGGACATTCTCCTGTCGGGGTTTGCCGCTGCCAATCTGGCGCAGATGGATGACGCCCGGCTGGATCTTTACGACGCCCTGCTGCACGAGAATGATCAGGATTTGTATCAATGGGTTACCGGGCAGGCCGCGCCGGCTGAGCCGTTCCGCGCGCTGGTGGAAGACATAGCGCAAACGTACCAAAAATAATAAAATTCCGGCTTAACTGATTTTTCGGGAATTGTTGGCATCTTGCCTCAAGAGCAAATTCGAGTCGGAGATGCGAATGAGTATGGAAATGCCAATCGGCCAGACGGACCGCAAAGGGTTTATGACTGGCTATCTGGAGGCGCTGGCGCTGGTCGAGCGTCTCCACCGTCTGCTGCTGGACGTCATCAAGGATGAATTCGAACGCGTTGGGGTGCTGGAAATCAACGCAGTCCAGGCGCTCCTGCTGTTCAATATCGGCGATAACGAGGTAACCGCCGGGGAATTGAAGACCCGCGGCTACTATCAGGGCAGCAATGTCAGCTACAACCTGAAGAAGCTGGTCGAGATGGGCTATATGCACCATCAGCGCTGCGAGATCGACCGCCGTTCAGTGCGGGTGCGACTGACCCAGCGCGGCCGCGAAATCCGCGATATCGTGTCGGCCTTGTTTTCCCGCCATGCGGAGGGGCTGGAAGGCAAAAACGTGATCTCTTCTGAAGGGATCGAGGATATTACCGCCTCGCTGAAGCGGGTGGAGCGTTACTGGTCGGATCAGATCCGCTACATCTATTAAGACGCCAGACGGGCAGATTAGCCCGGCAGGCAGCAGGCCGTGCAGACCGGGGAAATCCGGCGGGCCGAAACAGGGGCATGAGGGGAAACCGTGCTCTGGACGTATTGAAGGGCAAAGCGCCGGGACCCGGGACAGGGGCCATGGCAGATGGTTGCAGAAGTAGCCGCCCTTATTACTTGGTTTGATGGTTGCAGGAAACCAAAGAGCGGCGGGAGATGCCGCGGCGAACGGGCAGCACCACAGCGGCGCTGCACCGGGTTTTCTGCGTTCCGGGAAAGGAAACTCTGCCGCATCCAGTATTCAAAGAGGCGGGCGATTGCTCCCAAAGCCAGATGTTCTGAGCATGTGTGCCGCAGCTCTCCAGCACGCTTGCTGAGACACGGCCGCCTACCGCACTTGCCGCCGCCTCATCTTCCGAAAAGAACCGGCGCCTTAAGGGAATATGCCTGTGCCGCGGCTGTGGAGCCCAAGACTTTTTGGAAAAGTCTTGGCAAAAGTTTTCCTCAAAACTTTTGCGCGCGATCCGGACAGGCTCCGGCCCGCGCTTGCAGGATTACCAGCTACCGGTGTTTTCCATGCTGGCCCAGGGCTCTGCCGGGGCGAGCGGCTCGCCGTTCTGCAGAAGTTCAATGGACACATTATCCGGCGAGCGCACAAAAGCCATGCGGCCATCGCGCGGTGGGCGGTTGATCGTAACACCGTTGTCCATCAGGTGCTGACAAGCGGCGTAGATGTCATCCACCCCATAGGCGAGATGGCCGAAATGGCGGCTGTCGCTCGGCAGCCCTTCGTCGCCATCCCAATTGTATGTCAGCTCCAGCGGCGTCTCCTCCTGGCCGGGAGGGGCCATGAAGACCAGGGTGAAGCGGCCCGCCTCATAGTCCCAGCGGCGGGTCTGCTTGAGGCCCAGCAGCTCATAGAAGGCCATGGATTTTTCCAGGTCCTTCACCCGGACCATTGTGTGCAGATACGTAAGGGGCACGGCTCTCTCCTGTCTGTGTTTGCTGGGACTTTAGCGGGGCAGGGGGTGAAGGCCAGCAAAAGCGCCGGCAGGCTCTCAGAATTTTGATTCAACGCCAAGAGAGATGGAGAACTCTGAGGTCTCGAAGCGGCTGTGGTTCGAGAACCGCTTGCCAGCGCGCAGACGCAGCATCGGGGCAAATCCGGCGTAGTCGTATTCTTCAAAGAACACGTTCAAGTCGGCATAGGCGGAGGTGTCCTGGCGCCCGCCGGGGACTGGCTGCCAGGAATGGCCATTGTGAAAGGTGTGATGCGGGTAGTCCGCTGTACCTAGAATCAGCCCTGTGCTGATTTTGGCCGGTCCGATTTGGTGTCCAAGGGCATAGCCTACGCGGAAGGTCGCGGATGTTCCGTCGGAATTATTGCTCTTGGCTTGAGTGTCGCGCAGTCCAAGCGAGAAACTCAGGCTGCTGCCGTTGCTGAGCTGGCGCGACAGCGACGCTCCAAGCCCAAAGACATCCGCTTCCAAGGTGGCAAAGCGCGGACTCAGCCTGTGTTCGGCGCTGCCGTCTATGGTCAGCCGGTTTTGCGGTGAAAGTGCCCAGCTGCGGGCTGCAGAGAGTTTGGCTAGATTATAGTTGCGCTCGCCGCCATACCAGGAGGTGGCACCAGTCAATGCGACGCGGGCACTGCCGCCTTGGCCAGGTTTGCCTGCCTTGAAGGCGTGGCTAAGGGTGATCTCGCCATAGGTCGAGCCGAATTCGGAGTTCCGCGGAACCGTTGTGCCGGTGCGGGCGGCCAGCTCAGCCGCCTGCGCCTTGGCGCTGTCAGAGAGGGCAACCCGCTGTACATACAGGCGGCCGCTAAGCGCGGTCAGGCTGGATTCGCTTTGCTGCAGGCGGCGGCTGACGCCTGCATCCAGCGTGCCGATGAGGCCGGACAGTGCAATGGCGCGCGGTCCGAACCTGTTTTCATGCGATGCCAGCCCGTCGATTTCCTGGGTGGCCGCGTCCGAGCCGTTGTTCACATTGCTGGAGGGTTTCACCCCTCCGCTGAGCCGGAACGACCAGGGGTTTATGCGCCGTAATGTCTCGTAATCCTTGGCAATCAGCTTCTCGGCCTTTTCATCCGGTGCGTAGACGGCTGTGCGGCGCAGCCAGTATTGCGACAGCGTCGGGCTGCCGCCCTGAAAGGCGAGGCGGGAGGCCAGTTGGGCCATCTGGTAGCGGCTGGCGTCATCCGGGGCAAAACGGAAGGCGCGGGCAGCCGATTTGCGCCCTTTCTCCGGCTGACCGGTCCGGGCATAGGCGGCGGCTTGCAGATGCCAGGCAAGGTGATCCTTGCCATTTGCTTGCAGCAGGGAGCTTGATAGCTGAAGGGCCAGCTGCGGATTGCCGGAGTTCAGCGCATGCGCAGCCATGACCTGCCCCTGTTGCAGGGACAGATGCAGTTGCTGCTTGGCTGGTTCCTGTGCGTGAGGCTGGGCCGTTGCCAGGCCCAGCAACAATAACGCCGCTGCGGCCTTGCGCATGGATCAGGGATCGGGCTGGTTGCAGACCGGATCCGGGCTGGCGCCGTCGCAGGAGCCGAGCACAAAGACACCAAACTCTTCGATTGGAACCGTACTTCCTGAAAAGGCCTGTATATGGCTTGTAGCGTGGACTGATCCCGCCACAGCCGCGGCATCTGTTCCCGAGAAGACGCCCCCGTATTCCCCGACGCCGATGCCGCCGGTGGAAACCGCTCCGTCAAACGTCCCGCCGGAGGCAATATCGGTGGGCTCAAGATCCAAGTCTTCTACTATTGTTGCCGGCTGATCCGTAATCTGACGGTTATACACCGTCCCTTTGACCCGGTTGTCCGAGAAATCGGCATTGATGAACACATCTCCGGTCACTTCGGCGGCCTGGCCAGGCAACAATTCGGGGGCGGTTCCTGGAGTCGGCGTGATCAGGTCTCCACCATCACCGTTGATGTTCAGCAGACCTATGTAAGTGCCAGCATAGCTGACAATTCCACCGGGCCCTTGTTCGGTGTCAGGTGCTGAAAACGTACCGGTGCGGCCATAGGTCGTTCCGCCTTGGAAAAAACCGAACTGTCCCCCGGTCATGACAACGGTCGCTTGGCCGCCTTCAATCTCGCGCACATAGGCGGTGGAATGTTCGGTAAGCGCGTTGTCCTGTACCGTATAGGCTTCATAGCCGTTCCGGTCGAGCGCGGGTTTGCGGACATAGGTCGCGGTGAAAGGAGTCTCGTCCAGGCCGACACCGGTTACGGTCAGCGTCTGGTCGGTAGCGTTGTAGCTCACACTGTCTACGTCACCCGCCAGGGCTTCAGGAATGGTCGAGCCCGTGACCGGATCGGTGGGGTCTGTTGTTGCAAAGGGGTTCCCCCCGCCGCATGCGGACAGCGCGGACGCTGCCGCGAGCCCTAGCCAATAGCGCCTCATCTGCCTGTACCTCAATATGTTTTATCGTTTTGCGCTACCTTCGGCCGGAGGGGCGCTCTTGTCAATTGAACTGTAAGGATTTGGGCGCAACCGTGGCGGATGCGCTACCTGCATGTAGTTTGCAGTGGTGCAGGCGGCGGCACATGTAGTATTCTGAGGCAGCGTGAAGGCGATATTTGCGCTTGGCGCCCGGCACTGCAGCCGTTATGCCGGAGCGTGAAATTCCGCGGCAGGACAGGGGGAGAATCCGTGCAGCAGTACCTGGATCAGCTACAGCATATTCTGGATCACGGGGAGCCGTCCGGCGACCGCACCGGCACCGGCACGCTCAGCTGTTTCGGGATGCAGGCGCGGTACTCGCTGGCGGACGGCTTTCCGCTGGTGACCACCAAGAAGCTGCATCTGCGCTCGATCATCCATGAGCTGTTATGGTTTCTGTCCGGCGATACCAATATCCGCTATCTGAAAGAGAACGGCGTCTCGATCTGGGATGAATGGGCGGATGGAAACGGCGACCTGGGACCGGTCTATGGCCATCAGTGGCGCAAGTTTCCGCGGCTGGAGCTGGCGGAAGGCACCACCGGGGATGAGCCGCTGTACCGTGCCGGTTCCGTTGATCAGATCACGGATCTGGTGGAGATGATCCGCACCAGCCCTGACAGCCGCCGCCTGATCGTCTCGGCCTGGAACCCGGGCGATGTGCCGGACATGGCGCTGCCGCCGTGCCACACGCTGTGGCAATTGCGGGTGGTGAACGGCAAGATGCATCTGCAGCTGTACCAGCGCTCGGCGGACATGTTCCTGGGCGTGCCCTTCAACATCGCTTCCTATTCACTGCTGCTGGCGATGCTGGCGCATGTGACCGGTTATGAGGCCGGGGATTTTGTGCACACGATGGGTGATGCGCATATCTACTCGAACCATATGGAACAGGTGAAGCTGCAGCTGTCGCGCGAACCGAAGCCGCTGCCGCAGCTGCGGATCAAGCGCCAGGTCAGCTCGATCTTCGACTTCAAGTATGAGGATTTTGAGATCCTGAACTACGATCCGGATCCGGTGATCAAGGCACCGGTTGCGGTCTGATTTCAAAGGAAAATACGGATGATTACCCTGATCGCCGCGCGGGCGCGCAATGGTGCCATTGGCAAGGACAATGATATTCCCTGGCACGCGCCGGAGGATCTGAAGGCGTTCCAGCGCGAGACTTTGGGCGGCGCTATCATCATGGGGCGGAATACCTGGGACAGCCTGCCGTTCAAGCCGCTGAAAAACCGCCTGAACCTGGTGGTGTCCTCTAATCCGCAGGCGGCGGAAACCGTGCTGCCGTCAATTGAGGCCGCGGTTGCGGAAGCTTATGCGCAGGGCTACCGCCGGGTCTATGGCATTGGCGGCGAGGGGATCTACAAAGGCATGCTGGGCATGGCCGACCGGCTGCTGATCACCGAGGTGGATCTGAGCATCGACGCGGCGGACGCGTTTTTCCCCGAGTTTCAGGCAGGCGAATGGAACATGGCCGGGAAAACGCTGCTTCGCGACAGCGATCCGGCCTGCGTGATGGTTGAATACCTACGGCGGGCCTGAAGGGCCTGCGCATAGCCTGCGCCCAGCTGAAGTCCGGGCGCAGCGCTGGTTTGGAAAACTTAAATCGCCTTGAGGTCTGCAGCCATTTTCCGGCCGTCACGGCCTTCGGTCAGTTCATAGCCGATCTTCATATTGTCGGCGAGGCCGGTCATGCCGGACCGCTCCACCGCTGAAATGTGCACAAACACATCCTTGCCGCCTTCATCGGGTTCAATAAACCCATACCCTTTGGTGGTGTTGAACCACTTCACGGTGCCGCTTGGCATTTCCCGTGTCTCCTTCTACTTTGCACTTTGCCTTGGGGGCTCCCAAGGCATCCGGCCCGTCCCTTGCGCCCCTCCGCTCCGGTGGTGGGCAAGGCAAGACCAGACAACTTGGAGTTTTGCACGGGCTGGATGAAAATCAAGAGAAAGTGAAGAATTCTACCATAAATTGTGCAAGTTCCGCTGCGGGACATTGGGGGAAGCATGAAAATTTACGGGCTTAAGAACTGCGACACCTGCCGTAAGGCTTTGAAATCCTCTCCGGATTCGGTTCTGGTCGATATCCGCACGGATGGTATGCCAGAGGGGCTGTTGGAGACGGCTTACGGGCAGTTCGGAGCAAAGCTTGTCAACACGCGCTCAACCACCTGGCGCGGGCTGGATGAGGCTGAGCGCGCCGGCGAACCGCTGGCATTGCTGCGGGCGCATCCCGCTTTGATGAAGCGGCCGCTGATCGAGCGGGACGGGGAATTATTCCTGGGTTGGGATCAGAACACGCGCGCGGCCCTTGGCGTCTCGTAACCCGCTGCCTAAGTCATACCGGCAGATGACGGGAGACGCATGATGCGCAATGCAGCGCTAGTTCTGGGAATTATCGCCGGGATTTTCGGCATGGTGGTCGGGTTCTTCGGCTATGGCTACACCGCGGCGGTGGAGCATTTCGGCGAAGTGGAAGGCTTGGCCGAGCAGGTCGACAATGTGGGCCAGCTGAGGCTTCTGGCGGTGCTGTCGCCGCTGCTGGCGATCGCGGGCGGTGCGATGGCACGGGCGCGGGCCCTTTGGGGCGGCATCCTGCTGCTGGGCTCAGCCGCGGGCATGTACGCCGGGTTCGGGTTCAACGTCTTTACGGTTTTCCCGCTGAGTTTTGCTGCCCTGGCCGGGCTGCTGGCCCTGGCCGCAGGCAAGCCGGATGAGCCCAAAGCCCATTTCTGACCCGCAACTCAAGACATGAAAAAGGCGCCGCTGCCGGGGGCAGGGCGCCTTTTGCGTTCTCAGTTGAAAGTTCAGGCTTCTGCCGGTGCTGCGACCTTGCGGACCAGGGCGTCAGCCGACAGGGCGCCGGCACCTTTGAAGACCAGGACCAGCAGCAGGAAGCTCCACATCACGCGCTGGTCGACCAGTTCGATGGCATTGTTGAACAGGCTGCCCAGTTTCACGCCGTGGCCGGTGACGTCGACGATGGTCTGCACCCAGATGAAGCCGATGGTGCCAAGCGCGGCAAGGCGGGTCATCAGGCCAACAAGGATCAGCGCAGGCAGGACGTATTCGGCGACGGTGCCGGCAAAGATCACCAGGCGCTGGAAAATGTTCAGCTGGGTGACGTCGTAGAGCACCGCCTCAGCCGCGTGCGGGAAGATCTGGCCGAAGGCGCCGGCCGAGGGCGAGAAGATCGAGCCATCCGTCTTCAGGCCTGCGGAATTCCAGTAATAGACCAGCAGGACGGCGGCAAAAACAAGCCGCGCCAGAGTCGGGACGACGAAGTCCGACATCCGGTCGGCCTTGCCGAGGAGGGATGTGTAAGTGGAAACAAGTGCGTGCATGGTCTTACCCTTTGCTATCCAGTCCTGTTATTGCGCCGCCCTGCAACAGCAGGGCCAGCGTGGCACCCAGGTCGAAGGTTTCGTCTTCGGCGGCGGCCTGTTCCAGGGCCTCGCCAATGGCAGCGCCCCCCATCAAGGCGCGGATCCAGACTGCGCCGCCGGGCGGCAGAACCTGGGGAATGGGGTCGAATTCGGGGCGGGTGATCAGCACGTCCTGCGCCTGGGGCTCAGGCTTGGGCGCGCCGTCCTCGGTGTTGTAGCGCCAGAGGCCGTGGACCGGCCAGGGCGATCGCAGCACCTGCACGGCAGGCGCCAGCGCCAGGCGTGTGTTCATCAGCGCGTCCGGCGTCAGGGCGCCAAGCGCCTCAGGCGCGATCGGGGCTGCATCCGCGGCGTGGTAGGCACGGCGCAGGGCCAGCTCCAGCCGGGCGGTGTCGCCGAGGTAGCCAAGGTGCTTGAGCTGCTCCATGCCTTCCAGGAATTCCGGAAAATGCGCGCCGTAGAACATCATCAAAGGCGAGGAGGGCGGATGCTGGCGCAGGTAGATGCCTGCGAGCCCGTCCATGTTCTGTTTGCCCAGGAGCTTGGCAATCACCGGAAAGGCGCTGTGCATTGCTTCGGTCAGCGAGACAGCGACGTTGTTGCGGTAGACGCTGAACCGGCGGCCTGCGGGCTGCGCCAGGTGGTCGGTCAGACCATCCGGCACCGCTTGGCCCGCATCCATCATGGCGCGGGTGAAATCTGCCTGGGTGACGCTCATGCCGGGACGCGCTCCAGCGCGGTTGCGGCGCGGGCGGCCTCTGCCTCCAGCACCGGCCAGTCGGGGACGTCATTGTCCCATTCGATCAGCACCGGCCTGGGGCCGGACTTGGCCAATGTGTAGTCCAGCAGCGCCCAGACCGGGTCCACCACTTCGCGGCCGTGGCTGTCGATCAGCAGCGGGCGGCCATGGTCGTCTTCGTCCTCGTCATGGCCGCCGAGGTGGATTTCGCCGACCTTGTCCAGCGGGAAGGCGTCGATATAGCCCTGCGGCGAGAACTCCAGATTGGTGGCCGAGACAAAGACGTTGTTCACGTCCAAAAGCAGCCCGCAGCCGGTGCGGCGGGAGATTTCACCCAGGAACTCAGGTTCCGACCAGGTGCTTTCGGCAAAGGCGAGATAGCTGGAGGGATTTTCCAGCAGCATCCGGCGGCCGATTGTGTCCTGCAGCTGATCAATGTGGCTGCAGATACGCTGCAGGCTGGCATCCGTATAGGGCAGCGGCAGCAAGTCATTGTAGAAATGGCTGTCGTGGGTGGACCAGGCCAGATGCTCGGAGAAGCTGGCGGGGTTCAGCCAGGAGACCAGGTGCTTGAGCCGGGCCAGGTGGTCTGCATCCAAGGGGCCTTCGCCGCCGATGGAGAGACCGACGCCATGCACCGACACGGCAAAGCGTTCGGAGAGATGGCGCAGCTGCGCGATTGGGCGGCCGCCGTCCCCCATGTAGTTTTCTGCGTGGATTTCCAGCCATTTGACGCTGCCCGCATCCTCGGTGATCTGGGCAAAATGCTGCGGCTTGTAGCCAACGCCGGGGGCGGCGGGCAGTTTGTCATGTGCAGCGGCGTCAAGCATGGCGGGTCCTGTATCAGGGTGCAAAAGGGGCGGGAATTTGCACTCCCGCCCCGGTACTTTAGCGGCAATTATGCCGGCAGGTCACGCTCCAGAGGCTCCAGCGAGCCGCTGCGTGCGGAACCGTCTGCCTGTGCCGGCAGTTCCAGGCCTTCGCAGGTGCCTGCGTCAACCAGGGTCCATGCGTTGCCCTGATAGTCGACGGTCGAGGTGCCCGCGCAAGTGGTGCCGGGGCCGGCAGCGCAGTCGTTCTGGCCTGCCAGCGAAACGCCGTAGCACTTTTCCTTGGTGGCGGCGGCGGCGGGGATGGTGGATGCAGCAGTCAGAGCAGCGGCAACGGCACCAGCAACGGCCAGGGATTTTGCGGTGTTCGACATCTCGTAAATTCCTTTCGGTTTTAGCATGCGGTGTCGTGATGACAGGAAAACACTAACCCGAGGTTTTCAGGAGGTTAAGTCACGAGGCCGTGTCTCACAGCTGCGTCAGAAAGGGTTGCACTGGTTTTGGGGGCAAGCCGTTGTTTTTATGTGTTTTCACGGTGCTGGAAATCAAAACGGCCCCCGATTGGGGGCCGTTTGTGTTGCAATTGGAGCGAAATGTTACAGAAGGTCCGGCGGGGTGGCCTCGAGGGCCAGCGCCTTTGTAACATTTTCCAGGCTCTCAACCTTGGTCTGCTTTTCGCCGAGGCGGCGGACGGAGACGGTGCGCTCCTCCACTTCGCGGTGGCCGATGGCAAGAATGACCGGCACCTTGCCCACCGAATGTTCGCGGACCTTGTAGTTGATCTTCTCGTTGCGGGTATCGGCCTCTGCCCGGACGCCCGCAGCACGCAGGGTTTCGACCACTTCGTTCACGTAGTCATCCGCTTCCGAGGTGATCGAGGCGACCACCACCTGGCGCGGCGCCAGCCAGAACGGCAGCTTGCCGGCGTGTTCTTCGATCAGGATGCCGATGAAACGCTCAAACGAACCCAGGCAGGCGCGGTGCAGCATGAACGGGCGGTGCTTGTTGCCGTCGGCGCCGATAAAGCTCGCTTCCAGCCGTTCCGGCAGGTTGGGGTCAACCTGCAGGGTGCCGCACTGCCAGGTCCGGCCGATGGCGTCGGTCAGGGTGAACTCCAGCTTGGGTCCGTAGAAAGCGCCTTCGCCTTCGAGCAATTCATAGTCGTAGCCGGCTGCCTTGCAAGCATCGCCAAGCGCCTTTTCCACCAGATCCCAGCTTTCGTCCGAGCCGATCCGCTTTTCGGGGCGGGTCGAAAGCTTGATGGTCCAGTTGTGGAAGCCGAGGTCGGCATAGACCTTGGACAGGAAGGCGATGAACTTTGCGGTTTCGGATTCAATCTGATCCTCGGCGCAGAAGATATGGCCGTCGTCCTGGGTGAAGCCGCGCACCCGCATGATGCCGTGCAGCGCGCCGGAAGGCTCATAGCGGGCGCAGGAGCCGAATTCGGCCATGCGCAGCGGCAGGTCGCGGTAGGATTTGAGGCCCTGGTTGAACACCTGCACGTGGCAGGGGCAGTTCATCGGCTTCAGCGCGTTGATCGCTTTTTCGCGGGCATGGTCCTCGTCCACTTCGACGATGAACATGTTTTCCTGGTATTTGTCCCAGTGGCCCGAGGCCTCCCAAAGCTTGCGGTCGACGACCTGCGGGGTGTTGACCTCGACATAGCCGTCACGCTCCTGCATCCGGCGCATGTAGTCCTGCAGGGTGGTGTAGATCTTCCAGCCGTTGGGGTGCCAGAACACCTGGCCCGGCGCCTCTTCCTGCATGTGGTAGAGGTTCATTTCCTTGCCCAGCTTGCGGTGGTCGCGCTTGGCAGCCTCTTCCAGCATGGTCAGGTGGGCCTTCAGCTTTTCCTTGCCGGTGAAGGCAACGCCGTAGATCCGCTGCAGCATGGCGCGGTCGCTGTCGCCGCGCCAGTAGGCGCCGGCAATCGACATCAGCTTGAAAGCATCGCCCGGCAGCTGGCCGGTGTGCTGCAGATGCGGGCCGCGGCAGAGGTCCTGCCAGTTGCCATGCCAGTACATCCTGAGCGGCTCATCGCCGGGGATGCTTTCGATCAGCTCGACCTTATAGGGCTCATTGCTGTCGGTGTAATGCTGGATCGCGCGGCTGCGTTCCCATACCTCGGTCCGGACCTCATCACGCTTGTTGATGATTTCTTTCATCTTTTTCTCGATAGTGCCGAGGTCTTCGGGGGTGAAGGGCTCCGCACGGTCGAAGTCGTAATACCAGCCGTTTTCGATCACCGGGCCAATGGTGACCTTGGTGTCGGGCCAGATTTCCTGCACCGCACGGGCCATAACATGGGCCAGGTCGTGGCGGATCAGCTCATTTGCCTGAGCCTCGTCCTTCATGGTGTGGATGGCGATGGTGGCATCCGCATCGATCGGCCACTGCAGGTCCCAGTGCTGATCGTTGACGGTGGCGGAGATGGCCTTTTTGGCCAGCGAGGTGGAAATGCTGGAGGCAACCTGCGCAGGGGTGACGCCTGCGTCAAAGGATCGTGCATTGCCATCGGGGAAGGTGAGAGAGATTTCGGCCATCTAAAGGCTCTCCTCGTCGGTTTGGCGCCCACTGAACGCCCGGTTGCGGGTTATGTCGTCCGGCTGATTTCGCAGGTGCAGCGGCGGCTGTCAAGACGGGGCTTTGCCCCCGGCGCCTGCAGCGTCTCCCCCAGGGTATTTCCAGCCAGAAAGAAGCAAAGTCAGTTCGCTGCGGGGGAAGGCACGCCGTCGCGGATCACGGCGGAATAGTCCGGGGTGACGCCATGGGCCTGCGCTATCGGGGTGATGCTGCCAAGGGCACGCAGCTCTTCGACGGTGCGGGTCTGGTCGAGCACGCCCTGCTCCCAGGCGTAGTCCGGCAGGTAGCCGTTGGCCAGCACCCGCCAGTCCAGCGGTACGTCATCGGCAAAGCTGCGGATCAGGTCCATCACCACGGTGGTGCAGTTGGTGGTCAGCGAATTGTACCATTGCGGCTGCGCGGCAAGGCTGTTGGCGGCGTTGACGTAGCGCAGCAGCAGGGCGCGGGCGGTGTCCGGGCTCACATCGATGCGGAACAGCTGCACATCTTCGCCGCGGGCGTTGGTGCGGGTGCCGACCACATCGCGCTCATCCGCGGCGATCAGCACCAGGGTGTTGGATTTGAACAGATCGGCCACGGGGGAAAAACCGCCTCCGATCTGACGGCGGACCTCGACGGACCAGGCGATCTGCTCGCCGTCAGCGAAGCCGAAGCTGACAATCATATGGGCCATCTGCGGACCGGCCCAATAGGACATGAACAGATCCACGGTTTGGAGCGCGGTCAGGTCGTAGCTGCGGACCTCCCAGGATTCGGAAAACTCCTCTGGGGTCTGCCAGGAAAAATTGCGCACACCGGAGAGGGTGAGGATATCGTCTTCGACCACACCTGTGACCTGCCGGGCCACGTCGGGAGACCAGTTGCCGTTTGCGGGCGGGGTCAGGGTGGACCACCACAGGATCATGGCGGCAAGCGCCAGCGTGAAGGTTGTGAGCGCGCGCAAGGCTTTGCGGCGGAACAGGGCGATCACGACAGCAAGGCCGAGAAGGGCAAATCCCCCGGCCAAGGCGGCGCGGGGCAGGGTCTCAAACGGCAGCCGGTACCACAGCGCCAGCGCGGCCCAGGCCGTGGCCAGAGCCACTGCGGCGGCTGCAGTTGCCAGTACTATGCCTTTGAGAAATCTGAACATGCCTTGCGGTCCTTAAAAAATTTCGGCGACCATAAGGAAGCGGGCAGGGCGCTGGCAAGAGGCAGTTCCGCGGCTTGCGGGGCAGGCGCAGCCGTGCCACATCTTGGGCAAACCGACAGGAGACCTGAGACATGCCCGCCACTTCGTTCCTTGAGACTGCCCAAGGCCGCCGGATTGCCTATCACAAGAGCGAAGGGCAGGGGCCGTGCGTGGTGTTCCTAGGCGGTTTGAAGTCGGACATGGAGGGCACCAAGGCAGTGCATCTGGAAGCCTGGGCCAGGGCGCGCGGCCAGGCGTTTCTGCGGTTCGACTACTCCGGCCACGGCGAAAGCTCCGGGCGCTTCGAGGACGGCTGCATCGGCGACTGGCACGAGGACACGCTGGAGGCTGTGGCGAAACTGACCGAAGGGGAGATTGTGCCGGTCGGCTCTTCCATGGGCGGCTGGCAGTCGTTGCTGCTGGCGCGTGCCATGCCGGAGCGGATCAAGGGCATGGTGACCATCGCCGCAGCGCCGGATTTCACCGAGGATGGCTGGTGGGCCAATTTCACGGAGGCGCAGAAGGCAGACTTGGACGCCCGGGGCTATGTGGAGCTGCCCAGCGACTACATGGAGCCCTATTATGTGTCCAAGCGGATGGTTGAGGACGGGCGCAGCCAGCTGGTTTTGCGCGCACCGCTGAAGCTGCCGTTCAAGGTGCGCTGCCTGCAGGGGACGGCGGATACCGCGGTGTCCACCGAAACGGCGGTGCGGCTGCTGGAGCATGCGGATTGCCCGGACATGCGGCTGAGCCTGGTGAAGGATGCCGACCACCGGTTCTCTGATGAGGCTTGTTTGAAGATGATCGAGGATGCCGTGCTGGAGGTTCTGGGCGGAAGCTGACGCAGGTTTTCCAGAACTTTTCCAGAACGGCACGATTCTGCAGCGGCTGTAGAGTTCGAAAAGATTTGAGAAACAAGGGGTTGAGCCATGGAGCAAAGGGTAAGCCTGATTACGCTGGGGGTGCCGGATATGGAGAAGGCGGCGGCCTTCTATGAGGCCCTGGGCTGGCAGCGTGCCGAAAGCCCGGACGGGGTGATTGCCTTTGATCTGATCTCGCAGACCCTGGGGCTTTACCCGCTGGCGGCGCTGGCGGCAGAAATCGGGGTGCCGGAGCGGGAGCTGGGCACCGGTGCCATGACGCTGAGCCACAATACCCGCACGAAGGAAGAGGTGGCGGAGCTGCTGGCGGCGGCGCAGGCCGCGGGTGCCGAGGTGCTGAAGCCGGCGCAGGATGTGTTCTGGGGCGGCCATCACGGCTATTTCCGCAGCCCCGACGGGCATATCTGGGAGATTGCCTTCAACCCGTTTTCCAGGCTGGCGGAGAACGGCGCGTTTTGCTGGAACGGCCACTAGGCGTGGCGCGGCGGCGGCTATTGCTTTCTAAATCACCTCTGGCGCGAGGTTTTTCTTGATCCCGGGGTTTGTTCTCCGCAGAGTTGAACCAACGGGTGGAAGGCAAAACCGCGAGGGCAGGACATGCCTTATGACCAGCAACCGTGCCGCGAACCTTTGGTTCTGCTGCCGGGAATGATGTGCGACGGCCGAATTTTTGATGCTCAGATCAGGACCTTTTCCGGCAGCATGCCGGTAATGGTGCTGCCGCTGGCCGGCGGCGACACGGTAGAGAAGATCGCCGCCCGGATGCTGTCGCATCTGCCGCCGCGGTTTTCCCTGGCCGGGCTGTCGATGGGCGGTATTCTGGCAATGGAACTGGTGCGCCGGGCGCCGGAGCGGATCAGCCGCCTCTGTATCATGGGGGCGAGCCCGCTTGCGGAGACGCCGGAGAAGGCAGCAGACCGGGAACCGCAGATTATCGCGGCACGCACCGGACGGCTGGAGGATGTGCTGCGCGAGTCGCTGCCGATGGAGTGCCTGGCGCCGGGGCCGTCGCGGCTGGAGGTGCACAATCTGTTTTGCCAGATGGGAATGGAGTTGGGGCCTGAGCTTTATGTGGCCCAGGCCAGGGCGCTGCAGCGGCGGCCCGATCAGCAGGCGACCATGCGGCGGGTGCATGTGCCGGCGCTGGTGCTGGGCGGGGCGCATGACACTATGGTGCCGCCAGCCAAGCAGGAGCTGCTGGCACAGCTGATCCCTGAGGCAAAGGTGGAAATTCTGCCGGATGCCGGGCATTTCCCGGTGTTGGAAGACCCGGATGCGGTCAACCGCGCGCTGCTGCACTGGCTGGCAATTCCTGCACCTGCGGCTGCACCGGAACCCGTGTCCTGAGATCAGGGATAAAGCTTTGCGCGCTGGTCTTTGCTGAGAAGCTCTGGCTCGCAGACCGGTTTGCCGCTGTCCGTGTCGAAAAACGGGGTCTCTTTCCAGCGGCCGGACAGGCGGCCGGTGATCATCCGGCTGATGATGCCCCAGGCCATGACGCCGCCGCCCTTGGTGCGGGATTGCTTTCCCGGCGCCGGGATGAAGGCCTTGGCGCGGATCTTGCCAAGCGCGTCCTTATCTTCGAACAGGTCCGAGCGCAGGCCGGCAAAGGGCAGGCCGGGTTTGGCGAGGGTGTTGGCAAACGGCGTGCCGCAGCAGGCGGCATACCAGCGCAAGGGGCCGCGGGGGCCGAGGCGGATGGCCTTCAGGTGTTCGGCACCCTGGGTGATGGTGATGCTGTCCGGCGCCAGCTGGAACAGGTCAACCGGATCCGGAGCCGGATCCGGCTGGCCGTGGTGCAGTTCATTGGCACGGCAGTCAGGGCAATAGCAGACCACGCGGGTGCCGCCCCGGATGCCTTCTGCGGAAACTTCGCCGCACAAGGCCCCGCAGTTGCAGGAGAACTTCTGCGTCGCGGCCACCGGGTCAGGCCGCGGTGTTCTTGTTTGCGGGCTTGCGCTGCGCCGGTTTCTTGCGGCTGTTGGCATTCATGAAATCAATCACCAGCGGCCGGATGTTGTTGCGCCAGCTGCGGCCGGCAAAGATGCCGTAATGGCCGGCGCCGGGCTCCACATGGCTGGCTTTCTTGCTTTCCGGCAGCCCGGTGCAGAGGTCCAGCGCCGCGATGCATTGGCCGGGGGCGGAGATGTCGTCCTTGGCGCCTTCGACAGTTTTTACCGCGACATCGGTGATCTTGGAAAAGTCCACCTTGTGGCCGTTCACGACAAACTCGTTGCGGGCGATCTCGCGGTTCTTGAAGACGCGCTCCACCGTCGACAGGTAGAACTCGGCGGTCATGTCCATCACCGCCAGGTATTCGTCGTAAAAGCGGTTGTGGGCGTCATGGTCCGAGGCCTCGCCCTTGGAGACCCGCTGGATCTGATCGACAAATGCCTTGGTGTGGCGCTCGCCGTTCATCGACATGAAGGAGGCGAGCTGCAGCAGGCCCGGGTAGACCTTGCGGCCGACGCCCTTGTATTTGAAGCCGACCTGCTGGATCATGGTCTCTTCCAGCTGGCCCATGGTGACGCGGCGGCCGAAGTCGGTGACTTCGGTCGGGGTGGCGTCCGGGTCCACCGGGCCGCCGATCAGGGTCAGCGAGGAAGGCTGTGCCTTGGGGTCGCGCTCGGCCAGGTAGGCGGTGGCGGCAAGGGTCAGCGGCACCGGCTGGCAGACGGCGACAACATGGGTGTCGGGGCCCAGTTCGCGCATGAAGTCGACGAGGTAGAGGGTATAATCCTCGACGTCGAATTTCCCAGCAGAAACAGGGATATCGCGGGCGTTGTGCCAGTCCGTCACATAGACTTCACAGTTTCTGATCAGACTTTGCACGGTGGAGCGCAGGAGGGTGCCGTAATGGCCGGACATCGGGGCAACCAGCAGCACCTTGCGCGGCTGTTCCTCGCGGCCGTTGACCTTGAAATGAATGAGATCGCCAAAAGGGCGTTCGATCACGGTGGTAATGTCGACCAGATGGTCCTTGCCGTCCTCGCAGGTGAAGGAGGGGATGCCCCAGTCGGGCTTTACCACCATGCGCTGGTAAGTACGTTCCGTCACTTCGCCCCAAGCGGCCATCCAGCTGAGAGCAGGGTTTGGCAATGCCGAAAAGACCGGATAAGATGCCATGGAAAGGGCCGTGGCGCCCAGCCATTGGTTGGTGTTCCGGACGGTCTCCATCAGATCGTAGGTCATCATGTACCGCATGCCTGCCTCCTTCGCGCTCCCAACCGGCGTAACGTCACCGGCAAATCCGGACTATCGGACCAATCGTCGCTTTGCCCTTATTTTTGCAGAACGTTATTCTGCATAGCAGAAAGCCTATGAGGGATTCCTTTCTATGACAACAAGTGAAGAATTATCCGCCGCGGCCACCCCTGAGAGTATTGAAAAGCTTAAGGAAAACATGGGCCGGGTGGAGCAGTTGAGTAAACGCCTGGCGGATGTTTTGTCCCAGAAGGTCCCGCATAACCCGGCTTTGGACGGCCCGAATCAAGAACTTTATGCGCGCGCAGCAACGGCCTATTGGGCGGAAGCCATGCAAAATCCCGCCAAGCTGCTGGAGCATCAGCTGGAGTACTGGAGCAAGTCGGTTCTGAATTTCGCTGAAGCGCAGAAGGCCTTTGCCGGTCAAATGGAACCTGCGGATGACGGCGGCCCCAAGGACCGCCGTTTTTCAAATCCGCTGTGGGAAACCAGCCCGTATTTCCATTATGTGAAGCAGCAATACCTGACCAATGCCGATGCAATCCGCAAGGCGGTGCAGGATGCGGGCGAGATGGACGGCAAGGACAAGCAGCGCCTGACCTATTTCGCCGACCAGATCATCGAGATGATGTCGCCAACCAATTTCCTGCCGACCAACCCGGACGCGCTGGAGAAGGCGGTGGAGACCGAAGGCCAGTCGCTGATCGACGGCCTGGAGAACCTGGTCACTGACCTGGAGGCCAACAACGGCGAACTGGTGGTGCGGCTGGCGGATGAGAGCGCGTTTGAACTGGGAACCAATATCGCCACCACGCCGGGCGATGTGGTGTTCCGCAACCGGATGATGGAACTGATCCAGTACAAGCCGTCCACGGAAACCGTGCATGAGACGCCGATTGTGCTGTTCCCGCCCTGGATCAACAAGTTCTACATCCTCGACCTCAAGGCGCAGAACAGCCTGATCAAATGGGTGACCGAGCAGGGCTATACCTTGTTTGTGGTCTCCTGGGTCAATGCAGATGCCAGCCATGCGGATGTCGGCATGGAGGATTACATTCAGGAAGGCTTCCTGACCGCAATCGAAAAGGCCAAGGAGATCTGCAAGGTCAAGCAGGTGAACGCGGTGGGCTACTGCATCGCCGGCACCACGCTGAGCCTGACCCTGTCGCTGCTGAAGCAGCGCGGCGACAAGTCAGTGAAATCGGCGACCTTCTTTACCACGCTGACGGATTTCGGCGACCAAGGGGAATTCACCCCGTTCCTGCAGAACGACTTTGTCGACGGCATCGAGGCGCAGGTGGAAGAGGAGGGGCTGCTGCGCTCCTGGGTGATTGCGCGCACCATGTCCTTCCTGCGCTCCAAGGATCTGATTTACGGTCCCGCCGTCAAAAGCTACATGATGGGGGAGACACCGCCCGCCTTTGATCTGCTTTACTGGAACGGCGACGGTGCCAATCTGCCGGGCCGGATGGCGGTGCAGTATCTGCGCGGCCTGTGCCAGAACAACGAGTTTGTCGGCGAAGGGTTCGAGCTGATGGGCCACAAGCTGCATATCCGCGATGTGGATGTGCCGCTGATGGCGATCACCTGCGAAACGGATCACATTGCGCGCTGGAAGGATTGCTATGTCGGCGTGCAGCAGATGGGTTCGCGCAGCAAGAGCTTCATCGTTTCGGAGTCCGGCCATATCGCGGGCATCGTCAATCCGCCCAGCAAGAAGAAATACGGCCATTACACCAACACTGACCTGAAGGGCGACAGCACCGCCTGGATGGAGCAGGCGGAGTTCCAGGAGGGCTCCTGGTGGCCGCGCTGGCAGGAGTGGCTGAAGAAGCGCTCCGGCAAGCAGGTTCCCGCCCGCGAGGTGGGGGATTCGGGTCATCCCTCTTTGGCTCCGGCGCCGGGCACCTATGTAAGGGTCAAAGCAAACCGTTGATTTCACAGGTTTTGCGATTTTTTTCTGCAATGCAGCAAGAAAAATCTTGAAATGCTGCGCTGCAGAAACGATATTCCCCTCATGCTGAAGAGCGCAGGATGGTCCTGCCGCAGCTTTCTGAGGAATTAGAACTATGGCAAAGACCCAAGACTTCACCGCGATGATGAAAGACTTCATGGGCGCATTCCCGGTCGACACCAAGGCAATGGAAGACGCGTTCAAAACCACCGCTGCCCTGAACGAAAAGCTGTCCGCTGTTGCTCTGGACGCTGCTGAGAAATCCGCCGAGATCTCCAGCAAGTGGACCAAAGAAACCCTGGCCAAGCTGGGCGACGTGTCCAAAGTCCAGGCCGACCCGGCCGACTATGCCAAGGCGGCAACCGATTTCGCTTCCGCTTCCGCTGAAGTGGCTGCCGAAAACATGGCTGCCTTTGCTGAAGTTGCCAAGAAAGTCCAGATGGACACCGTGGAACTGATGATGGCTGCCGGCAAGGAAGCCTCGGAAGAAGCCACCGCCGCCGTGAAGAAGGCCACCGAAGAGGTGACCACCGCAGCCAAGAAAGCAGCTGCGAAGTAAGAACGTCCACGGACCGGCCCCGGCTCTCCTCCCTGATAGGTGCCGGACCGTGAAGAAGGGCAGGCTGCGAGGCCTGCCCTTTTGCGTTGCGGGGGTCAGGCCGGCAGCCCGGCGCGGCGCAGCCCGTCGCAGTAATGCTCCAGGTCCTCAGCCCTGACAAAGGGCAGCGTCTTGCAGATGCTGGCGATGGAGAAACCCGGTTCCATGTCCAGAATTCGCCCGCATTCGCGTGCGGCCGCGGATTTGTCGCCCGCCTGAGCATGGCAGGCGGCCAAATGGCGATGCGGCGACGGGAAGCCGGGAAACAGCGCAACCGCCTTGTTCACTTCGGAAATGCCGGGCTGGTATTCCCGGCACATGTACAGCGCGAGGCCCCGGAACCAGTGGAAATAGGTTGGATGGAAGGGGTTGCGGACAGAGGCTTTGTCAAGCTCGGCAATGGCCTTTTCCGGCTGTCCCTGAAACACAAGAGACAGGCCGCGAAAGGCCATGGCATCGGTGTCATTCGGGTTCAGCTCCAAAGCACGCTGGAAGTGGTCCTCGGCCAGGGCGAACTCCCCCTTGCATAGATGCATGACGGCCAGGCGCCTCTGCGCGACGCTGTCCAGCGGGTCGATGCGGGCAGCGCGGCGCAGCAGCGGGAAGGCTCTGTCCAGAGTGTCCTCTGGGGACATGCTCCAGCCGCTCATCCATTCCACCAGATAGGTGAGCGCCAGGCCCGAATGCGCAGCGGCATTGCCCGGATCGCTGCTGCAGGCCTCGTGGTACAGCGCTCTGCACCGGGTCAGGGTTTCCCGCGAGTCCAGAATGAGGGCTTTGGCGCGCAGAACCAGTTCCCGCGGAGTCTCCGGCCCGGCTCTGGCCGCCAGTCGCTGGGACTTGCGTTTTGCCTCCGCTTGAAGCTGCCCTGCAAGGGTCTGGATGATTTCCGCTGCAAGTGCATCCTGGGCGCTGAAGCCCGCTGCCTCCTCCTGAACGTATTGCCGGCTCAGCAGCACCAGGCCGCTGCTTCCCTCTGTAAGCGTCGCCGAGATGCGCAGCTTGCCCAGCATCTGCCGCACGCTGCCTTCCACCAGGTAGCGGACGCCAAGCTCCACTGCAGCATGAGTGTTGTCGGCAGCTCCGGCAGCGTAGCGAAGCGCAGTGGTGCAGGACACCACGCGCATATCGCGGAAGCGGGATAGCCCGATTGTCACATCTTCGGTCAATTGCTCTGCCAGCGCGCCGGCTGATGGTGCATCTGGAGAGTGGTCTGCGAATGGCAGAACTGCGACTGACACTTCCGCGGCCGGTCCCTCGGGCTCTGGCGCAGGCATTGAATTCCCGGCGACCCGGAACAGGCGGACCGGTTCGGAAATGTTGCGGACCATTTGCAGGCCCAGATCTTCGAAGGCGGCATCAACTTTGCCGCGGGTCTGACGCTGAATTGTGCCGGAAACACAGATTTCACCGGGTGCGGCGAGGGATTCCAGGCGGGCGGCGATGTTGACCGCGCTGCCGTAGAGGTCTCCCCCGGCCTCCAGAACAGCGCCGGAGTGGATGCCGATCCGCAGGGTCAGGGTCTTGCCCTGCGCCGGGGATGCGGTTTGTCTGGATATCAGCAGCGCCGCCTTGACCGCCTGCGCCGCACTGGGGAAGGCCAGCAGAAAGCCGTCCCCTTGTGTTTTGACAAGCTCGCCGGAATACCGTTGCGCAGCAGGCGCAATGATGTTTTCCGCCAGATGCCGGATTGCAGCAACAGCATCGGGCTCCCCGGCCTCGACCAGCGCGGAGAATCCCGCCACGTCAGCAATCAGAATGGCAGCTTGTCTTTGTCTGTCCCCTTGGTCAGCCATATTCCTTGCCACCACAGACTCAAAAGACCTGTTTCCAATTATATCACATTGAGAATCTTTTTCTGTGACTTCTGTCACAGAATTTCCGTTCTCCGTTCAGAGGGTTCTCTGCGTTTTTCAAAATTGAGCCTCGCGGAAGCTGGGGAACTGCGGCTGCCAGCCGGTCAGGCGGCGCAATTTGTCAGAACCCATCTGCTGGTCCAGGGTGGGGCCTTCGGCCCAGTCGCCGTATTTGATCAGCGCATGTTTCAGCGAGCGCACCACATAGCTGCCGTCATGGCCATGGCGGCGTGCGATCTCGCCGGTGATGTCCGCAACCTGCACGCCGGCTTCGGCGCTGGCGTTGAAATGGCCGCTGAGCTGCGGGTTCTCCAGCAGCAGGCAGTAGGCGCGGGCCAGATCTTCGCGCTGCACCAGCGGCCAGCGGGTGGCAATGCTGCCCCAGATCTCAAACGGTTTGGCGTTGCGGGCGGCCTGCAGGTAGCGGTCAAACACACCGCCGTTCTGATGATAAACCATGGCCGGGTGGATCACCGCAGCGGAAACCGCAGAAGAGGCCAGCACGGCATTGGCATTCTTCTGCATCCAGGCAAAGGGTTTGATCGGGCGCATCGGGGTGGTTTCATCGGCCACCCGGCGGCCGGTGGCACCGTAGAGCCAGCATCCGCCGGTATAGATCAGCCGCAGCCGTTCGGGATGCAGGGCCGCCTGGCGCAGAATGGCGGTGATGGCGGCGGTGTCAGCCTGGCCCATGTCTTCGTCGAAGGTGGCGGCCAGCTGGATCAGCCCGTCCATGGCGGCAGCTTCCCTGGCCCAATCGCCCGGAAACCGCAGGTCGCCGCGCAGCGGGCGGGCGCCCATGGCGATGAGCTTCCGGTCTGAACTTTCCGAGCGGCTCAGGCCGGTAACGTCATGGCCGCGGCGGATCAGCTCTTGGGTGACAGCGGTGCCGATGGATCCGGTGCCGCCGAGGATCAGGACTTTCATGAGTGCGCTCTCCTGCAGATTCTGGTGCAGGTACGATCTGTAAAAGCTGAAGCCGGGTTGAGGTCAAGCGCCTTGGCTGCAAATGCAGCAAAATTCACCAGCGCAGATCCGGAAGAACAAATATTGCTGAAACGACGCTGAGGCTTCCATTTTGTTCTGCACTGGCATAGGCTTCGCTGCGATGCATCATCACCGGGGAGGGAACGGATGGCGGAACAGGACAAGCCCTTGCTGATCAAACGGTATGCGAGCCGCAGGCTCTATAACACCGAGACCAGCGATTATGTCACGCTGGAGGATATCGCGGGGTTCATCCGGGACGGGCGTGAAGTGCAGATCGTCGATCTGAAAACGGGCGATGACCTGACCCGCCAGTATCTCTTGCAGATCATTGCCGAGCATGAGAGCCGCGGCGAGAATGTGCTGCCGGTCAATGTGCTGAACGACCTGGTGCGCAGCTACATGGTGCCGGGCGGCGGGGTGATGCCGCAGTTCCTGCAGGCCTCATTCGACATGCTGCGCGACAGCCAGTCGAAGATGATGGAGAACATGAACGCGATGAACCCGATGGCGCAGATCCCGGGGTTCGAGGCGATGAAGGCGCAGCAGGAGGCGTTCCTGAAGGCGATGACCGGCGGCTTTGGCGCGGCGGGCTGGACCGGCGGCACACAGCCGGAGGAAAAGCCGGAGAGTGACGGCGAGGACCTTGACGACATCAAAAAGCAGCTGGCTGAGCTGCAGGAAAAACTGTCGAAGATGAAGTGAGGCCGGGGTCGGAGCGTTTCCCGGAACGGGGCGCTCCCGCCTGTTCACGCGCATTCAGAGAATGCGGTTCGCAGTTGGGCATGGCACCGCTGGCGCGGTGCCGTTTCGTTTGATGCCAGCAGAGTGGCAGCAGCAGGCGCCATGCGGGCCGCGGTACGGGCTACGGCTTGATTTTCAGGATGTTGTGCAGCCGGTGGTAGGGCGCGTTGCGGACAATCTCGTCAATGTCCTTGGCTTCCGGCTGCGGCCGGGCGCGGTAGAACAGGTAGACGCTCGCAGCAAAGGACAGGGTGCAAGCCCCGGCAATTGCGCTGACGATGACAGTTTCCAGTCCCATATCCAGTCCCAAAACCTCAAACATGCGGATCTCCGCGTTCAGGACCAATATAGGGAGGGACGGGTGAAAATTCCATATCAGTCTTCGCCTCCTGCTGATTTTGCGGCTTCAAGCACGTGGCGGGCCAGGGTTTCCGCGGCCTCGCGCTCCTGCGCCTTGACGCGCATGCGGCTGCGGCTGCCGAGGCGGGAGGCGGTGGAGAAGATGAAGCCGGAGAAGGACAGCAGGGTGAGGCCGAATGCCGCTCCGCCGGTGACTGTGCCCGCGATGGCGGCGCCGAAGCTGGCCAGCAGGGCGCCGGCTGCCAGCCGCTGCGCCCATTGGCCGAGGACCTGGTCGCTGTCGCGCTCCTGGGCCTCGCCTTCGCCTGCCTCGGCGGCATAGGCGGTCAGCAGGTCGGCCACGGTCAGGCCGCTGTCAGGATCATTGGCCGCGCGGACGGCAGCCAGCAGTGCGGCGCGCTCGGCGCGGCTGGAGACAACCGCCTGGATAATGCGGGTCAGGTCCCGGTCGGGGAGGGCATCGCCCATGCCAAGGGCATTTGCCATTGCCACCAGTGCCGTGGCCGGGCGGCGTTCGAATTCGGGAAGCGGTGTCATGGCGGCAAGGTGGAACGCACAAGCCAGGATTGCAATCGCGAAAAAGCCCCGGCGTGCGGGCCGGGGCTGTCACTCGTCACGGCACAGCGGTGTTCAGGCGGCGGCCCTGCCCATGGTTTCTTCCACGGCGGCCAGCAGGATATCCGCAATAACGTCCAGTTCGGCCCGGGTGAGGCGCACCGGCAGGCGCACGTCGCAGGCCTTCATCAGCATGCTGCGGGTCTGCGGCAGCTCGGGCTGATCGCGCAGGAACTGCCAGTTCCAGAAGGCGCGGGCATTGTCGGTCGAGAGACCGAAAACCTGCACCTTGACGCCTTTGGCTTCGGCGGCAATGGCAAAGGAGCGGGTCTGCTCCTCGCTGAGGCCGGCCAGGTTGAACTGGATCGAATCCGGCGCGCGGCTTTCCGGCGCCAGCGGTTCCGGTACCTGAAAGAAGGGCGAGGCGTTCAGCCGCTCTGCCACATAGTTGTGGTTGGCAAGGCCCAGGCGCACCCGGCGTTCCAGCTCCGGCAGCTGCGGGCGGATCACGGCGGCGGACAGGTTGCTCATCCGCAGGTTATAAAGCGGCAGCTGGTTCTGCCATTTGGCAAAGGCCTGCTGCAGATCAGGGGTGTTTTCGCCGTGCGGGCCTTTGTGCTTTTTCCAGTTGTGCTCGTAAGCGCCGGACATGATGGCGGCGCGGGCGACCAGATCGGCATCGTCGGTGATCAGGATGCCGCCTTCGCCGGCATTGACCATCTTGTAGGACTGGAAGGAGAAGCAGCCCGCCTTGCCGATGGTGCCGATGTTGCGGCCGTTCCAAGTGGTTCCAAGCGAATGGGCGGCGTCTTCGACCACCGGGAGGCCGCGGGCATCGCAGAGCGCCATGATGGCGTCCATGTCGGAGGTGTGGCCGCGCATGTGGCTGATGATCACCGCCTGCACACTGTCCAGCTTGGCCTCAAAGTCGCTCATGTCGATGCGGTAGTTGTCGCCGACTTCACAGAGCACCGGCACGCAGTCGGCATGCACCACCGAAGACGGCACCGCGGCAAAGGTGAAGGCGGGGATCAGCACCCGGGCGTCGCGGGGCAGGCCAAGCGCCTTCAGCGACAGGAACAGCGCTGCCGAGCAGGAGGACACTGCCAGCGCGTATTTGCTGCCCAGAAGTTCGGCGTATTCCTGCTCCAGCAGCGTGACCGGAGCGTCTTCCGCAGCGGTATAGCGGAACAGGTCGCCGGATTGCATCAGGGCGTCGATGGCGTCGCGGGCGGCTGCGGGAATGGGTTCAGCGTCATGAACGTTGGGCGGCAGAGCCATATTTCAAAATCCTGAATTGTTGCTTCAGGAAATGTAAAACTATGGCAGGGCTATGCCAAGAGGCGACGCGGCGGAAATTGCCGCCGCGCGCGAAATTTCACTGAACTGTTGCGGAGTTCGCGCGGATTCCGGCCGGGATCAGATCCCCAGCCGGTCGCGCAGGGCAAACCAGGTCATTGCCAGTGCCAGAAGCGGCGAGCGCATCCGCGGGCCGCCGGGGAATCGCGGTGCGGGAACGCGGGCTATGGTGTCGAAGCCTTCGGCCTGTCCCTGTATGGCTTGTGCCATCAGCTGGCCTGCATGGGTGGCGGTGCCGACGCCGTGGCCGGAGTAACCGGAGGCTGTCAGGATGTTCGGCGCCAAGCGGGCCAGGTAGGGCATCCGCTTCATGGTGATTGCCAGGGTTCCGCCCCATGCGTAATCGATCTTCACGTCCTTCAGATGCGGGAAGATCCCGGCCATGGGCTTGCGCACGGTGGCAGAGATATCCGCCGGGAACCGGTAGCCGTAGCTCTCGCCGCCGCCAAACAGCAGCCGCTTGTCGTGGCTGAGGCGGAAATAGTTGACCACGAACTTGGTATCCGCCACCGCGACGTCGCGGGCCAGCACCCGGGCGGCCTCATCGCCGAGCGGCTCGGTTGCGGCCACGAAGTTGTTGATCGGCATGACCCGCGCCGCCACCTGGCCGTTGAGCCCGCCCAGATAGCCGTTGCAGGCAAGGATCAAATGATCGGCAGTGACACTGCCGCCTGCGGTTCGGATGCGTACCTTGGCGCCTTCCTGGATATCCAGAACTTCGCTGCCTTCATGAATGCGGGCGCCGGCAGCCGAGGCGGCACGGGCGAGGCTGAAGGCAAAATTCAGGGGATGCAGATGCGCGGCTCCATGGTCCAGGATGCCGCCCTTGTAAGCGGGCGAGGGGCACATGGCCCAGCAGGCGTCCTTGTCCAGGAATTCGATGCCGCTGTAGCCGTAGCGGTCCTGCAGGTGGCGGCCGTATTCATGCAGCTCCGTGGCTTCTTTCTCCGAGAACGCGGTCCAGGCAACGCCGGGTTTCAGGTGGCAATCTTCCCCGTGCTTGGCGATCAGCGATTTCACCAGGTCCTTGGAGTCCTCGCCCAGCTGCCAGAGCTTCTGCGCCTCGGGTTCCCCCATCAGCGCTTCCAGCCCTTCCTGGTCCATCCGCTGGCCGCTGCCCAGCTGGCCGCCATTGCGCCCCGAGGCGCCAAAGCCCACCCGCTGCGCTTCCAGCAGCACCACATCCATCCCGGCCTCGGCCAGATGCAGCGCCGCCGACAGCCCGGTATAGCCGCCGCCGACAATGCAGACGTCAGCCTTTACCTCGCCGGCCAGCGCCGGAAACGGCTGCATCGGGATGGCCGTCGCCGCATACCAGCTGTTTGGATATTCGCCTTTGCGATCATTGGAATAGAGTAGATTCATCCCCATTCCGCACCTCACCTGTTGGCGGGAGGCCTATTAGAGCGTCCCGCTGTTCTTCTTTGTCCAAATACTCAATTGCGCTGCCGCCGGCTGAGGGCGGCAGCGCAAATGGATTACACGTTCATCAACAGATGCTCGCGCTCCCAGGGTGAGATCACCTGCAGGAACTCCTCGTATTCCGCGCGTTTCACGATGGAGTAGACGCGGGCGAATTCCGGCCCCAGCACTTCGTGCAGCTCGGTGGCCTCGTCAAACAGATCCAGCGCCTGGCCCATCACTTGCGGGATATCGCCTTCGCCTTCGTAAGCGTCGCCCTTGAACTGTTTGCGCGGGCGTTCTTCCTTGATCAGGCCGAGGTAGCCGCAGGCAAGCGACAGCGCGATGCCCAGATAGGGGTTGCAGTCCATGCCGGCGATGCGGTTTTCCACCCGCCGCGCTTCCGGTCCCGACAGCGGGATGCGGATGCCCGTGGTGCGGTTGTCGCGCGCCCATTCCAGATTGATGGGTGCTGCGTGGTCCTTCACGTAGCGGCGGTAGGAGTTCACATAAGGCGCCATCACCGCAAGCCCTGCCGGCAGATGGTTCTGCAGCCCGGCAATGAAGTGGTAGAAGGCATCTGTCTCGCCGCCCTGGGGGCCGGAGAAGATGTTCTCACCCGTCTCGATGTCCAGGATCGAGTGGTGGATGTGCATGGCCGATCCCGGCTCATTCTCGATCGGCTTGGCCATGAAGGTGGCAAAGCAATCGTGACGCAGCGCCGCCTCCCGGATCAGGCGCTTGAAGTAAAACACCTCATCCGCCAGCTTGACCGGGTTGCCGTGGCGGAGGTTGATCTCCAGCTGGCCGGCGCCGCCTTCCTGGGTGATGCCGTCGATCTCGAACCCCTGCGCTTCGGCAAAGTCGTAGATGTCGTCGATGACCGGGCCGAACTCGTCCACCGCGGTCATCGAATAAGCCTGGCGCGCCGCAGCCGGGCGCCCCGAACGGCCCATCATCGGCTCGATTTCCTTGGCCGGGTCAATGTTGCGGGCGACCAGGAAAAACTCCATTTCCGGTGCCACAACCGGCTTCCAGCCCTTGTCGTGGTAGAGCTGCACCACGCGCTTGAGCACGTTGCGCGGAGAGAAGGGGATCGGCCTGTCATCCCGGTCATAGGCGTCATGGATCACCTGCAGGGTCCAGTCGCCGGTCCAGGGCGCTGCCGTGGCCGTTGACATGTCCGGCTTCAGCGTCATGTCCTTTTCGATCCAGCCGTCATCATCCGCGGCATCGGCCCAGTCCCCGGTGATGGTCTGGTAAAAGATGCTGTCGGGCAGATGAAAGTAATCGGTTTTCGCGAATTTCGATGCCGGTACCGCCTTGCCACGGGCGATACCGGGAAGGTCCGAGATAACGCATTCGACTTCGTCGAGACGACGCCCCTCCAGATAGGCTTGTGCTGCTTCGGGAAGGGTGTCGAGCCAGGCTGACATTAGGTCCTCTCTTTCCTGTAAAACTCTGCGAGGAAGGTTGCAATTTCAGGGTTGTCCACGGGGGCGTCCAGCTCGGAGGCTGCACGGTCCAGCAGGTTGTCCGGCACCACGCCGCGGCCGCGTTTCTCGATCAGGCCGCCGACAAAGGCGCTGGGAAACTCAGGATGCGGCTGCCAGGAAATGATATGGTCGCCATAGGCCAGGATGCCGTTCTCACAGAAGGCGTTGCCGCCCAGCACCCGGGCGCCATCGGGCAGTTCCACCACCTGGTCCTGATGCCAGGCATTCAGGGTCAGGTCCTTGCCGTCCACCTGATAGGTGACCCGGCCGACGGCCCAGCCGCCTTCGTATTTTTCGACCTTGCCGCCAAGCGCCTGAGCGATGATCTGATGGCCAAAGCAGATGCCTGCCAGCGGCTGTTTCCTGGCGTTGATCTCGCGGATCAGCGCTTCCAGCGGCGGAATCCAGGCGTGGTCCTCATAGGCGCCGTGCTTGGAGCCGGTGATCAGCCAGGCGTCGGCGTCACCGGCGCTGTCCGGAAACACGCCGTCCACCACCGCCCAGGTCTGGAATTCAAAGCCGTTGCCATCCAGCATGTCGCGGAACATGCCGTCGTAATCGCCGAAGGGGCCGAACAGGTCTTCGGGGGAGTGGCCGGTTTGCAGGATGCCGATTTTCATGAGTCACCAGATTTGATCAAATTGAGCCTAGCTGAGGGGGCTGAAGCAGGCAAGAGCCCGGTTGCGCCGCTTGTTCAACGGGGCTCTATACCGCCTCGAGCCAGGACAGCCAATGGCTCTCCCTGGGGCGGTCTGCGAACTGTTGCAGCTCCTGGCGCTTGGTCATCACCAGGTTGCGGATCGCGTCCTTGGGCAGGATGCGGGCAATCAGCGGGTCGGTTTCAAACCAGGTGATGGCCGTTTCCCAGTCAGCGGCCAGCTGCGGCAGGCCTTCGATTTCATAGATGTTGCCGTCCGAGGGGGCGGGGGCCTCCATCTGCTCCTCGATGCCCAGCAGGGCTGCGCCCAGAACAGTGGCCAGCATCAGATAGGGGTTGATGTCGCCGCCGGCGGTGCGGTGTTCGATGCGGCGGGCCTTGGGGCTGCCGCCGGGAATGCGGATGGCGGCGGTGCGGTTTTCATAGGCCCAGGCGGCGCCGGTGGGGGCATGGGCGCCGGGCACCAGCCGCTCATAGGAGTTGCCGTGCGGGGCAAAGATCAGGGTGCTGGCTGGCATCGCCGCGAGGCAGCCGGCCACTGCCTGGCGCAGGAGGTCAGAACCCTGCTCGGTGCCATCGTCAAAGACGTTGCGGCCGTCCTGGTCCACAATGGAGAAATGCACATGCATGCCGTTACCGGCTTCTTCGGCATAAGGCTTGGCCATAAAGGTTGCGGCAAAGCCGTGTTTGCGCGCCATGCCTTTGACCAAAGCCTTGAACAGCCACGCATCATCGGCAGCGCGCAGGGCAGTCTGATGGTTCAGGTTGATCTCGAACTGGCCCATGCCGGCCTCGCAGATCGCCGATTGGGCGGGGATGCCCATCGCCTCGGCACCGTCGTAGAGGTCGGTGAAGAAGGCATCAAAAGCGTCCAGTTCGCTGATCGACAGTACCGATTGCTGGTCGAGCGGGCGGCCGGTCTGCGGGTTGACGGCCGGACGGGGGGTGTCGCCGCTGTCGTCGATCAGGCAGAACTCCATTTCGGTTGCGGCCAGCACCGACCAGCCGCGCGCCTTGTAGCGCTCCAGCACATGCGACAGCACCTGGCGCGGGTCGCCCATGAAGGGGGAGCCGTCTTCCCAGTACATCATCATCGGCACCAGGGCAGAGGGGTTTGCCAGCCAGGGCATCGGCACCGCGCCGCGGTCGGCGGGCAGCATGATGCCATCGGCGTCGCCGGTCTCGAACACCAACGGGCTGTTGTCGATGTCCTGGCCCCAAAGGTCCACGTTCAAGGTGGAGATCGGCATCCGCGCGGCGCCGCTGTCCAGCTTGTCGGCCATATCGGCAGGCAGGCGCTTGCCGCGCATCTGGCCGTTCATGTCACAGGCGGCAATGCGGATGGTCTTGAGTGCGGACAGGTCCATAGGGGGCTCCATGAATTCGTTGCGCCAACCCTAGCGCAAGGAATTCCATTCGCCAAGATAATTTGATCAAAAGTTTTGAGCGGCGTCGTTTTGCAGGAGTTTTCCTTGGAAAAACTGCGGCCTGGTTCCCGGCGGAGCGACCGGAGCCTGTTGCATTAGAGTGTGTTTGTTTCCCCTTGGCGGTGAGCGGCTGCCCGGGTGGGCGCGGTACGCGCCCGCCGTTTTGCCAGAGGCAAACCTTCGGTTTGACGGGCGGGCAGGCGCGTGGCTGCCGCTAGCGCGGCAGCCGGTGAATTCGATTGAGCGCGACAGGCCCTAGGCAGGGGCAGAATGGCCTGCTTGACGCGAAAAATGAAATGGCTCTCGGAGGAGCCATTCTTCAGCGGATCAGGTTGAGCTTCAGCTTGGTCTTGCTGCGCCGCTCTTGCGGCAGGTGCTTGTTCAAGCGCCGGTTCACGAAGCCGAAGATCGAGATGATCAAGAGCGTCAGCAGGATGAAGTAGAAGGCCAGGATCGGGTAGGGGACAAAGGGGTTGAAGGTCTTGTCCGCAAAATAGCTGGCGTAATAAAGCGCGTCGCCCTTTTGCCGCCAGGCTGGGAAGCCCGAGAAGAACACCAGTGTGGTGGCGTGGAACAGGAAGATGGCCTCGTTGGTGTAGGCGGGCCAGGCCAGCCGCATCATGGTCGGGAAGGTGATGCGGCGGAAGCGGGTCCAGCCGGTCATGCCATAGGCGTCTGCGGCCTCGATATCGCCCTTGGGGATGGACAGAAGCGCGCCGTAGAAGATCTCGCCCGAGTAGGCGGCGGTGTTGAAGAACAGCACGATCAGCGCACCCAGCCAGGCTGAGGTGAAGGGGTCGAAAAAGTTGGAGACGCCTTTTAGGCTGAGAAAGCAGGCGTAGGCAAAGAAGAACTGGATGAACAGCGGGCTGCCGCGGAACACGAAGATGAACCACTCCGCAGGTTTGCGCCACATCGGGTTGGCGTTGGACTTGCCGACGGCCAGAGCAACCGCCAGGAAAAAGCCAGTGAGCAGGGCCAAAACACCGAAGTAGACGTTCCAGATCATGCCGGAGCCGATCAGGGTGAAGTGCTCGCAGAGGGTGTACTCGCCTTTGGGCAGCAGGCGCTCGCCAAAGCCCAGGGAGCGGAAGGCATAGGCCTGGATGGTTTCAACGCAACTCATGCCGCTGCCTTTCTTTGTGCTTCGCCGCCTGCGGTGGCCTGGCCTTTGGTCAGGCGCTTCATGATGCGGTCCAGGGCGACCTCGGACACTTTGGTGAAGCAGAGGTAGAAGACCAGCAGCGCTGCAAAATACCAGACGTGCCAGTTCGGGTGCGGGTAGTCGGTGAACCGTGCGGTCTTGGTGCCGCCCAGTTCGCGCGCCCAATAAACGATGTCCTCGACCCCGAGCAGGAACAAGAGCGGTGTGGCCTTGATCAGCACCATCCAGAGGTTTGACAGGCCGGGCAGCGCATAGACCCACATCTGCGGCACCAGGATGCGCCAGAAGGCCTGGCGGGAGGTCATGCCATAGGCCTCGGCGGTTTCGATCTGGGCGCGTGGCACCGCACGCATAGCGCCGTAAAGCACGTTGGCCGCAAAGGCGCCGAAGACGATGGAAAAGGTCAGCACGGCCAGGAAAAAGCCGTAGGTTTCATGCACCCATTGCGGCGCGGTGGAGAGCGGCAGCTTGGCCGCGTCGCAGACCACAAAGTCGATGCCCTGGCGGATCGGCTGATCCCAGTCCGGGCATTTCACCTTGTGGCGCATCCACTCAAACGCCTGGTCGAGCGCGATGACAAAGAACAGGAAGAAAGCAATGTCCGGAACGCCGCGCACGATGCTGGTGTAGCCCATGCCGAACCAGCGCAGCGGCAGGAATTTGGAGCGGGCGGCGCTGGCGGCGCCAAAGCCGAACAACAGCGCGACCGGCGCGGTGATGGCCAGCAGCACCAGCACCACAAAGACCGAGATGTAGAGGTTCATATGCTTGCCTGTGGTCAGGTAGCAGCTGAGCCAGCTCAGCCCCTCAAGCGTGGATGGGTCCGTGCAATAGGAAAACATGTATGAGCCTGTCTTTCTCGGGTCACGCCCGGCCGGGGTACGGCCGGAAGAGAATGAATGAGGCCCGCGTGCTACGGCGCGCGGGCCTGCAGATCCTGTTTGAGGATCAGATTACCACTGGGAAGCCACTTCCCACTTGGCGATCAGGGTGTTCAGCGTGCCGTCGTCTTTCATCGACTGGATCGCCGCGTCGAACTTGCCGCGCAGTTCCGCGTCGGATTCACGGAAGCCCATGCCGACGCCGCCGCCGATGGATTCGGTGCGCTCAAGCTTGACCAGGCCGTCGCCGACCATGGTGTCGATGAAGCTGTTGTCGGCCAGAACCGCATCCGCTTCGCCGCTGCGCACGGCGGCAACGGTTTCTTCCGGAGTGGCGAATTCAACCAGGGTCCAGCCCTGCTCGGCGATGAAGGCGGCCTGAATGGTGGTCGCCTGGGCCGCGATCACGCCGCCAGCCAGATCCACATCGGCGGACTGGGCCAGGTACGCGGACGGATCCGGCGGGGTGTAGGCCTGGGTGAAGTCGATGACTTCGTCACGCTCGTCGGTGATCGACATGCCGGCGATGATGGTGTCGTAGTTGCCGGACACCAGGTTCGGAATGATCGAATCCCAGTCGTTCTTGACCCATTCGCAGGTCAGTTCGGCGCGCTTGCACAGCTCGTCGCCCAGCTCGCGCTCGAAGCCGTCGATCTCGCCGGCGTCGTTCACGAAGTTCCACGGCGCATAGGCGCCTTCGGTGCCCAGGCGTACGGTGTCCGCCAGGCCCATGCCTGCGGTCAGCGCCAGGGCGGCGGTGCCGAGAATCAGAGATTTCATATATTTACTCCCGTTCTGATTGGTTATTGGATTTGTTTATTATCGGTCAGTGCGCGTGGCGGGTCGAGGACAGGAAGGCCCGCAGCCGTTCCGAGCGGGTGCCGCCAAAGACTTCGTCCGGGGTGCCTTCTTCCTCGATCAGCCCCTGATGCAGGAACACCACGTGGCTGGAAACATCTGCCGCCATCTTCATATCGTGGGTCACGATCAGCATGGTGCGGCCTTCGGCGGCGAGGTCCTTGATCACCTTGATGACCTCTTGCTCCAGCTCGGGGTCGAGCGCAGAGGTGGGCTCGTCGAACAGCAGTGCTTCGGGCTCCATGCACAGGCCGCGGGCAATCGCCGCGCGCTGCTGCTGGCCGCCAGAGAGCTGCGCCGGGTAGACATCGCATTTGTCGCCGATGCCGACCTGGGCCAGGTAGTGGCGGGCTTTTTCCTCAACCTCTGCCTTGTCGCGGCCCAGCACGGTGACCGGGGCCTCCATCACGTTCTGCAGGATGGTCATATGGGCCCACAGGTTGAACTGCTGAAACACCATCGAGAGATTAGTGCGGATGCGCAGGACCTGCTTGGCGTCGGCGGGGCGGCGGCTGAGGCCCTGGCCGGCCCAGGTGATCGGTTCGCCCTTGAACAGGATTTCGCCTTGCTGGCTGTCCTCTAAAAGGTTGCAGCAGCGCAGGAGGGTGGACTTGCCCGATCCTGAAGACCCGATCAGCGAGACCACATCGCCCTTGTGGGCAGTGATGTCGACGCCTTTGATCACTTCCAGCTCGCCATAGGATTTATGCAGGCCGCGGATTTGCAGAACGGGCGATGTGTCGGTCAAGGTGTCTTTGTCCCTGTGAGTGGAAATTCGTTCTTATTGGACCGAAAAAAAGACCGAATGCAACGTTCAAACCGCACAAACCGGCAGGGCAGGCGCCAAAATGGCAGGGCAGGCCGTCATTTTGGAGGGGAGCGTTACGTCAGCTCGGCGGCGCGGATGCGCTGCTCGGTCAGCACCGGGCCGGGAGGAGTCGGCACGGCCAGGTAGTCAGCGGGGGGTATCTGCACCAGGCCTTTCAGGTGCAGCAGGCTGCGGGTTTCTTCATCCAGCCCGCGGATGGCGGATTCTATCGCCGTGAACAATGCCTGCACGTCAGTTCCGAGGGAGGTGATGTAAGGCAGAGTCGGAGTCGGCTCAGTGCGCTCGATTTCCGCCAGCCCGCTGGCGAATTCGTCGTATTCCTTGATCAATTCCCAAGTCAGCGCATCCAGTGCGGCAAAATCGGCGCGCCCTTCGGCAACCGCTTCGGCCGACAGCTTGTGGCCGCCGGTTTCGACCAATGCACCGGGCAGAATATTGCGGTCGTGCAGATGCACCATCGGCGCGGCCCAGCCGGACTGCGACAGGGCCTCGTTATAGGCCAAGCGGCGGCCTGCAAAACTGCTCAGCGGCTTGCCGGCATCCTCGCTGCGGGCAATGAAGACGCTGTTGTAATAGCCGGGCGGGCATCCGGGCAGGCCGTAGTCAGGGGTGCCGACCAGCTCCACCTCGCCGTACAGCCGGGTGCGGTAGGGGCAGCCGCAGGTCTGCGACAGCACCAGATCGGGAGACTTCCATACCTCCCAGAAGTCAGCATCGCGGGTGAGCGCCTCGGGCCCGCCGCCCAGGTGTTCGCGGACCGAAGCCCAGAACCGGTCATTTGCAGCGGCCGTCTCCGGCCGGTCGTACATTCCTAGGTGAGCAATCATAAAGCAGCCTCTGCCCGTTTGCGCGCCTGAGCGCTGTCGATATCCGAAACGCCCAGCAGGCTGGCAGACAGCCGCAGGAGCGCATCCTCGTTTGCATCACGGTGCCCGTCGGCAAGCGCCACTTGCCACAGCGCCTCGATCACACCGGTGCGGTCCTCATAAGCCACCGCATCCTTGATTGCGCGGGTGAAGCGCACAGTGTCCGGCGCCTCAGCCTCCATCGCCTCGGCCTGTTCCCGCAGGATCAGGGCGCCGCCGGTATCCAGCCCGTAGCGGGCGCCAAGGATGCGGTCGATACGGTCCTTTTCCACCTCGGAGTAATTATTGTCCGAGCGGGCGATGCGCACCAGCAGCGCCGTCAGCGCCATCCGCGCGCCTTCGTCATCCAGCGGCGCCGGGGCGGGTTCCAGAAGCTTGTGGAGCAGTTCCTTGAACATCAGCTGCCCTCCTGCACGTCAGCCGCATTTCCGGTGAACTTCTCAGTGGCGCGGGCGCGGGCCTTCTGACTGTCGGCATAAGACAGGCCCATCGCCTTGCGGGCATCCTCGACAATGGTGATCTCGCCCGGGTGCTCGTTGCCGTCGGCCAGCACCACCTCCCACAGCGCGTCCAGCGCGGCGAGGCGTTCTTCAAGGCCCGTGGTCTCGCGGATCAGCCGCCCGAAGGTATCGGTTTCGGGGGCTGCCATGTGCAGCTTCTCGCAGGTGGCGCGCACCTTGGCGGCTTCGATCGCATTATGCTGATAGAGCCGCGCCAGGATCCGGTCGATCAGGCTGATCTCCTCCAGCTGATAGTCCCGGTCCGACTGCGCCACCCGCACCAGGAGCGCCCCCAGTGCCAGTTCGGCGTCCGGATCCGGCAGCGCCGGCGGTTCGGAGGGACGGAAAGCTTGAAAGAACTTCTTGAGCAGTGACATTAGCGGACCCCGGGCAGCAAAGCAGGCGGCATCAGCCGCCGTAGCCTTCGATGATTTCCATATCACCTGCGGACACCGGATCGCGCAAGGCCTTGGCGTCCTGGTAGGCCACTGAATCATAGCAGGCTTTTGCGGTTTCGAAATCCTTGAATTCGATCACCACGGTGCGGGAGCGCATCTGCCCCTCGCGCACTTCCTTGCGGCCGCCGCGCACCAGAAAGCGGGCGCCGTATTCGGCAAAAGGCGCGGCATTGGCGGCGATATAGTCCTTGTACCGCTCGGTATCCTCCACATCGATGTGGGCAACCCAGTATCCCTTGGGCATGGCGTTTGTGTCCCTGCATTTTATGGTTGTGGGCAGGCTGATACAAAACCGCGTCAAAGACAATGGGGCGGTTGTTAAGAATTTCCCCGTTCCGTGCGGAATTTGCGGCAGTTTCAAAGCGCTGCGCCAAAAACGCAAAACGCCCGCCGGAGAGGCGGGCGTTTCTGTTCAGCGGAAGGCGGGATCAGCCGATCTCGGCCAGGCGCGCCAGCGCCTCCTTGACCTTGGCTTCCTCTTCTTCGCGCGCGGCGAGGTTCGCCTTGGCTTCCGCAACCACGTCTTCCGGCGCGGAGGCCGCGAATTTCGGGTTGTTGAGCCGCCCGCGCAGGCCGCCCAGTTCCTTGGCCAGCTTGCCCAGGGTTTTCTCCAGGCGGGCCTTTTCGGCATCGACGTCGATCACATCCGCCAGCGGCAGGCCGAAGGAGGCGCCGGGCGCCGCCACGGAGGCGCAGCCCTTGGGGAAGCTGTCCACCTGTTCCAGCGAGGTGATGCGGGCCAGTTTCTGGATCATCGCCTCGTTCTTCTCCCAGGCCGACCGCGCCTGGTCCGAGAACTCCGTCACCACCATCGGGATCTTGGCGCCCGCCGGCACATGCATCTGCGCCCGGGTGGAGCGGATGTTCTCGATCGCGGTGATCACCCAGTTCATCTCGGCGTCTGCGTCGGCATTGACCAGTTCGGCGCCATAGGCCGGCCAGTCCTCATGCACCAGCATGTTTTCGCGCTTGGCGGTGTTGCCCCACAGCTCCTCGGTGATGAAGGGCATGATCGGATGCAGCAGGATCATGCACTGATCCAGCACCCAGCCCAGCGTCTGGCGGGTCTCGGCGATCACCGCCTCATCGTCCGAGTTGAACAGCGGTTTGCTGAGTTCGATATACCAGTCGCAGACCTTGCCCCAGACAAAGGCATAAAGCGCATTGGCCGCGTCGTTGAAACGGTAGGCCTCCAATGCGGCGTCCACTTCCACCCGCACCTTGGCGGTCTCGCCAATGATCCACTGGTTGACGGCCGCTTTGGCATCGGGGCAGGCAAAGGCCGGGAAGGTGTCGTCATAGACTTTGTTGAAATGGGCAAAGTTCACCGCATTCCACAGTTTGGTGCCAAAGTTCCGGTAGCCCTTGAGGCGCTCCATATCCAGTTTCAGCACGCCGCCAAGAGCTGCCATCGCCGCCGAGGAGAAGCGCAGCGCGTCGGCGCCGAATTCCTCGATGATCTCCAGCGGATCCACCACGTTGCCGGTGGATTTCGACATCTTCTTGCCCTTGGCGTCGCGCACCAGGCCATGCAGGTAGACAGTGTCAAAGGGGATCTGATCAACGACGGCCAGCTGCATCATCATCATCCGGGCCACCCAGAAGAACAGAATGTCCTGACCGGTGACCAGGGTCGAGGTCGGGAAGTACTTCTGCATTTCCGCGGTGTCTTCCGGCCAGCCCAGGGTGCCGATGGGCCAGAGGCCGGAGGAGAACCAGGTGTCCAGCACGTCAGGGTCGCGCCAGATCGGTACTCCACCGTTGGCTTCAAACTCCTGCTTAAGTTCGGATGCCACTGTGTAACCGGAGTGGAAGAACTCGTAGGAAACACCCTGTTCGTTCAGATATGCCGCAACTTGTTTCTGAGCTTCTTCTTCAGAGGCTGCACAGAAATGAACCGGGCTGCTGAAGTCCAATTCCGCGTCAGCAATGGAGGAAGACCCTTCAGCTTTGGTAATCGACGGCAAATACCAAACCGGGATCTGGTGGCCCCACCACAGTTGGCGCGAGATGCACCAGGGTTCGATGTTTTCCAGCCAGTGGTAATAGGTCTTCTCACCGCTTTCCGGCAGGATCTTCACATCGCCATTGCGCACCGCATCCAGCGCGGGGCCGACAACTTTTTCCGCATCCACAAACCACTGGTCGGTCAGCATCGGCTCGATCACCACCTTGGAACGGTCGCCAAAGGGCTGCATGATCGGCTTGTTCTCGACATACGGCACCGTCTCGGTGACTTGCGTTTCCTCGCCGTCCTCGCCCTTGATGGTCTTGGTCTCGCTGACCATCACCGCCAGGCCTTCGCTGGTGATCTGCTCGACCACCAGTTTGCGGGCCTCGAACCGGTCCAGACCGCGCAGGTTCTCCGGCACCAGGTTGACGGCGTCGGCTTCGTTCTCACTCAGGGTCTTTTCGCCTTTGGCCACAGCCATGGCGAGGGTGGCAGCGGCCTCGTAGCTGTCGCCGTCAGCCCGCATCTGGCCACGCATGTCCATCAGGCGGTACATCGGAATGCCGCCGCGCTTGGCCACCTGATAGTCGTTGAAGTCATGCGCGCCGGTGATCTTCACGGCACCGGAGCCGAAATCCTTGTCCGGGTATTCATCGGTGATGATCGGGATCAGGCGGCGGTGCTCCTTGGGGCCGACCGGGATTTCACACAGCTTGCCGACGATGGGCGCGTAACGCTCATCCGAGGGGTGCACAGCCACCGCGCCGTCGCCCAGCATGGTCTCAGGCCTTGTGGTGGCGATGGAGATATAGTCGCGCTCCTCCTCGAGGATGACGTTGCCGTCCTCGTCCTTCTCCACGTAAGTGTAGGTGGCGCCGCCTGCGAGCGGGTATTTGAAGTGCCACATGTGGCCTGCGACTTCGATGTTCTCCACCTCAAGGTCGGAAATCGCGGTCTCGAAATGCGGGTCCCAATTCACCAGCCGCTTGCCGCGATAGATCAGCCCCTTGTTGTACATCTCCACAAAGACCTTGATCACGGCGTCGTGGAAATTGGGGGAGTTCTCATGGCCGGTGCGGGTGTCGCCCTGCGCGCCTGCCATGGTAAAGGCGGTGCGGGAGAAGTCGCAGGAGGCGCCGAGGCGTTTCAGCTGTTCCACAATGGTGCCGCCGGATTTCTCTTTCCACTCCCAGACCTTCTCGAGGAACTTCTCGCGGCCCAGTTCCCGGCGCGAGGGCTGCTGGGTCTTGGCCAGCTCGCGCTCGACAACCATCTGGGTGGCGATGCCCGCATGGTCGGTGCCCGGCTGCCAGAGGGTGTCGAACCCCTGCATGCGTTTCCAGCGGATCAGGATGTCCTGCAGGGTGTTGTTGAAGGCATGGCCCATGTGCAGCACGCCGGTGACGTTCGGCGGCGGGATCATGATGCAATAGGTCGAGGCCTCGGGCTTGGCATTTGCGCCCGCTTTGAAGCAGCCGGCTTCTTCCCAGGCCTTGTACAGGCGGCTTTCGGCTTCGCCTGCGTTGAACGTCTTTTCCATCGCCATCGCTCGTGATCCCTCATGCAGTTGGGCGATCAATTACCCAATGGGGCCGGGAAGGGGAAGGCGGATTTTGCCGCAAACGGTCCGTCTGGGGCTGCCGGAGCGCTATTGGGTATTTAAGACCAGAAAGAAGCGGCAAGATTCCGTTAACCAGAATCGGCGCACTCTCCTTATGCGGTACAGGCTGGGGAGCCGATGACCGCACCAGGAAGAAGCTGCCCTTGCTCCTGGCAGGATTATCCCCTGGCGGACGGACGGCCAGCGGGCAAGGGCGCTTCGCTTGTGGCTTCTTTCTGGTCAAAATACCCAAATCCCGCGCCGCAGGCGCTGAAACCAGCGCGCGCCCGCGGGCGCGCACCGCTAAGCTCCAGTTACAGCTTGTCCAGCGCTTCGTGCAGCTTTTCCAGTTCGCCATCGTGCATCGAAATCGCTTGCGCCTTGTAGGGGAAGTTTTTGGCGCGTACCTCCGATTGGAATTCCTGCAGCGCCTCGACCCGCTCCTGGTACATCTGCTTGTGCAGCCGGCCGAGATCGCGGAAGGCATGGGCGTGGCGCGGCGGGTTGTCCGCTTCGCCGCAGATGTCAGCCATGAACAGGAAGATCACGTCGCCTGCGTTGCCGGAGCCCAGCGAGATGGTGACGATGGAGGTGCGGTCGTTCAAGAGCCGCAGGGTATCCTCGGCCACGCACTCAATCTCGCAGGCAAAGGCGCCGGCGTTCTCATAGCTCTTGAAGGTCTCGTGGATCTGCATCGCCTCTTCCGCGGTGCGGCCAAAGGCGCGCAAACCCCCGCACCAGTGGCTGAGCGAGGGCACCAGCCCCATATGCACCTGCACCGGGATGCCCTCCTTGGCCAGCATCTCCACCACGTCATAGGAGCGGTTGGTGAAATACATGTCGGCGCCGTTTTCCATGCAATCGATGGCGTGGCGCATGATTTCATCCTTGGTGGCGAACTGGCCCCAATTCATCGCGGTGCCGGCAAAGTGGGTGGGGGCGATTTCCCGCGCCATCTCCAGATGCACGTCCCACAGCGTCAAGAGATCGATGCCCGCATCGACGCAGGCCCGGATTTCCGCCTCGTTGGCCGGGTTGCACATGGTCAGGCGCTTGCCGGTTTTCTTGAGGTCGATCAGGTCCTTGACCGTATAGTTGCGTTGCGCCGGGCGGCGGCCGAAGGTGTAGATGTTTTTCATGTTCATCCCCTGTTGTTCAAAAAGGAAAGCCGGGCCATTCAGGCCCGGCAATGTGTGCTGTTAGGCGTGGTTACTCGGCAGCCCAGATCTTGCGGCGGCGTTCCTTAACCATTTCGTTGCCCTCGTCGGTGCCGTCGTGGAAGGTGTTGAACCACTCGTCCCAGGGCGTCTCCCAGGTGCCGTAGTTGCAGTCGAAGAACCTGTGGTGCAGCTGGTGGAAGAAGTCGCCGACCAGGAATTTCGCCTTATTGCCGAACTTGATGTTCTCGAAGCCTGCGTGCGAGGTCGGAGCTCCGATGCCGTGGTGGAACAGCAGAAACAGGGCCAGAACCGGGTGCGAGGGCAGCAGGAAGAAGATCATCGTGTCGAACATCAGGAAGAAGCTTTCCACCGGGTGCATCGCCAGGCCGGACCAGGGGCCGGTGTTGATGTTGCGGTGATGCCAGGCATGGACCTTGGTATAAAGCACGCCCACATGCAGCAGCCGGTGCAGCCAGTAGAAGTGGAAGCCTGCCCAGATCGGGATGAAGATGGTCATCAGGAGGAAGGTGACCGGATTGCCGTCCAGCGTGATCATGGTGACCCAGCCGTTGGCATAGGCATAAAGGATGAAGCTTTCCCAGAAGGTCCAGAAGGTGAGCGCCGGGCCAAGCGTCCAGAACATGTTGTCCCAAACCTGGTTCTTGAAGGTGAAGACCTTGGCGCCTTTCATCATCGGGCGCATGTCATATCGGTACTCATCGGCTTGCGTCCGGAACTTCCACAAGGCCAGATGCAGCCCGCCGGCCACCACCATCAGGATGCAGAAGTTGCGGAACCAGATCTCGGCCACCCAGTCCCAGCTGAGCGTTGCGATCCGGTCCAGCGACGGGGTGAAGAAATTCCAGGTGATGATGGCAAAACCCAGCAGCAGCGCCCGCAGCGCCAGCGGGTTCCAGCTTTGCAGCAGGTATTTGATCGAGGCCAGCGGCCTCAAAGGCCAGTCCCAATAGGGCGAGGTCTGGATCGGCAGCTGCGGGGTGAAGTTCCAAATTTTGCGCTTGGGGCGCGGTGCGTTGGCGGGACTTGTCATGTCTCGTCTCTCATCTGGCTGGTGGGGTGAGGCTGCGCGAAGACGCATCTCTGTTCGCTGGCTGGAAGCTTAGGGTGACGGCGGCAAATCCCAGCACGGTATGTCTTGCCGGTTAGGCTAAGTTCAGCTTAGCCTGCTTCTATGGCGACACGGATTCCCTCACTCAACTGGCTGCGCGTGTTCGAAGCGGCGGCGCGCACCGAAAGCTTTGCCCGGGCGGCGGCGCAGCTGAACATGTCGGCCGCTGCGGTCAGCCAGCAAGTGAAGGCGCTGGAGACGCAGCTGGGCACGCCGCTGTTTCAGCGCCATGCCCATGCGGTGACGCTGACCGAGGCGGGGCGGGCTTATCTGCCCTCAGTGCAGCAGTCGCTCTTGATGCTGGAGACCGCCACCACGGGGTTGTTCGGGGAAAGCCGTGAGCAGCGGCTGTTTGTGCAATCGGTGCTGCTGTTTGCCCATGGGGTGCTGGCGCGGGGGCTGCCGGACTTCCAGGCGACGCATCCTCAGGTCAATCTGGCGCTCAGCACCGGCAATATGGCGGCGGATTTTGCCAACCGGTTCACCGACTTGCAGATCGTCTTCGGCAATCCGGCGCTGTTTGGCACCGAAAGCGACGAACTGCTGCGGGAGGTACTGTATCCGATGGCGCCGCCGGAAATCGCGGCGCAGATCGCCGCTCCGCAGGATCTGTTTCAGTTTCCGCTGATCGAAGTCTCCACCCACCGCGCCAGCTGGGTGCAGCTGTTTGAGCATCTACGGCTGCCGCATGGGCAGGCGCGCTACTTCTTTGCCGACAATTCGCTGATGGCCGCGGAACTGGCGGCGCAGGGGGGTGGTATTGCGCTGGCCCGGGCGCCAGCATCTGACGCCGCAATGAAAGCAGCTGGTCTAGTACCCTGCCTGCCCGGGGTGTCGGTGCCGGGGCAGGAGGCCTATCATCTGATCTATCCCGACCGTGGTGCAATGCGTCCGGCGGCCAAGCTGTTCCGGGATTGGCTGCTGGACTACGTGCGGACGGTTTGAAACCGAGCAGCGGAGGGCAGCGCCTTCCCAGGGGGAAGGTCAGGCGCTGCCCGGCGTGCCGCCGGGCGGTACATTGGTGACTGGCAGCGTCTACTGCCCGGTCCGGTCAAGCTTGGTTGCCAGATGGATCAGGCTTTCCGACGACCGCACTCCGCGTGCCTCCGCGATGCGGTCGATGGTCTCGTCCAGTTCAGCCGTGCTTTGCGCCACCACCTGGGCCAGCAGGTCGAACCGGCCCGAGGTGGTATGCACCACCTCCACCCCCGGCAGGCTGCGCAGGCGGGCAAGCACCTCCGGGCCTGACCGCGGCTCGATCGACATCAGCACCGTCGCCTGCAGCGGCGGCCGGGCGGCGGCGGAGGATTTGAGGGTATAGCCGGTGATCACGCCGGTGGACTCCAGCCGCTCGATCCGCGCCTGAACAGTGGTGCGGGCGAGGCCCAGATGGCGGGCAAGCTCCGCCACCGGGCGGCGGGCGTTTTCGCGCAGCAGGGTGACAAGGCGCTGATCGGTGTCGTCTGTTTGCATGTTTTACCTGCGATATGACGAAAGTTTTCGTCACTATAGGCGAAGTGCCAAGCGATATCGACGGGAATTTCCCGGAAAATATGTAAAACGAATGAGGGTTACCCGATGCAGCAGATTCCTCCGCTTTGGCTTTCGCCTGAATCCCACCTGGCCCGCAGCGCGCCGGATCATCCGATCCTGTATTTCTCGCCGCGGGTCCTGCACGAGGTGGCACGGCGGTTCCGCAGCGGGTTTCCTGGGCTGGTGACCTATGCGGTGAAGGCCAACCCGCACCCCGCTGTTTTGTCCAATCTGGTGGCGGCGGGGATCACTGCATTTGATGTGGCCTCGCCCGCTGAAATGGAGGCCGTGCGTGCCGCCAGCCCCGACGCGGTGATGCACTACAACAACCCGATGCGGTCGGAGGCAGAGATCGCTGCCGGGATCGAGCATGGTGTAGCCAGCTGGTCGGTGGATGAGCTGAGCGAATTGGAGAAGCTGGACGCGGTGCCGCGCTCCTGCGAGCTGGCGGTGCGCTTTGCCCTGCCAGTGGCGGGGGCGGCTTATGACTTTGGCAGCAAATTCGGGGCTGCGCCGGAAGAGGCTGTGGAACTGCTGAAGCAGGTGGCAGCCAAGGGCTGGACCCCGGCGTTGTGCTTCCACCCCGGCACCCAGTGCGAGGATGAGGCGGCTTGGGTGGAGTATATCTACGCGGCCAAGAAGATCGTCGATGATGCGGGTGTTCAGATTGCCCGGCTGAACGTCGGCGGCGGATTTGCCGCGAACCGCGATGGCGAGGCGCCCGATCTGGAGAAGGTCTTTGCCGCAATAGAAAAGGCGGCGGACAAGGCTTTTGGCACAGACCGTCCCACCCTGATCTGCGAGCCGGGCCGGGCAATGGTTTCCGAAAGCTTCACTCTCGCTGCGCGCATCAAGGGGATGCGCAAGGACGGCGAGGTCGTATTCCTGAACGATGGTATCTATGGCGGGCTGGTGGACATCCGCGATATGGGTCTGCCGGGCCGGGTGGAGGTGGTGTCCTCCGGCGGCAAGCATCGTGAGGGCGACCGCAAGCCGCGGGTGGTCTTCGGGCCGACTTGCGACAGCCTTGACCGGCTGCCCGACGGGCTGCCGCTGCCTTGTGATGCGGCGACGGGCGACTATGTACTGTTCCCGGGGCTTGGCGCCTATTCCTCGGCCATGAGCACGCAGTTCAACGGCTACGGCCTCAGTGACGTGGCGACGGTGATTGAGCTGGCTGGACAACCGGCCAGCTAACAGTAGTCTCGCCCCCGGACACCAGCCAGCGCGGGACAGGGGGCGAGCATGGAAAAATTCGGAAAAAGCCAGCCGGTGAAACGGGTTGAAGACACCCGTTTCCTGACCGGCCAGGGGCGCTACATCGAGGACGCCGCCCCTACTGGGTCCCTGCGCGCCTGGGTGCTGCGCAGCCCGGTGGCGCATGGGATGATCGCGGCGCTGAATGTGGAGGACGCCCGCGAGTGCGATGGCGTCCATCTGGTGATTACTCTCGCGGATCTGGAAGCGGCTGGCATTGATGTTTCCATGGACGGGGCAACGGTCAAGAACCGGGACGGCTCGGACGGCGCTTCGCCGGAGCGGCCGATGCTGGCGCGCGGCCGTGTCCGCTATGTGGGCGAGCCGGTTGCGGTGGTTATCGCGGATACTCTGGAGCAGGCGCGGGACGCGGGCGAGCTGATCGAGCTGGATATTGATGACCTGCCGGTGAAGATGGATGTGAAGCCGGGCGGGGAAGCGCTGCATGATGATGTCCCGGACAACAAGGCCTTTGATTGGGGCACGGGGGATGAGGTGGCGACGGAAGAAGCGTTCCGGAGCGCTGCCCATACTGTTGCGCTGCAGGTTGAGGACAACCGGATCATCGTGAACTCGATGGAACCGCGCGGCTGTTTTGCCGAATGGGAAGACGGCCGGCTGCACTTCTGTTTCGGCGGGCAGGGGGTCTGGGGGCTGAAGTCCCAGATGTCTGCCAAGCTGGGACTGGATGAGGCGGATGTGAAAGTCACCATCCCCGACGTCGGCGGCGGCTTTGGCATGAAGGCCTTTGCCTATCCGGAGTATTTCGCCGTGGCCCATGCCGCCCGCACCCTTGGCCGTCCCGTGTTCTGGATTGCAGACCGCACCGAGGCGATGCTGAGCGACAATGGCGGCCGCGATCTGACCTCGCTGGCGGAGCTGGCCTTTGACGATGATCTGAAGATCACCGCTTACCGGGTGACAACCCGCTGCAACCTTGGCGCCTATAACGCGCATTTCGGGCAGCCGATCCAGACCCAGCTGTTCAGCCGGGTGCTGGCAGGCGTCTATGACATCCAGACCGCTTGGCTGCAGGTGGAGGGGATCTATACCAACACCACACAGGTGGATGCCTACCGCGGCGCCGGGCGGCCGGAGGCGATTTATGTCCTGGAGCGCGTCATGGACCGGGCCGCGCGCGAATTGGGCGTGGACCCCTGGGAGCTGCGGCGGCGCAACTTCATCAAACCTGCGGCGTTCCCCTATGGGACCGTGACCGGGGAGACCTATGATGTGGGGGATTTTAGCAAAGTCTTAGCCCGGGCCGCGCAAGAGGCTGATATTGCGGGATTCGCGGCCCGGCGCGCCGCAGATGGTAAACGCGGCAAGTACCGGGGCGTGGGCTTGTGTTACTATATCGAAAGCATTTTGGGCGATCCTTCAGAAGGCGCGGAAGTGGAGTTTCTGGAGGAGGGCCGGGTGAACATCTATGTCGGCACGCAAAGCAACGGGCAGGGGCATGAAACCGTCTATGCCCAGTTCCTTGCCGACCAGAGCGGTATCCCGGCAGAGAATATCCAGGTAATCCAGGGCGACAGCGACCGCATCGCCCAGGGCGGCGGCACCGGCGGCTCGCGCTCGGTCACCACCCAGGCCAATGCCACCCTGGCTGCGGTAGATGCGATGATTGCCGCCTTTACGCCCTTCCTGGCAGAGGAAATGGGGGTTGCGGAAGATGCGGTCGAGTTTGACGGCGAAACCTTCCGGGCGCCCGGGTCAAACCTGACGCCCACCATGCTGGAAGCCGCAGAGATGGCCCGCGCGCAAGGGCGGCTCGATCTGCAGCGTCACGCGGCGCGGGCCCGGCTGCCGGGGCGCTCGTTTCCGAACGGCGCCCATGTTGCCGAGGTCGTGATCGATCCGGAGACTGGGCATTCCGCCGTGGAGCGCTACACTGTAGTTGACGATTTTGGTAATCTGATCAACCCGATGCTGGCCGAGGGTCAAGTGCATGGCGGGGTTGCGCAGGGACTGGGACAGGCCATGCTGGAGCGCGTCGTCTATGATGAGGACGGCCAGCTGCTCACGGCATCGTTCATGGACTATGCCTTGCCGCGTGCGGACGGCGTCCCCATGATTGGATTTACCTCCGAGCCGGTGCCTTCGACACAGAACCCGATGGGGATGAAAGGCTGCGGCGAGGCGGGCACCGTTGGCGCGCTGGCTGCTGTGGCAAACGCGGTGCAGGACGCGGTCTGGGACCGCGGCGTGCGGCAGGTGGATATGCCGTTCACCCCGCTGAAGATTTGGGAAGTGCTTAGGGATGTTTCTGACGCAGCTGAGTAAACGGGTTTTAGGGTGGCTGGGACGGCCGCTGCGCTCGGAGCATTCCGGCGAAACCAAGCTGCGCGGGCCGCATGCCCATGTGATCATCCTGGACGGCACCATGTCGACGCTGGACGAAGGCCATGAAACCCATGCCGGGCAAGCCTACAAGCTGTGCCGGGAGATGGGCGGGCAGGTCTCGGTCTTCTATGAATCCGGCGTGCAATGGAAAGGCTGGGGCAGCGCGCCGGATGTGATGATGGGGCGCGGCATCAACCGGCAGATCCGCCGCGCCTATGGCTATCTGGCCTCGCGCTACCGGCCCGGCGACAAGATCTATTTGCTGGGCTACTCCCGCGGTGCCTATGCGGTGCGCTCGCTGGCGGGTGTCATTGACCGCATTGGCCTGCTGACGGCGGAGCACGCCACCGTCCGCAATATCCGCACCGCCTACCGCCATTACCGGCTGAACGGGCGGTCCAGGACTGCGGGCGCGTTTACCAAAGCGCACTGCCATGACGAGGTGGAAATCGAAATGGTCGGCGTCTGGGATACCGTCAAGGCGCTGGGCCTGCGGCTGCCGCTGTTGTGGCGCTGGGCGGAGAACCGGCACAATTTCCACAACCACCATCTGGGCCACCACGTCAAAAGCGGCTTTCACGCGCTGGCAATGGATGAGACACGCGATGTGTTCAAACCGGTGCTGTGGGATTGCCCCGAAGGCTGGACCGGCCGGATGGAACAGGTCTGGTTCCGCGGCGCCCATGGCGATATCGGCGGCCAGCTTGGCGGCTACGAAGAGGCCCGTCCCAAGGCCAATCTTTCCCTGGTCTGGATGCTGGAAAAGGCAGAGGACCGCGGCCTGCCGCTGCCGCTGGACTGGCGGATGCGGTTCCCGGTGGATCCCAGTGCCCCATCGGTCGGCACTTGGCGGGGCTGGGGCAAGATCTTCCTGCTGCGCAGCCGCCGCAGGGTCGGGCTGGACGGCAGCGAGCGTCTGCACAGTAGCGTCAGCGCCGCTTCGGAAAAAGGGGCGGCTGCGGCCTGGGGAGCGACGGCTTCCAAGACCTGATGGTCCGCTTCCATGCGCTGATGCAGTAAGGATTATAGAACGTCAGGCAGTTCCGGCTCGGGTGTGCTGGCGTGCGGGGAAAAGAGTACACGTTGTCCGCCTTCCCGCGCCGTTTCATTGAAATGCCCTATGTAGTACAGGTTTTCATAGAAACGAGACTGCGGGTATCCGTTCTTGGATGGAGGCGGCCCTGGTGTTCTTACTTCACTTGCTTTCCGACACAGAATGGGGCTGGGCTGCTCAACACCCACACGGTTCAAGTCAAAGCTGAAGCAGCCGGCCTGCCATTCGTGGAGCACATAGATGCCGGAGCCGTGCAGATAGAGGTTTGATCCGCGCCACCACCCCGTGTCTCCGTCCAGGCGTACTGTTTCGCTTTTCAACCCATTGGAGATGCGGAGTTGCCGGTGCCAATCGCTATGGATCCCAAACATGGCCCAAATCGACATACTGACCCGCTTGCCCGCTCCCAAGTCGGCGCGGGCTGTGTAAGCCCTGTAGTTGTAGGCCGCCAGAAGGGTCAAACAGGCAAGCAGTGCCAGAAATCCCCAGGAGAAAAGTCTGGTGTTCAATTTTTATTTCCTTGGCGGTGGCCAGAGGAGAAATCCATAGCCGCAATCTTAGCTGGAAACCTGCTGCTGCAGACGTTTCAGCGTTGCGGCCACAATCAGTTTATGGGCCGGGCGGACAGGGATCATATAGGCGCGGCCAAACCAGTTATGCGTCTTCACGGAGGACGTGACAGAGAGAACACCGCTGTTGCAAGTGATGCAGGTCATCACGTCCAGATGGCTGTCCCTCGCGGTGAGTGTCAGGACTGTGTCCGACACCGCTTCCACCAGGAAGAAATCCAGCTTGTCTCCGGCTTGAACAGATGTGCGCGGCTGGCCGGAAAAACCGCCGATGCGTTTGACACCGAAGCAGGCCGAGACCGTGTCCCGCAGCCAGAAGGCCAGTTTCATGCCCGGGAGCGGCCGGGCGTGCATCAGGTTCCAGGCTTCCAGCGGTGTCAGCGGCTTGGGCAGGACAACAGATTGAGTGTCCAGGAAGTCCAGCTCATTGGCCGGTGCCAGAACTTGGATGCGGGCGGTGGCGGCGCGGGCAAAGCTGCTGGGGGGCATGGCCGGTCCCTTTCCGGAAAGGTGTTTGCAAGCCGCAGCATATAGGCATGCAGACGGGCAGCAAGGCCGGAGTCGGTGCTGTTACCGGGGGGTGATCTGCATCACGATGCAAGTGGTGGAGCCAGTGGCATAAAGATGGCCGTCTTCAACCCCGCGCAGTTCGCCATGAGCGACGCCGGTGGAGCGGCCCACGTGGTCAATGGTGCCGGTGCAGTCGATCTGAGTGCCCAGCGGGATCGGCCGCAGAATGTTGATCTTGTATTCCAGCGTTGTGTAGACCGAGCCCTGCGGCACCTTGGTCATCACCGCGCAGGCCATGGCGCTGTCCAGAAGAGTGCCGTACCAGCCGCCGTGCACGGTGCCCATCGGGTTGCAGACATGGAATTCCGGCGTGCCGCGGAACACCACCTGGCCGTCTTCAACGGAATGCAGATGATAGCCCAGCGTCTCTGCAATTGGCGGACCGGGCAGGCGGCCGTCCAGAATGCCTTGCATGAACGCGAGCCCGGAGATCCGGGTGATCTGCTCCATTGTCAGCAGGTCGGCGGGTTTTGTGGCGTAGTACATGGCGCGCGGGTCCTTGGCGGGAAACTCCCCTCCATTAGAAACCGCGCAGCCATGGGTGCAACGCTTACGCCACGTTCGACAGCGCCACCTTGGGCGTGATGCCTAGGGCAAAGCAGACGTCGCGGGTCAGTTCGGGCCGGTTCAGCGTGTAGAAATGCAGCTTGTCCACGCCGCCCTCCATCAGGTCCGAGCACAGCTCGGTGCAGATCGCAGTGGCCAGCAGTTCTTCGCGGTCATCTCGCAGGGCTTTGTCAAAGGCGTTCTCGACCCAATCGGGGATGATGGTGCCGCAGCGCTTGGCAAAGTTGCGGGCGCCTTTCCAGTTCTCAATCGGCAGGATGCCCGGTGTCAGCTTGCTGCCGTCGATCCCGGCCTTCTCGCAGGCATCGCGGAAGCGGAAGAAGGTCTCGGCCTCGAAGAAGAACTGGGTCAGGGCTTCATCCGCACCCGCATCCAGCTTGCGCTTCAGCCATTCCACATCGGCGGACTGATCGGCGGCCTCCGGGTGGCGGTCCGGGTAGGCGCCGACCTTGATGTTGAAATCGCCGCGCGCTTTCAGACCCTTGATCAGCTCGACCGAGTTGGCAAAGCCGTCGGGATGCGGGGTGAACTTGCCTTCGCCCTTGGGCGGGTCGCCGCGCAGCGCGACGATTTCAGTCACGCCGGCCTCGGCAAACTGGTCCGCGATCTCCAGCGTTTCCGCCTTGGAGGCGTTCACGCAGGTGAGATGCGCGGCCACGTTCAGGCCGGAGGATTTGTGCAGCGTCGCCACCGCATCGCGGGTCAAGGTGCGGGTGGTGCCGCCTGCGCCATAGGTCACGGACACAAACCGCGGGTCCATCGGGGCGAGGACTTGCACGGTGTCCCAAAGCCGGAAGGAGGCTTCGAGATTCTGCGGCGGGAAGAATTCAAAGGAAATCTTGGGCGTCGTCATCTCAGGTCTCTCGCTAGGTTGATTTCGCCCCTTGTTGCATTTGCGGCATTGTGAGACAATTTCATAATTCTCAAGAACAACATGAGCGTTTCTGTAAGATGCACATCGAATTCCGCCATCTCCGCACCATCAAGGCCATCCATGAGGCCGGCGGGCTGGCCAGGGCTGCGGAGCAGCTGAACATCACCCAAAGCGCGCTGAGCCATCAGGTAAAGGGGCTGGAGGATCAGGCCGGAGTGGAGCTGTTCATCCGCCGCTCCAAGCCGATGAAACTATCGCCGGCGGGGCTGCGCCTCTTGCGGCTGGCGGAGCAGGTTTTGCCGCAAGTGGAGGCAGCGCAAGCGGAATTTTCATCTCTGCGCGAAGGCAACACCGGCCGGATGCATATCGCCATCGAGTGCCACGCCTGTTTCGAATGGCTGTTCCCGGTGCTGGAAGGCTTCCGCAAGAACTGGGGGGACGTGGACGTGGACATCCGCCCGGGGCTGGCCTTTGATGCGCTGCCTGCGCTGCAAAAGGAGGAGGTGGATCTGGTGGTCTCTTCCGACCCCGAGGACATTGCCGGCGTCGAGTTTATCGAGCTGTTTGATTACAATGCGGTGTTTGTTGCCTCGGCCCAGCATCCCCTGGCGGAGAAACCGTTTGTGGTGGCAGAAGATTTCGTGGGCCAGAATCTGATCACTTACCCGGTGGAGAAAACTCGGCTGGATGTGTTCAGCCAGCTGCTGATCCCGGCAGGGGTGGAGCCGGCCTCGATCCGGCAGGTGGAGCTGACGGCGGTGATCCTGCTGCTGGTGGCCTCAAACCGCGGCGTGTCGGTGCTGCCGGACTGGGTGGTGCGCGAGGTGAAGTATTCTTCGGACTATGTCACCCGGCCGCTGACCAAATCGGGCATCACCCGGCGGCTGTATGCGGCGATCCGGGTGGAAGACCGCGAGAAGCCCTATATGCAGGAGCTGATCCGCCTGGCCAAGGTCGAGGCGCGCAAGCTGCAGCATCAATAGGCGGGGCGCGTGGCGAAGCGCGGAGCGGCCTGGCGCCGTTCCGGCTTCCGTGCCCGCTCCGTGCGGTTGCGCAATTCTGCGGCCGTGCGGCCGGGATCAGACCAGCTTGACGATCTGCTTGCCGGTATTGCCGCCCTGCATCATCGACAGGAAAGTCTTGGGCGCGTTCTCAAGGCCTTCAGCGATGTCTTCAAGATACTTGACCTCGCCGCTGACGATCTTGGGGGCCACTTCGCGCAAGAAATCGCCATAGCGGTCGTAGTGATTGAAGATGATGAAGCCATTGACCGACAGGAACTTGGTCAGCACCGAGCGCCAGATGGCGGGCGCCGTCAGCGCGGTTTCGGCGCTGTTGTACCAGGCGATCATGCCGCAAACCGGGATGCGCCCGAAGTTGTTCATCAAGGGCAGAACCGCTTCCAGCACCTTGCCGCCGACGTTTTCGTAATAGATGTCGATGCCGCCCGGGCACTCCGCCGCCAGCGCCTCGCTGAGCGCTTCGGAGCTGGCATAAGCGCGGTGATCGAGGCAGGCGTCAAAGCCGAAGGTCTCGACCGCCAGCCTGCACTTGTCCGCGCCGCCCGCGACGCCGACGACGCGCAGGCCTTTCTGCTTGGCCAGCTGCCCGACCATTGATCCGACCGGGCCTGTTGCGGCAGCAACCACCAGTGTCTCGCCCGCTTGAGGCTTCCCGTATGCGTCCAAGCCATGCCAAGCGGTAAACCCCGGCATGCCGAGAACGCCTAGCGCGGTGGTGAGCGGTGCCATGTCCGGGTCCAGCTTGCGGATCTCCGAGGCCTTGGCGCAGGCATGGCTGGCCCAGCCGAACATGCCCAGGGCAAAGTCGCCGGGCTGGAAATCCGGGCTGTTCGAGGCGATCACTTCGCCGACGCCGCCCGCGGTCATGGTCTCTCCCACCTCGACCGGGTCGGCATAGGATTTGCCTGCGTTCATGCGGCCGCGCATGTAGGGGTCCAGCGACATATAGTGAACTTTTACAAGCACTTCGCCTTCGCCGGGCCGGGGCATGTCCAGGGCTTCAAGGCGGAAGTTCTCTTCGCTGGCCTGCGCTTCGGGGCGGCTTGCCAGCACAATGCGCTGCATCTGTCCGGTCATGGGGGATTCCTTTATTTGCTTGCGCTGGAGTTTGTGCCCCGCTTGCAGGGAATACAACTGGCGCAACAGCCCTTACGGCACGTCAAAGCTGTTCGGCTCATATCGGCAAAGCCTCTTGGCAAGCCGGGGCAGGGGGCGTATAGGCACGCATTGACCCGGCATCTCCCCGACCTGACAGGATTCTGCAGACATGATTGGCAGCGCAAACCTCAATGTGATGATCAAGGCCGCCCGCAAGGCAGGCCGTTCCCTGGTGAAAGACTTCCGCGAGGTGGAGAACCTGCAGGTCTCGATGAAAGGCGCAGGGGATTTTGTATCCAAGGCCGACATCGCCGCCGAGAAGATCATCAAGGATGAGCTGCGCAACGCCCGCCCGACCTATGGCTGGATCGCGGAAGAGGGCGGTGAGATCGAAGGCGAGGATCCGACCCGCCGCTGGATTGTCGATCCGCTGGACGGCACCACCAACTTCCTGCATGGGCTGCCGCACTGGGCGATCTCCATCGCACTGGAGCACAAGGGCAAGATTGTTGCCGGCGTGGTCTATGACGCCGCCAAGGACGAGATGTTCTTTGCCGAAAAAGGCGCCGGTGCCTGGATGAACGACACCCGTATCCGCGTGTCGGGCCGCCACCGGATGATCGAGTCCATCTTTGCAACCGGCGTGCCGTTTGGCGGCCGCTCCGACCTGCCGATGACCCTGCAGGATCTGGCCCGCCTGATGCCTGCCTGCGCCGGCGTGCGCCGCTGGGGCTCTGCCGCGCTGGACATGGCCTATGTGGCTGCTGGCCGCTATGAAGGTTTCTGGGAGCGCCGCCTGAACGCCTGGGATCTGGCCGCAGGCATCATCATCGTGAAAGAGGCGGGCGGCCTGGCCGAAGCCATCGACCCGGAAGCGGGCATCATCGACAGCGGCTCCGTCGTCTGCTCGAACGAGCCGATCTTCGAGAACTTCGCCAAGGTGATCCGCGGCTGATTAGCCCGGAAAACTGAGAGTTTGAAACGCGGCCATTGCGCCGCGTTTTTTGTTTCCTGTGATGGGGTGAGGGCTGCACCCGAGCCTGGGAGGGGGCGCATGCGCCCTCCCGTGGAGAGGGTCGGGCGCAGCCCGGCTTTCAGCCGGGCGGAAGGTTATTGCTGATCCGACGGATGGTTCACTCCGTCGTTCCAGGGGATCTCGCCATAGGTCTCCGGGTGTGTCCGCGGATTGGCGCCTTCGATACAGCCCAGGTTGACCCCGCATTCCGTGGGGTCGGAACGGCGCTGGTGGTGGGTGTAGATGCCGCAGGTCTTGCAGAAATAGTGTTTCGCCGTATGGGAGCCCCAGGTGTAGAGGCTGAGGTTCTCCGCCCCCTTCAGCACCTTCAGGCTGGCAGCAATGGCAGTGACGGCAGCCGCCCCGCGGCGGCGGCAAAAGGAACAGTCGCAGCGCGCGGCAGAGGCGAGGCCTTGGGGGAAGTCCGCCTCGATTTCAACAGCGCCGCAATGGCAGGTAGCGTTCAGGTGGGTCACTCTAGGTTCCTTTCCTGGCTGAATGTGAGTTGTGCCTTCAATATTTCCCCATAAAATCTTCGTGTGCAGCTCTACCATCCCCTAACCCCGATGCCCGTCGGGGTAGCGGCCTGCGTGTTATCCAGTTGCCTGTTCCCTTGGTTCCGCAGGCCGCTTTTCCTGAACACAGCTATTGGATGCAGAAGGCTGCATGAGGTCTTACTTCCCCCACGGCCCCGGACGCGGCTTCTTGCGCGGCAGCTTGGGGATGCGGCTGGCGGAGTATTCGTACTCGTTCTCCGGATGCGGCGGCAGCCCGTGGGTCTTGTTCCAGAACGAAGGGCCTCCGCGGCGCAGCCAGAGGGGCAGGCAGAGGACCAGGCCTACCGCAAAGCCGCCGGCATGGGCCCAATAGGCAACGCCGCCCTGGTCGGGGTCGGAGCCGAGGCCTCCGAAGAACTGCATTGCCAGCCACAGGCCCAGCATGACAAAGGCGGGGATGGTGAAGATGCGGAAATAGATGATCAGCACCAGGAGGATATCGACGCGGGCCTTTGGGAACATCAGAAGATAGCCGCCCATGACACCGGCTATGGCGCCGGAGGCGCCGACAGTGGGCACCCAGGAGCCGGGAGCCGAGTACACATGGATCAACCCGGCGCCGATGCCACTGGCGAGGTAGAAGGCGAGGAAGGGGAGATGGCCCATCTCATCCTCCAGGTTGTCGCCGAAGATCCATAGGAACAGCATGTTGCCGCCCAGGTGCATCAGCCCTGCATGGATGAACATGGAGGTGAACAGGGTCTCAAATCCGTAGCCGTTGCTGATCTCGGCCGGAACCACCGCGTAGGCGTCATAGAACACGGCGAGTGCGCGGGGGGAGGCATAGCTGGCTGAATAGTAGAAATAGGCTAGGATGTTCGCCGCCATCAGCGCGTAGACGACATAGGGCGTGCGGCCGGACGGGTTGTGATCTCGGATCGGAAACATGGGTGAACGCTGGGCCGGAAACGGCCCAGCGTCAAGCACTTATCGGATGCGCCTCAGGCGTTGCCGCCCAAGAGCTGCGCATTGCCGCCGGAGGCGGTGGTGTCGACGCAGACGTGGCGCTCGGCGAGGACGCGGGCGCGGTCGGGTTTGCCGGGGATCAGCGGGGTGATCGGGCCGTTACGCTTGGCCAGCGCCTGCTCGATTTCCCGTCCGGTGGTCTCGTCGCCCCACCACAGCACGCCGGCAATGCCTTCAATGGTTTCCAGCCGGTGCAGGTCGAACATGCCGTCGGCCTTCATCGCGGTGCCGCCCAGGCTGATGACTTCCCTGGCCTGCGCCTCAGCCGCCTCGGCGCCCGGCCCCATGCACAGAAGCGGCGGGCGGGCGGAGAGGGTCAGGCGGTTCGACTCGCCGGTCGGGCCGGGCAGGGTGGTGGTCACCGGCTGTGCGGGCACGCCGCTGACAGCAGGCACCGCAGAGGTGGCAGTTTCCCACTGGCCGCTGCTTTGCTGCCGGTCCGGCGCGCAGAAGCGGCTGAGGTAGTCGGGGCCGCCCGCCTTGGGACCGGTGCCCGACAGGCCCTCGCCGCCAAAAGGCTGGCTGCCGACGATGGCGCCGATCTGGTTGCGGTTCACATAGAGGTTGCCCGCATGCACCCGGTCGCAGACATGCTGCACCCGGTCGTCGATGCGGGTGTGCAGACCAAATGTGAGCCCGTAGCCGGTGGCGTTGATGTCGTCGATGATCTTGTCCAGTTCCTGGGACTTGAAGCGCACCACATGCAGGACCGGGCCAAAGATCTCTTCTTCCATCCAGGCGATGTCCGGGATTTCGATCAGGGTCGGGCCGACAAAGGTGCCGGCCTGCGGCGGCCGGATTTCCTTCAGCACCCGGCCTTCGGAACGGGCCTTGGCGATATGGGCCAGGATGCCGGAGCGCGCCTTGCCGTCGATCACCGGGCCGCTGTCGGTGCTGAGGTGCCAGGGGTCGCCCACATGCAGCAGGTCCATGGCGCCCTGCAGCATCTCCAGCACGTTATCGGCGATATCGTCCTGCAGGTAGAGGCAGCGCAGGGCCGAACAGCGCTGGCCCGCGGATTGGAAAGCGCTTTCGACAACCGATTGCACCGCTTGTTCCGGCAGCGCGGTGGAGTCGACGATCATCGCATTCAAGCCGCCGGTCTCGGCCACCAGCGGCGCACCGGGGCGCATGGTGTCGGCCATGGTGGCGCGGATGCGCATGGCGGTGGCGGTGGAGCCGGTGAAGCTGACGCCAGCAACCCGCGCATCACCGGTGATGGCAGCGCCGACCTTGGAGCCGCGGCCGGGCAGCAGCTGCAGCGCATTGCGCGGCACGCCGGCCTCATGCAGCAGCTGCACCGCACGGTGGGCCACCAGCGGGGTGGGGTCGGCGGGCTTGGCAAGAACGCCGTTGCCGGTGGCCAGCGGTGCCGAGATCAGGCCGGTGAAGATCGCCAGCGGGAAGTTCCAGGGCGAGATGGACGAGATCACGCCTGCGGGTTCCGCATCGGGGATGCGGGCGGCGTAATAGCGCAGGAAGTCCACCGCCTCGCGCAGCTCGGCCACCGCGTCGGGGATGGTCTTGCCGGCCTCGCGGGCGAGGATGGCAAACAGCTCGCCGAAGTTTTCTTCGTAAAGGTCGGCGGCCTTGTTCAGCACCGCGGCGCGCTCGCTGGCCGGGGCAGCCCAGGGCGCAGCGGCGGCCAGTGCGGTTTCCAGATCGGCGCTGGAGCAATAGCGCACCTTGCCCACCGCACTGAGGTCGGCGGGGTTGGTCACATCCAGCGGCGCCTCGGGCTGGGCCTCGCCTGCAATCAGCGGCCCGGCTTCCCAGGTGTGGCTCCGCCAGGGCGCGCGGGCCTCTTCGATCCGGGCCAGCGTTGGAGCATGGCCGAGGTCGAACCCTTTGGAGTTAGGGCGCTCCGGGGCGTAAAGTTCCGGTCCGGTCGGGATCTTGCGGGTGATGTCTGCAACCTCTGCAAAGGGATCAGCGGCGACCTCCTCCGGCGGCACGTTCTCATCCACGATCTGGTTCACAAAGGAAGAGTTGGCGCCGTTCTCCAGCAGGCGGCGCACCAGATAGGCCAGGAGGTCGCGGTGGGCGCCGACCGGCGCGTAGATCCGGCAGTTGGTCTTGTTCTGCTCCAGCACCATGCCGTGCAGCGTTTCGCCCATGCCATGCAGGCGCTGGAATTCGTAAGCAGCATTATCGATGCCTTCGGCCATATGCAGGATGGCGGAGACGGTGTGCGCGTTGTGGGTGGCGAACTGCGGATAAATGCGGTCCGTCAGCCCCAGCAGCTTGCGGGCGTTGGAGATATAGGACACATCGGTCAGCGCCTTGGAAGTGAAGACCGGGAAGCCGTCGACGCCTTCAACCTGGGCGCGCTTGATCTCGGTGTCCCAATAGGCGCCTTTCACCAGCCGCACCATGAAGCGGCGGTCGTATTTCTCGGCCATCTCATGCAGCGCGTCAATCGCCAGCCCGGTGCGCGGGCCGTAAGCCTGTACCACCACGCCAAAGCCGTCCCAGCCCGCCAGAGCCGGGTCCGAGACCACGGCGTCAATGACTTCCAGCGACAGCGACAGCCGGTCGGCTTCCTCTGCATCCACATTCAGGCCCATCTTGGCCGCCTTGGCCAGCAGCGCCAGCGCCTTCAGGCGTGGCACTAGATGTTCCATCACGCTGTCTTCCTGCGCCAGCTCATAGCGTGGGTGCAGGGCGGAGAGTTTCACTGAAATGCCAGGGTTCTTGCGGATGTCGTCGCTGTTGCAGGCGGCGGCAATGGCCGAGATCGCCTTGGAATAGGCCAGGTGGTAACGGGCGGCATCCGCCTCGGTGCGGGCAGCCTCGCCCAGCATGTCGTAGGAATAGGTATAGCCCTTGGCCTCCATCCCGGCGGCGCGGTCCATGGCGCTTTCGATGCTTTCGCCCAGCACGAACTGGCGACCCATTTCCTTCATCGCGCGGCTGACGGCGGTGCGGATCACCGGCTCGCCCAGGCGCTTGATGGCGCCGCGCAGGGCACCGATGGGGCTGCGCTCCTCGTCCAGCACCTTGCCGGTCAGCATCAGCGCCCATGTGGAGGCGTTGACCAGCGAGGAGGTGGATTTGCCCAGGTGCTTGCCCCAGTCTGAGGGGGCGATCTTGTCCTCGATCAGCGCGTCGATGGTGTCGGCGTCAGGCACGCGAAGCAGCGCCTCGGCCAGGCACATCAGCGCCACACCCTCGTCGGTCGACAGCCCGTATTCGGCCAGGAACACCTCCATCAGCCCAGGCGCCGAGTGGCCGCGGATGTCGCGCACCAGGGCGGCGGCGTTGGCGCAGATACGGGCGCGGTCTGACTCGGTGAGGGCGGCCTGGGCAATCAGCTGGTCGCGGACCGCGGTCTGGTCGGCATAGGTTCCGGCATCAATCCGGTGGCGCAGTTGGGTCGGGGTGGTCATGCAGGTAACTCCACAGAAGGTGTGCAGGGCTTTTGCTTAGGATACACCCTTTCAGGCGGGACAATTGCCTAAAGGTGCGTTATACGTAGGTCAAAGTCGTAAAACTACCAGCGGATGGCAGTCCAAATGAACTCTGCAGATCTTGACCGGTTCGACCGCGCGATTCTGAATGTGCTGGCGGAGGACGGCCGGATCTCCATTGCCGACCTCGCCCGCAGGATCGGCCTGTCCAAAACCCCGACGCAGACCCGCCTGCGGCGGCTCGAGGCGGATGGCATCATTACTGGCTACAGGGCGCTGGTGGATCCGATCCGGCTGGGGCTGGACCACGTCGCCTTTGTCGAGGTCAAACTGAACGACACCCGCGAGGCCGCGCTGGCCAAGTTCAACGCAGCGGTGGCCAAACTGCCGGAGATCGAGCAAGCCCATATGATGGCCTCGCATTTCGACTATCTGCTGAAAGTGCGCACAGGATCGATGACCGATTACAGGGCGGTGCTGGGCGAGAAGATTTCTTCGCTGCCGCATGTGGCCTCGACCTCCACCTATGTGGCGATGGAAGCGGTGAAGGAAGACGGGGCAATGGGCCCGCTGTAACCCTGCGCACGGCCAGTTGACTTGATCGCCCGCGTAATTGTGCCAGCATAAGGGTATGCTGCTATCACCGCTCCAAGATCCGTTTCGATCCTCTGTCGCCGCCGCTGCGGCTGCTTGCGTACTGGCTGCCGCCTCTGCTGCCAGTGCGGAATGTCCGGCCGCACCTGACCACAGCACGCCGCTGGACGCGCTGCTGAGCGAGGTCCAGCAGGCCGAAACAGAAGGCCAGGCGCGCGAGATCGCCGGCAGAATGTGGGAGCTTTGGGCGGATGCCCCGGATGAGCAGTCGCAGGAAATACTGAACCGCGGCATGACCCGGCGGTCGTCTTTCGATTTTCTTGGTGCGCTGGAGGATTTCAATCAGCTGATTGCCTATTGCCCGGACTATGCCGAAGGCTACAACCAGCGTGCCTTTGTGCATTACCTGCGCCGGGACTTTGCTTCTGCCCTGGTTGACCTGGACAAGGCCCTGGAACTGTCGCCCCGCCATATTGCCGCAATGAGCGGCCGGGCGCTGTCGCTTTATGGCCTGTCACGGCTGGAGGAGGCGCGTGCTGCCCTGGCTGAAGCGCTGGCACTGAATCCCTGGCTGCCGGAACGCCATCTCGCGGATCCGGGCGGCCCGCTTGCACTGCCTGGCGCCGGGGATGTGGAGCTGTAGCAGCGACCGCATGACGGGAAAAAATCTCCGTAAACTCTGAAAACCGATTGTCCGCACTTAAACAGGAGGCTAGACCTGCGCCCAGGGAGCCGTGTTCCGGCCCCAGTGCGGACGTGGTGGAATGGTAGACACCGGAGACTTAAAATCTCCTGGCCTTATGGCCGTGCGGGTTCGAGTCCCGCCGTCCGCACCATTGATTTCAAAGGAAAAATTGAGAGATTGGCGGCGCCGCAGTATGAGGCGAAACCTGAGCGCTCCCACTTTCGACTCCCACATCCTGTTTTGTATTCGTTCTGTTCCATTCTCATTTCCGGCGTTGCTGGACTGCACGGGAGAGGGCTTTCCGGCTCGCATTTTTTCGGTAGTAGGCGACCATTTCGAGGCTCTGGTTGGTTACGGATTGGATCTCGGCGTCACTGCAGCCAGCCTCCGCAAGCCGTATGATTGCTAGTTTCCGCAGGCCATGAAGCACATATTTCTTGGCCGAAGGCCCAAGACTTTCCCGCCAGTTTCGGAAAGCCGAGGAAACGGCGTAATACCCCCGCGGCTGGGTCAGGTTCTTTGCAAGCACGTGAGCCCCTTGGCAAGGGGCTTCTTCAATGAATCGGCGCAACCGCGCTGTGCGGCTGCGCACTCTCCAGCGCATGGCGGAGAAGGCCGAGACCATGGGGAACACGGTGCTGGCAAAGGGTCTGCTGGAGCAGGCTGCGAAGGAAGTGGGCAACGCTTACACGAACCGCCGGGAACTTTCAGGGCCGAAGGGTGGGCCGATGCAGGTGAGGACATTGGCTGATTTCTATGGCGGGG
>NZ_JWLD01000070.1 GCF_000813725.1 Leisingera sp. ANG-Vp
CGCCGCCTGCCCGCCGTGATACGCGGGATTTATGAGCCGTATTCCCTCCAAGGCCGAAATCCTCGACTGGATCTCCGCCAACCCGACCCAGACCACCAAGCGCGACATTGCCCGGGCCTTTGGCATCAAGGGCGCCGACCGTATCGACCTCAAGCGCATCCTCAAGGAGCTGGAGGCGGAGGGCCACTTGCAGAAACGCAAGAAAACCTACCGCGACCCGGACCAGCTGCCGCCGGTCACGGTGCTGGAGGTGAAGGCGCCGGATGCGGATGGCGATCTCTACGGGCGCCCGCTCGAATGGCATGGCGAAGGCGTGGAGCCGATTATCCTGATCCTGCCCAAGGCCTCGGATCCGGCCCTGGGCCAGGGCGACAAGGTGCTGGTCAAGCTGCAGCTGGTGAAGGACGAGGACCACAATTACGAGGCCCGTCTGATCCGCCGTATCGGCAGCAACCCGAAACGGGTGCTGGGCATCTTCCGCGCCGGCTCCGAGGGCGGGCGGGTTGTTCCGATCGACAAAGCCTCGTCCAACGAATGGATGGTTCTGCCCGACGGGGTGAACGGCGCCAAGGACGGTGAACTGGTTGAGGCCGAGCAGGCCGGACCCAAAGGCCGGATGGGCCTGCCCCGTGCCCGCATCGCCGAACGGCTGGGAGATCCCACCGCGCCCAAGGCCGTTTCGCTGATTGCGATCCACCAGCATGGCATCCCCGATCACTTCCCCGACAAGGTGATGGCTGAAGCGGACGCCGCCAAGCCGATGGGCCTCAAGGGCCGCGAGGACCTGCGCGAGCTGCCGCTGGTCACCATCGACCCGGCCGACGCGCGCGACCACGACGACGCCTGCTATGCCCATGCCGACGACGACCCCAAGAACCCCGGCGGCCATGTGATCTGGGTGGCGATTGCCGATGTCGCCGCCTATGTGCGCCCGGGCTCAGCCCTGGACCGCGAGGCGAAGAAACGCGGCAACTCCAGCTATTTCCCCGACCGGGTGGTGCCGATGCTGCCGGACCGACTGTCGGGCGACCTGTGCAGCTTGCATGAAGGCGTGCCGCGCGCTTGCATCGCGGTGCGGATGCAGGTGGATGCCGAGGGCAACAAGCTCAGCCACAAGTTCGTGCGCGGGCTGATGCGCTCTGCCGCCTCGCTGCATTACGCCGAGGTGCAAGAGGCGCAGGATGGCAATCCGAACGAGAAAACCGCGCCCTTCCTCGACGATGTGATCAAGCCGCTTTATGCGGCATATGAGGCTCTAACAAAGGCCAGAGCCGCACGGGAGCCGCTGGATCTGGACCTGCCGGAACGCAAGATCGTGCTGGATGAGAACGGCAATGTGACCTCGGTGGCGTTCCGCGATCGGCTGGATGCGCACAAGCTGATCGAGGAATTCATGATCCTCGCCAATGTCGCCGCGGCTGAAACGCTGATCAAGAAACGCTCGCCGCTGCTGTTCCGGGTTCATGAGGAACCGGCACAGGAAAAGCTGGAAGCGCTGCGCGAAACTGCCAATGCAGCCGGGCTGAGTCTGGCCAAGGGGCAGGTGCTGCAGACCCGCCACCTGAACTCGCTGCTGAACCAGGCCGCCGGCACCGATGATGCGGAGCTGATCAACATCTCCACCCTGCGCTCGATGCAGCAGGCCTATTACAACCCCGAGAACTTCGGCCACTTCGGCCTCGCGCTGCGCAACTACGCGCATTTCACCTCGCCGATCCGCCGCTATGCGGACCTGATCGTGCACCGCTCGCTGGTCTCCTCGCATGGCTGGGGCGATGACGGACTGGACGCTGAAAGCATCGAACGGCTGGAGGACACCGCCACCCATATCTCGGATACTGAGCGGCGGTCGATGATTGCAGAGCGGGATACCACCGACCGCTATCTGGCATCGTATCTCAGCGAGCGGGTCGGCAATGAATTCGAAGGCCGGATCAGCGGCATTGCCCGGTTCGGGGCATTCGTGAAGCTGGACGAGACCGGCGCCGACGGGCTGGTGCCGGTGCGCTCGATCGGGCGGGAGTTCTTCCATTTCGATGCCCAGGCAGGGACGCTGACGGGATCGGACACCGGCCTGACTTTGGCCATCGGCCAGCGCGTGACCGTGCGGCTGACCCAGGCGGCGCCGGTCACTGGCGGGCTGGAGCTGGAACTGCTGGCTCTGGAGGACGCGCCCATGCCCTCCGATGGCGGCCAGCGCGGGCGCCGCAGCCCGGCAGGGCGCACCGTGAAACGCAAGGCGGCGAAATCCAAGCACAAGGCGGCCAAGGTGAAGCGTAAAGTGGAGCGCAAACGGCGGAAGTAAGCGCCTGTCTCCACGGGGACAGTCTGAGACTAGGTCAGGCGGGGATCTCCAGCGGTTTCCGGATTCTGTAGGTCAGCGCCCGCTTGATCAGCCAGCCGTGGCGGAGCGGTTCGATTTCTGCCGGATCCTCAAATAGAATTGCGCGGGTGCCCTCAAACCTGTCCCAGGCCGGGAAGGCTGCTGCGAACTCCGGGATCAGACGGCTTTGACAATGCACAAACAAGGCGAAGCGCGCTCCTTTGGGCACACCAAGCCGTATTGTAGAGCCTGTTCTGCGCTCCGGTGTCAGGTACGACGGCTGCCCCCAGCGCAGAGCCTCTTCGACCCGGCCGGCCTCGGGTGTTTCTGCAGCTGTGTCAAAAATCAGTTGCCGCAGCGCCAGCAGACCGTTGCGTGCTACGGCATCCGGAACATCAAAGGCGGCTTTCACCTGATCGCTGGCAAAGGGGGGCTGCATCCCGGGGCTCCTGGCTTGGGTCTACTATTAGATTAGAGCATACTGATGCCAGAAACTGTCATCAGCAAATGGGATGATTCAGCATGTCCCGCACTCTTCGCCTGTTCCAGCTGATGCAAGCCCTGCGGCTTGGCCCCGGCCCGCACACCGCGGCGCGGCTGGGGGAAGAATTGGGGGTCTCCCCCCGCAGCATTCACCGGGACATTGCCACATTGCGCGAGATGGGTGCGGTCATCGATGGCGAAGCGGGTTACGGGTTCACGCTGATCGAAGACAACGCGCTGCCGCCGATGGGGTTCCGCGATACCGAGCTGGAGGCACTGGTGCTGGGCCTGCGCGAGGTGGAGCAGATCGGCGATCCTGAGCTGGCCACGGCAGCTTCGGAAGCCTTGCGCAAGCTGCAGTCGCGGCTGCCGCAGCGGCAAGCGCATCGGCTGCGCCATGCGGTGCTGGCGCCTTACAGGTTTGCCCGGCCGATCCCGCCCGCGATTTCCGCGCAGGCGCTGCGGCAGGCCGCCTGGGATGAGGTGGAGGTTCGGTTCGGCTACACCGACGGCAAGGGTTCCGTAACCGAGCGCCAGGTGAAGCCGCTGAGCGTAGTCTATTTCGACCGCTCCACCGTGCTGATTGCCTGGTGCTGCCTGCGCGAGGCGGTGCGGGTGTTCCGGCTGGACCGGATGCGGGACTTTCAGGTGACCGCCCAAAGCTTCCGGCCGCACCGGGTGACGATGCTGCGCGAGGCCTTGGACCATCTGCGCGAGGAACGGCAGGCGGAGGCCCGCACAGACAGCGACTGCGCCCTTTACCCGAAAGATGCGCCGGCTAGACTGGACCCGGGCAGAAAAGAATGAGGTGCATCATGCGCAGATGGGTTGCGGCCTCCCTGATTGCAGGCGGGGCAATAGCGGCAGAGGCCGCGCCAGACACATCCCTGAGGCCTGCGCAGCGACCAGACCTTTCCAAACAAGAGGCGCAGAATGAGAATCTTCAGCTGGCTGCCGTTGCGGCCGTGAGGCCCGCTGCCCGTCCTGCCGCAGGTATCGCCGCGGATGCGGAACCGGTTGCGGCGGATGCGAACTTTCAGGGCTGGATTGAAGGATTTCGCAGCCGGGCCGTGAACCAGGGCATCAATGCATCTGTTTTGGACAAAGCCTTTTCCGGGGTGAGTTATGATCCAGAAGTAATCCGCCGCGACCGCAACCAGTCTGAATTCACGAAGACGATCTGGAGCTACCTGGACAGTGCAGCCTCGGCCCTGCGGGTCAAAAACGGCAAGGCAGCGCTCCGCAAACAGCAGGCGCGTCTTGACCAGATCGAAGCGCAATACGGCGTCGAGAAAGAGGTTGTGGTGGCAATCTGGGGTCTGGAAAGCAGCTATGGTGCCTTCCGCGGCAAAATGGACGTGATCCGCTCGCTGGCCACCCTGGCTTTTGACAGCCGCCGCGGCGCCTTTTTCGAAGGCCAGCTGCTGGCGGCGCTGAAAATCCTGCAGGCGGGCGATGTGCCGGCCCGCAAGATGACCGGCAGCTGGGCGGGCGCAATGGGGCATACCCAGTTCATCCCGACGTCTTATCTGGATTACGCGGTGGATTTCACCGGCGACGGGAAACGGGACATCTGGTCGGACAATCCAGTGGATGCACTGGCCTCGACCGCGGCTTATTTGAAGCAGTTCGGCTGGGTGCAGGGCCAGCCTTGGGGTGTAGAAGTGACACTTCCCAAAGGGTTTGACTACACGCTTGCCGACAGAGAGATCGAGAAGCAGCCCTCGGAATGGGCGGCGCTTGGCATTACTGGTCTGGACGGGCATGCGGTTGGCGATCATGGAAAGGCATCGATCCTGCTGCCTGCGGGCAGCGAAGGCGCTGCTTTCATGATTTTCGGCAACTTCGCAGTGCTGGAGCGCTACAACACCGCCGACGCCTATGTGATCGGGGTCGGGCATTTGGCTGACCGGATCAAGGGCGGCGCGGAAATCCAGGGGGACTGGCCGCGCGGCGACCGGGCGCTGACCCTGGCAGAGCGGGAAGAGCTGCAGGAGCGGCTGACCGGCGCAGGCTTTGATACCGAAGGGATTGACGGCAAGATCGGGCCGAAGACCATCGGGGCAGTACGCGACTATCAAGTGGCGAACGGGCTGACGCCGGACGGATACGCCTCCCCGCGGCTGCTGGAAAAGCTGAGGTAAGCGGGAGGAGGCCAGCCCCCTCTTGGCCTCCGGCCAATTCACCCCCGGAGTATTTCCGGCAAGATGAAAGACCAAAGGCCCCGCAGAACGGGGCCTTCATTGTTTTTTGGGCGGTTTGCGGTCAGCTGGGGCTCATGCCGCGCAGGCGCTCGGAGCGGCGGCGCAGCATTTCCACCGTGGCCAGCAGCATGATGGAGATCGCCACCAGGATCGTCGCAACCGCCAGGATGGTCGGCGAGATCTGCTCGCGCAGGCCGGTGAACATCTGCCACGGCAGCGTCCGCTGGCCGGCCGAGCCGACAAACAGCACCACCACAACCTCGTCGAAGGAGGTGATGAAGGCAAACAGGCCGCCGGAGATCACGCCCGGCATAATCAGCGGCATCTGGATCCGGAAGAAGGTGGTGACCGGATCAGCCCCCATGTTGGCCGCGGCGCGGGTCAGCGAGCGGTCGAAACCCACCAGCGTCGCCGTCACCGTGATGATCACAAAGGGAATGCCCAGTGCGGCATGGGCCAGGACGACGCCCATGTATGTCCCCTGCAGGCCGATGCGGCTGTAGAAGAAGTACATGCCGGCCGCGGAGATGATCAGCGGCACGATCATCGGCGAGATCAGGATGGCCATGATCGCCCGGCGGAACGGCACATGCGGCTGGCTGAGACCAATGGCTGCGAGGGTGCCGAAGGTGACCGAGACGATGGTCGCCATCGGCGCGATCTTCAGCGAGTTCCACATCGAGGTCTGCCAGGATTCATCCCCGAAGAAGTTCCGGTAGTGCTTCAGCGAGAACCCCTCAGGGTCCAGCCGCAGCATTTCCGGTGTGAAGGTGAAGAAGTCCTGCGCATTGAAGCTGAGCGGAATGATCACCACGATCGGTGCGATCAGGAAGAAGAAGATCAGCCCGCAGATCACCCGGAAGGAATAGTACCAGGCACGCTGGCCGGTGCTTGCATAAGGAGGAAGTGCACTCATGTCCGTTACCCCAGCTTCACGTTGTCGATGCCGACGATCTTGTCATAGACCCAGTAGAGGAGCAGGACGACCGCCAGAAGGATTGCGCCCAGTGCCGCACCCAGGCCCCAGTTGCCCGAGGTTGAGATGTGGTAGGCAATCAGGTTGGAGATAAAGGTACCCTTGGTGCCGCCGACCAGGGCCGGAGTGATGTAGTAGCCCACCGCCAGGATGAAGACGAGGATCGAGCCCGCGCCGATGCCCGGCACCGATTGCGGGAAGTAAACCCGCCAGAAGGCCGTCCAATCGGTGGCGCCCATGGATTTTGCGGCGCGCATATAGGTCGGGTTGATCGTCTGCATCACCGAATACATCGGCAGGATCATAAAGGGCAGCAGGATGTGGGTCATCGCGATGATGGTGCCAAGCTCGTTGTTGATCAGCACCAACCGGTTGGCGTCATCGACCAATCCGATCCAGACCAGCGTGTCATTGATCACCCCTTGCTGCTGCAGCAGGATTTTCCAGGCAGATGTCCGCACCAGCAGCGAGGTCCAGAACGGCAGCAGCACGAGGATCAGCAGCAGATTCGCCTTGCTGGCCGGCAGGTTCGCCAGCAGCCAGGCCACCGGGTAGCCGAGCAGAATGCAGCTGAAGGTGATGATCAGCGACATCCGCATGGTGCGGATCAGCATGGTGTTGTAGATGCGTTCATTCTCGGGGCGCATCTCGGCGCCATCGGCACCCAGCTGCATGTCAACCGCGTTGAGGAAGTAACCCGAGGTCCGGATGCCGGAATAGGTCTTGATGGTCTTCCACAGCTCAACGTCACCCCAGCCTTTGTTGAGGTCGATCAGCCGTTCACGGTAGGGCCCGTCATTCTCAACGTCCCATTTCTTAATCTTGCGGCCGGACTTGCGGAACACCGAGGCCATGCCCGGGTTTTCATAGTTCAGGCGCTTTGCAACCTTGGTGTGGGTTTTTGCATTGGCCGCCTCTTTCAGGTCAGCTGCCAGGGCCGCAAAGGCAGCCTCTTCGGGCAGCTGGTTCGACGCAGGATCCCAATCCTCCAGCGCCTGGACCGTGCGCGGCAGCACATCCTGGACGATGCGGTTGTCCACCGACCGGTACAGCATGTCGGCCACCGGCAGGATGAAGGTCAGCAGAATGAACAGAAGCAGCGGTGCGATCAGAAGCAGCGCGCGCATCTTCTGCAACCGCAGCGCCCGCGCCAGGCTGCGCTTGAGCGGCGTGCCGTCCGCCGCCAGCACTGGGCCGGATTGGCTAATATCGGTCATGGGGTTCCCCGTCGGGTCTTATCTTTTGTGGGGCGGGGGCCTGCGTTCAGGCGGCCCCCGCCGGGCCTTGTCCGTTCAGGATAAGGTCAGATTACTTGGCCAGCCATGCCTGGAACTTGGCGTCCAGATCGTCACGGTTGTCCGCCCACCATTCGTAGTCATAGACGTGCACGTTGGACGCGTTGGCCGGATCGGTCGGCATGTGCGGCGCCATGTCGATGCCCAGATCGGCGTGCTTGCCGACCAGCGGTGCCGAGGAGGCACGGGCCGGGCCGTAGGAGATGTACTTAGCCTGATCCGCCAGACGCTGGGTGTCGGTTGCGAATTTCAGGAAGTCCAGAACACGCGCACGGCGGTCTGCCGGCAGGCCTGCCGGAATGATCCAGCCGTCAAGGTCGAACGACTGCATGTCCCAGAGCATGCCGATCGGCTGGCCCTGCTCGGCAATTGCGGAGAACAGGCGGCCGTTGAAGGTCGAGCCCATCACAACTTCGCCGTCTGCCAGCAGCTGCGGGGTTTCCGCGCCGGCGGTCCACCAGACCACGTCGTCTTTGATGGTGTCGAGCTTGGCCAGCGCCTGGGCGACACCTTCATCGGTGCCCAGAACGTCATAGATGTCGTCCTTGGCCACGCCGTCGCAGTACAGCGCCCATTCCATGTTGTCGATCGGGCGCTTCTGCAGCGAGCGCTTGCCCGGATACTTTTCGGTGTCGAAGATCGCGCAGACGGTGTCCGGCTGGTCGATCAGGTCGGTGCGGTAGCCGAAAGTGGTCGAGTAAACGATCTGCGGCACAAAGCAGTCGCTGACGATCAGGTCGCCGAAGTCGTCGGTGGCGGAGGTGCCATCCGGGGCAGCGGCCAGGATACCGTCATGGTCCAGCTCTTCCGCCAGGCCTTCGTCGCACAGGCGCATCGAGTCGGACGCCACAACATCAACCAGGTCCCAGGTCACATTGCCCGCTTCGTTCATTGCGCGGATCTTGGCAACGGCCTCGGCAGCGCTTTGGCTCCAGGTGATTTTGACATCAGGGTTGGCTGCCAGATAGGGCTCGACATAGGCCTTGTGCTGGCTGTTTTCATAGGCGCCGCCCCAGGACACCAGGGTCAGCTCATTGGCCATTTCCTCGGCGAAAGCCGACGGCGCGCAAAGCGCGGTGGTTACCGCCAGTGCAGACAGTTTGCTGAGTTTCATAGAGAGTCTCTCCTTGTTGAATTCACATAAGTGAGGCCCCCGGTCGTTCTTCTGCCGGGGGTTTTGCGCGCGCGGATCAGGCGTCCAGCGCGCGGCAGTCTTCCGGCAGCCAGCCGATTTCAATCTGCTGGCCGGGCTGAAGACGGGTCTGGTCCGGAGCGTTCCGGGTCTTGATGATGAATTCATCGTTGCCGGCCACCCGCAGACGGGTGCGGAAGATGTCGCCCATATAGATGAACTCCAGTACTTCCGCCTTAAGCGTATGGACGCCTTCCTGCAGGCGTTCCTTATTGTATTCTACCCGTTCCGGGCGGATCGACACACGGGTGCGTTCGCCGGGGCGGGAGACGTTGACCGGCTTGCAGTCGATCAGTTCGCCATCGTCCAGCTGCACCAGGGCCACGCCGTTGTTGATTTCCTTGACAGTGCCTTCCAGCGTGTTGTTCTCGCCGATGAACTGAGCCACGAAGCTGTTTTCCGGGCTTTCGTACAGCTGATCCGGCGGCGCGATCTGCTGGATGCGGCCATCGTCGAACACGGCAACGCGGTCCGACATCGTCAGCGCCTCTGTCTGGTCGTGGGTCACGTAAACCACGGTGATGCCCAGGCGGTGCGCAAGATGGGTGATTTCGAACTGCATCTTCTCGCGCAGCTGCTTGTCGAGCGCGCCCAGCGGCTCGTCCATCAGAACCAGCTCAGGTTCGAACACCAGCGCCCGCGCCAAAGCGATCCGCTGCTGCTGGCCGCCCGAAAGCTGCGACGGGCGGCGGCCGCCAAAGGCGCCCATTTCCACCATGTCCAGCGCCCGCTTCACCTTTTCCTCGCGCTCGGACTTGCCCATCTTGCGGACTTCCAGAGGGAAGGAGAGGTTTTCCGCAATCGTCATATGCGGGAACAGCGCGTAGTTCTGGAACACCATGCCGATTCCGCGCTTGTGCGGCGGGATGTTGTTGATCGAAACCCCGTCCAGGCGGATGTCGCCATGGGTTGCGGTCTCAAACCCGGCCAGCATCATCAGGCAAGTGGTCTTGCCCGATCCGGACGGGCCAAGCATGGTCAGAAACTCGCCCTTGGGCATGGTGAGGTTGAGGTCTTTGACAACGAGATTTTCGCCATCATAGCTCTTTTGGACGCGTTCGAATTCAACGAACGCATCAACGTTTGACGCATCAGCCAAAGCAGGCTCCCCGTAGTTTTTTCTGTCCGGCAGATTTGCTCTGCACTTATTCGAAGTTAATCACACCAACGCTACCAAGCGCTAGAGATGAAAAAAATATTCTTTCCATGGAGAATCTACGAAATTCATACCGTGGCTCTCTCCCCAAGCGGAAAAGAATATCCTTAAAAAACACTAGTCCTGATTCTGGATGGTATACCGGACTTTTTGCGACGCAGCTCGGACGTTTTGCGCCACCCGTGGCGTTTAACTGGCACAAAAACGACTCTTTGCAAACCTCAACCGAAGAAAAAGGCCCGGCAAACCTGCTGCCGGGCCGAGTTGAGTCGGCGGGGATTGGCACCGCGATTGCGGCGCGGGGAGAAACCTCAGGCGCTGTGCAGCAGATCCTGCGCCTTCAATTCAGAATAGCATTCGTCGAGCGACTTGGCGGCGCGCTCGATCAGCACATCGATCTGCTCGGGCGTGATCACCAGCGGCGGCGAGATGATCATCCGGTCGCCCACGTGCCGCATCACCAGGTTGTTGGCAAAGCAGCGCTCGCGGCAGATGTAACCGACGGTGCCGGCATCCGAGGCAAAGGCCGCGCGGGCCTCTTTGTTCGGCGTCAGAGCGATGGAGCCCATCATGCCCACGATCTTGGCCTCGCCCACCAGCGGGTGATCAATCAGCGCTTCCCATTTCTCTTTCAGGTAGGGCGCCGCCACATCGCGCACATGGCCCAGGATGTTCTCCTCTTCCATGATGCGCAGGTTTTCCAGCGCCACGGCAGATGCCACCGGGTGGCCCGAATAGGTGTAGCCATGGTTGAACTCGTCGCCCGCGATCACTGAGGCGACCTCATCGCTGACAATGGAGCCGCCGATCGGCGCATAGCCGGAGCTGAGGCCCTTGGCGATGGTCATGATGTCGGGGCGGATGTTCAGGGTTTCGCTGCCGAACCAGTTGCCGGTGCGCCCGAAGCCGCAGATCACCTCATCCGCGATCAGCAGAATCTCATACTTGTCGCAGATGCGCTGGATTTCCGGCCAGTAGCTGTCCGGCGGCACGATCACACCGCCGGCGCCCTGCACAGGCTCGGCAATAAATGCTGCGACCCGGTCTTCGCCCAGTTCCAGGATCGCTTCTTCCAGCTCGCGCGCGCGCTGCAGGCCGAATTCCTCCGCCGGCATGTCGCCGCCTTCGGCCCACCAGTTTGGCTGATTGATATGGTGAATATCCGGGATTGGCATGCCGCCCTGCGCATGCATGCCGCTCATGCCGCCCAAGGAGCCGCTGCCGACGGAGGAGCCGTGATAGGCGTTCTTACGGCTGATGATAACGGACTTCGTGGGCTTGCCCTTCAGTGCCCAGTAGTGGCGCACCATGCGAATGTTGGTGTCGTTGGCCTCGGAACCGGAGCCGGCAAAGAACACATTGTTCAGATCACCCGGTGCCAGCTCGGCAATCTTGGCGGCCAGCGCAATGGCAGGCACATGGGTGGTCTGGAAGAAGGTGTTGTAATAGGGCAGCTCGCGCATCTGGCGGGCGGCAACCTCGGCCAGCTCATCACGGCCATAGCCGATGTTGACGCACCACAGGCCCGCCATCGCATCAAGGATCTGATGCCCTTCGCTGTCGGTCAGATGCACGCCGTCTGCGCGGGTGATAATGCGTGCGCCCTTCTGTGACAGCTCGCCATTGGCGGTGAAGGGATGCATGTGATGGGCGGCGTCCAGCGCCTGCAGCTCGGCCGTCGGCATGTGATTGGTGATAACGGTCATGGGACTCGCTCCTGAGAATGACTGATTGGCACCAGAATATGATCAAATTCTCAGGAGTCAATCGAATCAGTTAGCGCCCCTCAGCCCCTCCACCACGTGCTCCATGCCCTGACAGACGTCCCGCTCCATCGCCAAAGCAGCCATTTCCGCATCCTGCCGCCGCAGCGCATCCAGGATGTCCTTGTGGCGGTCCGGG
>NZ_JWLD01000071.1 GCF_000813725.1 Leisingera sp. ANG-Vp
CATGCCTTCTGTCAGGGCGGTAAAATACAGGCCGGTGCCGCCAACGATGATCAGCCGCTCAGGGCCCTTCAGCAGCGGCAGCGCCTCGCGCAGCCAGTGGCCGGCAGAATACTCCGCATCAAAAGGCTGATGGCCGTAAAGCGCATGCGGCGCCAGCGCTTCTTCCTCAGGCGAGGGGCGGGCAGTGATCACCCGCCAGCAATCGTAAACCTGGCTGGCGTCGGCATTGACGATGACGCCGCCCTGGCGTGCTGCAATGTCCAGCGCCAGCGCCGACTTGCCCGAGGCGGTGGGGCCTGCAATCAGCACAGGCAGGTCCGGGTCGATTTCAGGCAGGTTCATTGCGGCAGGGTCCGTGATTAAGTCCAGTTCCGCAATTCTGCGCGGAAACCGCGCTGCGCGGATTGAAACCGGCAGCGATTTACTCCATTTTGCGCGCAAAATAACCCTCACATCTTCTGGAGCGCAACATGCCTCAACCGCAAGACAAGCCGGAACTGGATCCGGCCGCCGCCTATAAACGCGTCATGCTGAAAATTTCGGGCGAGGCATTGATGGGCGATCAGGGGTTCGGCCTGCATCCGCCGACCGTGCAGCGCATCGCAAAAGAAGTGAAATCGGTCCAGGAGATGGGCGTCGAGATCTGCATGGTGATCGGCGGCGGCAACATCTTCCGCGGCCTGTCGGGCTCGGCCCAGGGGATGGAGCGCACCACCGCCGACTACATGGGCATGATGGCCACAGTGATGAACGCGCTGGCGATGCAGTCGGCGCTGGAAGGCTTGGGCGTCTTTACCCGGGTGATCTCGGCGATCCGCATGGATGAGGTGGCAGAGCCCTACATCCGCCGCCGCGCCGTGCGCCACCTGGAGAAAAAACGGGTCTGCATCTTTGCGGCGGGCACCGGCAACCCCTATTTCACCACTGATACCGCCGCGACCCTGCGCGCCAACGAAATGGCCTGCGAGGCGATCTTCATGGGCAAGAACGGCGTCGATGGCGTCTATGACAAGGACCCGGCGCTGCATGACGACGCCGTGCGCTACGATGAAATCAGCTATGACGAGGTCTTTGCCAAGCGCCTGAAGGTGATGGATGCCTCGGCAATTGCGCTGGCCCGCGATAACAACCTGCCGCTGATCGTGTTCCCGCTGGATGAGCCCGGCGGCTTCCGCGGCATCCTGGCGGGTGAGGGGACTTACACCAAGATTCAGGGCTGAAGCTTACGCTCGCAAGCGGTTCATGGCCGTTTGCCCAAACTGATTTGCGCCGCTGGTTTGCCAGCGGCGTGTTTCGTTTTCAGTAAACAGGAAACGGGAGCGTTGTGCCGGTCACCGCCTGGTTTCTGCCCGTTGGTCCCGTGCGCGCTGTTTTTGCCTGTCATCAAAAAGCTCGATCAGACCTGGTATGTAGGCAAGGCTCATCAAGAAAAGTGCAGCCGGATAAGAATAGACTGCAATCTCCGCAAATTTGACACTGGCAGGTGCAAAGCAGTCTTTGCAAATCGGGTTGCAGGGCCCCCAGGCATTCAGTGCGGGCAATGCCGTTGCCACGGCCAAAAACAGGCTTGCCTTAGTGAGTTCCGCAATTCTGCTGGCCGGCTCATGCAGCGGGTCTGACTGAATCCCGCTCTTCACATAGCGGCCGGCTTCCAGTGACTGTGCCATGCTGCGCAATGTGTCCAGTTCAATGCAGGTGGTATGTTTCGAAAGAAGGTCCCGGGCGCGCGGACTGAATGCCGCCAGCTTTTCCAGGCTTCCCAGAATGGTGTCATTCCTGCCGAACCGGTAAACCGGCATAGAGTTAATGATTGCTTCAATGTCGGTTCCAAATTCCTCTGCGCTCCTGGCAAAAACCTCCCTGTAGTCATCATCGTCGAATCCGAGTTCCGGCAGAGGCGTATCAATCTCCAGTTCCTCTTCGGGTGCTCCAATCACTTCTGACGAGACTTTCAGCAGGATTTGCGTTGCGTCCATGAAGGGTTCTCCTGATCGGCCTTAGGTAGTGCGGCTCTGGGTAGGTCACAATTGCGGCGAAAGTTTGCTGCCGCCTCCAAATGCGTGACTGCGACGAAAGAATTTCCAGATGCCAAGGTGTTCGGATAGACTTTTCTTGAACGCACCAGATGGAATTGCTTCCTGTTAGGAGAATACCCGGCCTGGGGCGCCTATACATCGGTCCTCCAATGGCTTATGAGCCAATGGAAGACCGCCTCAGATAAGGGGAGAGAGCAGCATGTCTGATGATTTCGAACTGGATACCGACGACCTGAAACGCCGCATGGAAGGCGCGATGGCAAACCTGCGCACCGAATTTGCGTCCCTGCGCACGGGCCGTGCCTCGGCTTCGATGCTGGAGCCGGTGATGGTGGATGCCTACGGCTCGATGACGCCGATCAACCAGGTGGGCACCGTGAACGTGCCGGAGCCGCGCATGGTTACCATCAACGTCTGGGACAAGTCGCTGGTGGGCAAGGTGGAAAAAGCGATCCGCGAATCCGGCCTGGGCATCAATCCGCAGCTCAACGGCACCATCATCATGCTGCCGATCCCGGAGCTGAACGAAGAGCGCCGCCGCGAGCTGGGCAAGGTTGCCGGCCAGTATGCCGAGCACGCCCGCGTGTCGATCCGCAACGTGCGCCGCGACGGCATGGACCAGATCAAGAAAGCCAAGGCCGACGGCATGTCGGAAGACGATCAGAAATTCTGGGAGGCCGAGGTGCAGGAGCTGACCGACCAGATGATCAAGCACGTGGATGAGGCGCTTGAGACCAAGCAAGCCGAGATCATGCAGGTCTGACGGCGCAGTATGCCTGGAGATGTAAATCCGCAGACGGGCGCCGCCGGAGTTTCTCCGGCGGAAGGCCCGGGCCCGCGCCATGTGGCGATCATCATGGACGGAAACGGCCGCTGGGCGCAGGCGCGCGGCCGGCCGCGGCTGTTCGGCCACCATGCCGGCGCGCGCCGGGTGCGGGAGATTGTCGAGTGCTGCCCTGGTTTGGGCGTTCAATATCTGACTATTTTTGCCTTCTCGACCGAGAACTGGAAACGGACCCAGACCGAAGTGGCGGGTCTGATGAGCCTGTTCCGCCGCTATATTTCCAAGGAAATGAACGCTTTGGCGGAAAAGAACGTGCGGGTGCGCTTTATCGGCGACCGGGTGCGGCTGGATACCAAGCTCAAAGACCTGATGGACAAACTGGAGCGCAAGACCGAAGGCAACGACGGCACCCAGCTGACCATTGCGCTGAACTACGGCGGCCGTGACGAGGTGGCGCGCGCCACTAAGCGGCTGGCCCGGGATGTGGCGGAGGGCCGCTTGAACCCCGAGGATGTCGATCAGGAAACGCTGCCGCGCTACCTGGACACCCATGTACTGCCGGACCCGGATCTGGTGATCCGCACCAGCGGCGAGGCCCGGATCTCGAACTTCCTGCTGTGGCAGTCGGCTTATGCCGAGTATGAGTTCATCGATACGCTGTGGCCGGACTTCACCAGCGAGGAAATGGCGCGGCTGTGCAACAGCTTCGGCCGCCGCGACCGCCGGTTCGGGGCGGTCAAGATATGAGTGCTGCCAAGGGCCGCTGGGCCGATCTGATGCCGCGGGTTCTGTCCGCAATCGTGATGGTGGCTGCGGGCGGATATGCTGTCTGGGCCGGCGGGCTGGTCTTTGACGTGCTGATTGCGCTTTGCTGCGGCGGCATGATTTGGGAACTGGTGCGGATGCTGCAGCCTGCGCGCGGTGCCACGGCGCTGCAGCTGGGGGCGATCTCCGCCGCAGCGGTGCTGCTGGCCTCTTTGCTGCCGGTTCTGTGGGTTTTGCCGGTGCTGGCTGCGCCGGTTGCAGCGGGTTTCAATCAGATCCGTGAACAGCGGCAATCGTTTACCAGCTTTGCCCTATGGGTGATGCTGGCCGGGTTCGGCTTCATTTGGCTGCGCGGCCAGCTGGGCCTGGACTGGATGCTGTGGCTGATTGGCATTGTGGTCGCCACCGATGTGGCCGGCTATTTTGCGGGCAAGGCAATCGGCGGGCCGAAATTCTGGCCGCGGGTCAGCCCCAAGAAAACCTGGAGCGGCACTTTGGCCGGCTGGCTGGCCGCTGCCATCGTGGGCGCCATCTTTGCGGCGCAGGCTGGTTTGGGCTATGGCATTGTGGTGCTGTCGGTGCTGCTGTCGATGGCAAGCCAGGCCGGTGATGTGGCCGAAAGCGCCTTGAAGCGGAAGGTGGGCGTCAAGGATTCCAGTGCGCTGATTCCCGGCCATGGCGGGCTGTTCGACCGGTTCGACGGGATGCTGGGCGCGGCGGCCATGTTCCTGGCCGTGACCTTCATCTGGAGCTAACCAGACAGGAAAGACCATGCGGAAAGTCTCGATTTTCGGCGCCACCGGGTCGATTGGCCAGAACACCATCGACCTGATCCGCCGCGCGCCGGACGCCTATCAGGTGGTCGCGCTGACAGGCGGTGCCAACATTGCCCGGCTGGCCGAGGACGCCATTGCGCTGCGGGCGGAGATCGCCGTCACCGCTTTTGAGGACCGCTTGCCGGATCTGCGGGCGGCGCTGGAAGGTACTGGCGTTGAGGCCGCCGCGGGGCAGGCGGCTTTGGTCGAGGCGGCGGCACGGCCCGCGGATTGGATCATGTCGGCCATCGTTGGCGCGGCCGGGCTGGCGCCGGGCATGGAAGCGCTGAAGCACGGCACCACGCTGGCACTGGCAAACAAGGAATCGCTGGTATGCGCCGGCAAGCTGCTGCTTGAGACGGCAGAGAAACACGGTGCCCGGCTGCTGCCGGTGGACAGCGAGCATTCGGCGGTGTTCCAGGGGCTGGTTGGTGAAGACATTAGCGCGGTCGAGCGGATCATCATCACCGCATCGGGCGGCGCCTTCCGCGACTGGCCGCTGGAGGACTTGCCGAACGCCACCCTGGCGCAGGCGTCCTCGCATCCCAATTGGGACATGGGGCAGCGGATCACCATCGACAGCGCCTCTATGTTCAACAAGGCGCTGGAAGTGATTGAGACGCGGGAATATTTCGGCGTCCGGCCGGGGCAGATCGAGGTTCTGGTGCATCCCGAATCCCTGGTCCATGCGCTGGTGGGCTTTAATGATGGGGCGATCATGGCGCATCTGGGGGCGGCCGACATGCGGCACGCCATCGGCTATGCGCTGCATTGGCCCGAGCGCCAGCACCTTCCGGTCGAACGGCTGGATCTGGCCCGCATCGGCCAGCTGAATTTCCGTGCCCCGGATCTGGCCCGCTACCCTGCGCTGCGCCTCGCCTATGAGGTGATGGAGCGCGGCGGTATGATGGGCGCAGCCTTCAACGCCGCCAAAGAGCAGGCGCTGGACGAGTTTATCGCCGGCCGCATCCGGTTTACCGATATGGCAGCGGTGACCGAGACGGTGCTGGAGCGATTAGCGGCGGAAAGCGGCCTCATAGATGCCGCAATGACACTTGATAACGTGACCCGGGTTGACCATCTCGCACGCAAACAGGCAGCAAAAGCTGCCGCAGAACGCATAGGGTAGATTTTTGGACGCACTTGCCTTTGTCCCGCAGTTTGGCGGTTTTCTATATACCATCGCCAGCTTTGTCGTTGCCTTGTCGGTGATCGTGGCGGTGCATGAATACGGTCACTACGTCGTTGGCCGCTGGTCGGGCATTCACGCTGAAGTGTTCTCGATCGGCTTCGGCCCGGTTTTGTGGAGCCGGGTCGACAAGCACGGCACCCGCTGGCAGATCGCAGCGCTGCCCTTTGGCGGCTACGTGAAATTCCTGGGCGATGCCGACGCGGCTTCAGGCAAGGATTCCGAGGCGATGCAGGCCGCAGCCGGTGATCCGGCGGCCCTGCGCCGGACCATGCATGGCGCCCCGCTTTGGGCGCGTTCAGCAACCGTTGCAGCGGGCCCGGTGTTCAACTTTGTGATGTCGGCGGCGATCTTTACCGCTGTGGCCCTGTCCCAAGGCGTGATGCGCGACCCGCTGACCATCGGCAACCTGGCGCCGCTGCCCGGGATCGAGAACGGCCTGCAGGAAGGCGATGAGCTGATCACCGCGGGTGGTGTCGAGGTTCCGAACTTCCTGGACACAGATGCCTGGGATGCGTTCCGCACAGCGGTTCCGCAGCAGCAGCCGCTGGAGTATCTGGTGCGGCGCAACGGGGCGGAGGTCAGCGCTTCGGGCCCGTACCTGTATCCGCCTCTGGTGCGTGGCGTGGCACCCCGCAGCGCAGCGTCAGACGCCGGTCTGAAACCTGACGATGTGATTGTGGCTGTGGATGGCACGCCGATCGTGTCCTTTGACGAGCTCAAGCAGCACGTTGAAGCGGCCGATGGCAAGGTGCTGGTGCTGGATGTCTGGCGCGATGGCCAGCAGGTAGAGATGGCGCTGGCGCCGCGGCGCACCGATGAGCCGCAGCCGGACGGCAGCTTTGCAACCCATTGGCGGATTGGGATCATTGGGGGAATGGCCTTTGAGCCGGCCACAGATTCGGCGGGTTTCGGTGAATCTCTGGCGGTCGGCTCCTATCAGGTCTGGGCAGTCGTGGAGACCTCTTTGTCGGGCCTCAAGCACATGATCACTGGCGCGATCAGCACCTGCAATCTGTCCGGGCCGATTGGCATCGCAGAAACTTCCGGAGCGATGGCGAGCCAGGGGGCAGAGAGCTTTATCCGCTTTATTGCCGTGCTGTCGACTGCCGTTGGCCTTTTGAACCTGTTTCCGGTGCCGGCTTTGGATGGCGGCCATCTGATGTTCTACGCGTACGAAGCGGTTACGGGCCGCCCGCCCAGCGACCGGGCTGTACGGGTGCTGATGTCCTTGGGCATCGCCATCGTGCTGTCGCTGATGGTGTTTGCGCTTGGCAATGATTTGTTCTGCTAGGCTTTCTGTGCTGGCGCGGTGAATTGGGGCGGCCATAGTGCCGCCCAACTGCTGCCACATTCCCCGGTTAACCTTTTATCAATCCGCAGGACGCGCAGGGCTGCGCTTCCTTGGGTGACGGGTGAACTCTGGGGAACGACCGATGCAAACACTCACGCATTCCTACCGCGGCCTTGGCCTTTTGATGCGGCTGAACTGGGACCGTGCTCTGGCCGGTTTTACCATCCTGGGCGCGCTGACAGCAGGTGCCTGGCTCGCCACATTGTGATTCCCGCATCCGGCACGGGCGCCTGCCGCGCCGGATGCCGGCCAAATGCGTTTTGTTGGTTTTGACAAGCGCTTTCAAACCCGGTACGCACGTGCCAAAGCTGCTATAATAATCGGGTTCTGAAAAAATGGTTTGGGGGAAAGTCGCAGGCAAGTCCTGTGGTGAGCGCAAGTCGGGCATCAACATCTTGTACCGGAAAGTTTCTGCCATTTCTCTGGCAGTTGCGCTGGGATACGCATTGTCTCCGCTTCCGGCGGAGGCGCAAAGCTTCCGCTTCAATTCGGTTCAGGTCGAGGGCAATCAGCGGATCCAGACGTCCACGGTTGTTGCCTACACAGGAATCGAACGCGGCCAGGCTGTCAGCGCGGGCGAGCTGAATGACGCCTACCAGCGCATTCTTGACAGTGGCGTATTTGAAACAGTGGAGCTGGTGCCCCGCGGCAATACCCTGGTGATCAAGGTCACCGAGTTCCCGACCATCAATCAGATCAGTTTCGAGGGCAACCGGCGTCTTAAGGACGACACGCTGGGGCAGATTATTGAATCGGCGCCGCGCCGGGTCTTCAGCCCGTCGCAGGCAGAACGCGATGCCGCCCTGATCGCCGAGGCCTACAGCGTGCAAGGCCGCTTGGCGTCGCGCGTGACCCCGCGGATCATCCGCCGCAGCAACAACCGGGTCGACCTGGTGTTCGAAATCTCCGAAGGCGATACCGTCGAAGTGGAGCGCGTTTCGTTTACCGGCAACCGGGTCTATTCCGACCGCCGTCTTCGCCGGGTGCTGGAGACCAAACAGGCGGGCTTGCTGCGCGCCTTCATCAATTCCGACACGCTGATCGAAGACCGGCTGGAGTTCGACAAGCAGGTGCTGCGCGATTTCTATCTTTCGCGCGGCTATGTCGATTTCCGGGTCAACAGTTCAAACGCCGAAGTCACCCGCGAGCGGGATGCGGTGTTCCTGGTAGTTGACGTGACCGAGGGGCAGCAGTTCCGGTTTGGCAATATCTCCGTCACCAGTGAGATGCCCGAAGCGGATGCAGATCAGTTCCAGTCAACTCTGAAGATCAAGCCGGGGGTGGTGTATTCGCCGTCGCTGGTGGAGAATGCGATCGACCGCATGGAGGGGCTGGCGGTCAAGAACGAGATCGATTTTCTGCGTGTTGAGCCGCGTGTCACCCGCAATGACCGGGACCTGACTTTGGATGTCGAGTTTGTGCTGCGCCGCGGCCCGCGGGTGTTTGTCGAACGGATTGATATCGAAGGCAACACCACCACTCTGGACCGGGTGATCCGGCAGCAGTTCCGTTCAGTGGAAGGCGACCCGTTCAACCCGCGCTCGATCCGCAACAGCGCCGAACGAATCCGGGCTCTGGGGTTCTTTTCAAATGCGGATGTCGAAACCCGTGAGGGCAGCTCCGGTGCTCAGGTTATTGTCGATGTCGATGTGGAAGAGCAGCCGACGGGTTCGTTGAACCTTGGTGGTGCCTATTCTGTCGAGAATGGTTTCGGAGTGAACATCGGCTTGTCCGAGAACAACTTCCTGGGCCGCGGCCAGCGGTTGTCGTTCCAGCTGGCAACTGCGACCGAGACCGATTCCTATGTTCTAGGTTTTTCCGAACCGTTTCTGCTGGGGCGTGAATTGCGGTTTGATCTGGACCTAGGGCTGAACGAGACCGACTCCAGTTTCTCAGAATATGACACCAAACGTGTCTTTTTCCAGCCGGCGCTGACTTTTAGCACAGGCGAACGCTCCAGGGTGCGTGTCAGGTACACCTGGGAGAACTCTGAGATGATCGCCCGTGATCCAATTAGCTTCGAGGTCGACGACCCTTCGACACCCGATCCGGACGACACGACGACTGTGTCCTTTCCTTCGGCAGGTCCTGTTGTCAGCAGCGAAATTGCTCAGGGAGAGCGGTCAACCAGCAGCATCGGGCTGTCTTATACCTATGACAGCCGTATTTCCGGCCTGGACCCGAATGCCGGATTCCTGGTCGAAGTCGGCGGCGTATACGCCGGTCTGGGCGGGGACAACGAGTACTTCAAGGCCAACGCAAAGTTTGTAGCCCAGAAGAGGATCCTGAACGAAGAGGTCACGCTGCGGGCCACGTTTGAAGGCGGTGCCTTCAGCTGGCAAGGGAATGGCTTCAGCCGGTCGGTTGACCGCTTCGTCCTGTCTCCGTCGATCATCCGAGGGTTCGAGCCTGGTGGTATCGGTCCGCGCGACATGTCGGCACGGGACCCCAGCGACGCGACTTTCGGAAACTACGACGACTTCCTCGGCGGCAACTACTTTGCAGTGGCCCGCCTGGATGCCGAATTCCCCTTGGGACTGCCTGAAGAACTGGGGATGCGCGGCGGCGTGTTCTATGACGTTGGCAGCCTGTGGGGGTTGGGGAACGTCGACACCAGCGGGTCGACTGATATCCGAGGCGCCGACAGTTCGCTTCGTCAGGTGATCGGCGTGTCGCTGCTATGGACCACGGGCATCGGCCCGCTCCGGTTCAATTTTTCCAGGGCGATCCAGAAGGAAGACTTTGACCGGGAGCAGAGTTTCGACCTGACCTTGCAGGCGAGGTTCTGATCTGGTGCGAGGCGGGGCATACTGCACTTGGGCAGCCTGCGGTTTTGCCGCAGCATTTGCCTGGTCGGGTGCGGCCCCTGCACTGGCTCAGCAGGCGCTGGCGCCCTCTGCACTGGCGGGCAGTGAGTTTCCTTTGGGGCTGCCGCAAAGCGGAATCCTGACCATCCAGCCCGAGCGGCTGTTCTCCGAGAGCGCCTTTGGCCAGCGGGTTGAGCAGGAGATTGAAGCTGAGGGTGCAGTCCTGACGGCGGAAAACCGCCGCATTGAGGCAGAACTGCGTGCCGAGGAACTGGAACTGACCGGGCGGCGAAGCGAAATGGAGCCGGACGCGTTCCGCGCGCTGGCAGATGCCTTTGACCAGAAGGTTCAGGAAACCCGCCGCCGCCAGGATCAGAAACTGCGTGAAATCAACCAGCTGGGCGAGGAAGCCCGGCGTGAGTTCATCTCGGCGTCGCTGCCGGTTCTGCAGCAGATCATGCGCGAGACCGGCGCCGGGGCGATTCTGGACCATTCCTCGGTGTTTCTGAGCGCCGACGCGGCTGACATCACCAGCCTGGCCATCACCCGGATTGACGAGGTTCTGGGCGACGGTGCACAGGACGAAGACGGCGAGCCCTGAGCAGGGCAAACTTGCCCAAAAGCCGCCTGCTTGCTAGGGACGGCGCGACACATTTGACGAAAATGGGAAACCAAGCATGACCACCGAGCTGCAAAGCGCTGATATTCAACTGATCCAGCGGATCCTGCCGCACCGCTACCCGTTCCTGCTGGTCGACAAGGTGGTCGATATCGACAGCTACAAGTCGGCCCGCGGCATCAAGAATGTCACCATGAACGAGCCGCATTTCCAGGGCCATTTCCCGGGCACGCCGATTATGCCGGGCGTCACCATTGTTGAGGCAATGGCGCAGACCGCGGGTGTGATGCTGGGCGTCGGCATGGATATGGTCGACACCGATCTGCTGATCTATTTCATGAACATCGACAAGTGCAAATTCCGCCGCAAGGTGGTGCCGGGCGATGTGCTGGAAATGCATGTGGAAACCCTGCGCGGCAAGCCGGGCGGCAAAATCTTCAAGTTCCTCGGCCGTGCAACCGTTGACGGTGAAGTCGCTGCTGAAGCTGAATTCACGGCCATGGTCGACCGGCAAAGCGAGGACGGCTGACATGAGCGGCATCCACCCCAGTGCAGTCATCGAAAAAGGCGCCAAGCTTGGGCAGGACTGCGAAATCGGCCCGTTCTGCGTGGTTGGTGCCGATGCGGTGCTGGGGGACCGTGTTGTTTTGAAGTCCCATGTGGTTGTCACCGGTGATACCGAGATCGGCGACGAAACCGTGGTTTTCCCCTTTGCGGTGCTGGGAGAGATTCCGCAGGACCTGAAGTTCAAGGGCGAGAAGTGCAAGACCGTGATCGGCAAGCGCAACCGCATCCGCGAGCATGTGACGGTGAATGCCGGAACCGAGGGCGGCGGCGGCGTGACCCGCATCGGCGATGACGGATTGTTCATGGCGGGCTGCCATATCGCCCATGACGCGCAGGTCGGCGACCGGGTGATTGTGGTGAATTCTGCCGCCGTGGCGGGGCATTGCGTGCTGGAAGACGACGTGATCATCGGCGGCTTGTCCGGCATCCACCAGTGGGTGCGCATCGGCAAGGGTGCCATCATCGGCGCGGTCACCATGGTGACCAATGATGTGATCCCCTACGGCCTGGTGCAGGCGCAAAGGGGCGAGCTGGACGGGCTCAATCTGGTCGGCCTCAAGCGCCGCGGCGTTGCCCGCAGCGACATCACCGCTTTGCGGGCGGCGTTCCAGATGCTGGCCCAGGGCGAGGGGACCTTTCAGGAACGCGCCAAGCGTCTGGGGGATGAAACCGACAGCGCTTATGTGCAGGAGATCGTTGCCTTCATCACTGGTGAAAGCGACCGCTCTTTCCTGACACCTGGAGGCTGATCCGATGCTGGCAGTGATTGCAGGCACCGGCGCGCTGCCGGGGGAAGTGGCGGCGCGGGCTCCGGGCCGTCCGCTGATCTGTGCGATGGCAGGGTCCGAGCCGGATCTGGTGGATCCCGAGATCACCTTCCGCTTTGAACAGCTTGGCACCTTTCTGGAGCGTCTGAAGGCGGCTGAGGTCACTGAGATCTGCATGGCAGGCGCTGTGCGCCGCCCGAACATCGATCCCTCCGCCATCGACGCAGCCACCATGCCGCTGGTTCCGGTGCTGCAAGGCGCGCTGGCTGCTGGTGATGACGGCGCCTTGCGGGCAATTATCGGCATTTTCGAACAAGCGGGTTTTGCGGTGCGTGCCGCCCATGAGGTTGCGCCGGATCTGCTGATGGCCGAGGGAGTGCCGACCAAGGTGCAGCCGGGCGAGCTGGACAAGGCGGATGCCGTCCGCGGGGCGGAGATCGTTTCGGCGATGTCTGCTGCCGATATCGGCCAGTCCTGTGCGGTGCGCGGACGGCAGGCGATTGCGGTGGAAAATCTCTTTGGAACCGACTGGATGCTGAATGCGCTGCAACAGCGTCCGGACGGGCAGGGCGGCCTCCTGTTCAAGGCGCCGAAACCCTCCCAGGACCGCCGCGCCGATCTGCCAACAATCGGCGTTGGGACAGTTGAATCTGCTGCTGCAGCAGGGCTTTCTGGCATCGTGCTGGAGGCAGGCGGGGTGATCGTGCTGGACCAAGAGGCGGTGATCGCGGCTTGCGACCGGCTCGGCTTGTTCTTGTGGTTGCGCCCGGCATGAGCCTTAGGGTCTTTATCCTGGCTGGCGAGCCTTCGGGCGACCGGCTGGGCGGGGCTTTGATGGCGGGGCTGAAGCAGCTGGAACCCAGTGTCCGTTTTGATGGTATCGGCGGTGCGCTGATGGCGGAGCAGGGGCTGGTCTCGCGCTTTCCGATGGATGAACTGTCGGTGATGGGGCTGGCTGAGGTGCTGCCAAAGTACCGCCACCTGAAACGCCGGATCCGTGAGACCGCTGAAGCGGTACTGGAAACCAAGCCTGATGTGCTGATCACCATCGACAGCCCGGATTTCTCTCTGCGGGTGGCGCGGCTGGTCAAAGAGCAAAGCGATATCCGTACCGTGCATTACGTGGCGCCGTCGGTCTGGGCCTGGCGGCCCAAGCGGGCGGCAAAGATGGCGGAAGTCATTGACCATGTGTTGGCACTGCTGCCGTTTGAGCCGCCCTATATGGAAGCGGCTGGAATGGACTGCGATTTTGTCGGCCATCCGGTGGTGGCTGAGCCGCGGGCTACGGAAGCAGAGATCGCTGCCTTCCGGGAGGCGTTCGCTCTGAGTGATGCACCGTTTGTGCTGGCGCTGCCCGGCTCCCGGCGTTCGGAAGTCTCCCGGTTGGCGCCGGAGTTCGGCGGGGCTTTGGCCGGGTTCTCAATAGCTCACCCGCAGTACCGGATTGTGGTGCCGGCAGCTGCGCCGGTTGCGCCATTGGTCCGGGAGGCCTTGAGGGGCTGGCCGGAGGGAACGGTGCTGGTGGACCCCGGCCTGTTTGATCCCTCCACCGCCAAGGCGCATAAACGCGCGGCCTTTGCCGGCGCGGAATTGGCGTTGGCGGCCTCCGGTACCGTGTCGCTGGAACTGGCAGCATCAGCCACACCAATGGTGGTCGCTTACAAATTCCAGTGGCTGACCTGGCAGATCATGAAGCGCATGGCGCTGATCGATACGGTGACGCTGGTCAATCTGGTCAGCGATACCCGCGTGGTCCCTGAGTGTTTGGGGCCGGACTGCACGCCACAGGCCATTGCAGCGGAGCTGGAGAAGCTGGCGGCTGAGCCGCATGCGCAGCGCGAGGCGATGGCGCTGACCATGGAGCGTTTGGGGCTCGGCGGTGAAGCGCCGGGGCTGCGGGCGGCCCGCGCGGTTCTCGAGAGGCTGCCCGTTAAGTAGCGCAGAGGCGCAGCAAAAGCGGAGCTTTCACTGCGCAGATTCTGGTGGCGCGGGCGCTTTGCGCCCGCGCGGGCCTGCCGCAACAGCTGCGCGGAACATGGGCACCAGGACAAGATGATCCGGGAGAAAGTGTTTTGCTGAGAAGCGCCTAAGGGCAGGTCTGCCCTTGAGGCGCATTTTCGATTTTGAACTGGTTTTCCGCGTCAAGGGCAAGCCGCGCGTGCCGCGCGGAGGCTGCGCCTCCCTTGACCCGGTGCCGCGGATGTTCTGCGCCTCAGTAGCCGCGCCAGATCCAGCCGCCGCCGAAGATGCGGCTGCCCTCAGGCGCGTAGAACACGCAGGCCTGGCCGGGGGAGACCCCTTCCTCAGGCGTCAGCAGCTCAACCTCGGCTGTGGTGTCCGTCAGCGGCCGGATGATGGCCTCGCGCGGGGGGCGGGTGGAGCGGACCTTGACCTTCAGGTGCCACTCCTTGCGTGAGGTGAAGGGCTCATCGCCCAGCCAGTTGATCTCGCGCACCGGGATGGTGCGGGTGGCCAGCAGTTCCTTGGGGCCAACGACAACCTGTTTCTTGTCCACATCGAGGCGGACCACATAGAGCGGTTCCGACAGGCCGCCGATGCCCAGGCCGCGGCGCTGGCCGATGGTGTAGTGAATCACCCCCTCGTGGCTGCCCAGCACCCGGCCGTCGTCATGCACGATCTCGCCGGGTTCAGCCGCGCCGGGGCGCAGTTTCTCGATCACGGAAGCGTAGTTGCCGTTGGGCACAAAGCAGATGTCCTGGCTGTCGGGCTTATCGGCCACGGCCAGCCCATATTGCGCCGCCATTTCGCGGGTGGCGTCCTTGGAGGGCAGATGCCCCAGCGGGAAGCGCAGGTAGTCCAGCTGCTCAGGCGTGGTGGAGAACAGGAAATAGCTCTGGTCGCGGTTTGCATCCTCAGCTGAGTGCAGTTCCGGCCCGTGCGCGCCCATCTTGCGCTGGATGTAATGGCCGGTGGCCATGCAGTCGGCCTCCAGATCCTTGGCAGTTTCCAGGAGGTCCTTGAACTTTACCCGCTCGTTGCAGCGGATGCAGGGAACCGGGGTTGCGCCGGCCAGATAGCTGTCGGCGAACTCGTCAATCACCGCATCTTTAAAAATGTTCTCATAATCCAGAACGTAATGCGGGAAGCCGCGCTCCTCCGCCACACGGCGCGCATCGTGGATATCAATGCCCGCACAGCAGGCGCCTTTTTTCGCTAGCGCCGCGCCGTGGTCGTAAAGCTGCAGCGTCACACCAACCACGTCATAGCCCTGATCGGCCAAATATGCAGCAACAACAGAGCTGTCGACGCCGCCGGACATGGCCACCACAACCCGGGTCTCCGAGGGCGGTTTGGCAAAGCCGAGCGAGTTCAGGTTCGAGTCGTGATCCAGCGCCATGGGGGCAGCTCCTAAAGGCAAGGGGGCAGGCGCCGCAGAATATAGGAAAATCCTAACGACTCTCAAGGGGCGTGGTTCACGCGCCGTTAAGCCTGATCGGAAATTCTTTTGCCGACCCCAACGAAAAAGATCTTCGAGAGGGAAGACGAATGTTTTTGAAGAAAGTCGACGGGCCGCGCGCGGTCACCCTGCCGGACGGCACCATTATGACCCGGGCAGACCTGCCGCCGGAAACCACCAGGCGCTGGGTGGCCTCGCGCAAGGCGGCGGTGGTGCGCGGCGTGCTCTACGGGCTGCTGCCGCAGAAGGAGGCAATGCGCCGCTACGGGTTGAGTGAAGAGGAATTCCGCAGCTGGGTTGCGGCGGTTGCCGACCATGGCGAGGAGGCCTTGAAGACCACCCGGCTCAAGAAATTCCGCAACCCGGACGGAAATTAATTTTCGCCGCCCTTGAGTTGCATTCGTAAATTAACCATCATGGTAACGAGGCATTAACTTTTTTCCACCAAGGTTAACGCGACCTGAGGGAAACAGTGTACAGGCGGAGAAAATAATATGCGCATTCTTCTGGTTGAGGATGACCCGACCACAGCGAAGAGCATCGAGCTGATGCTGACCCATGCCAACCTGAACGTCTACTCGACGGATCTGGGCGAGGAAGGCATCGATCTGGCGAAACTTTATGATTACGACCTGATCCTGCTGGATCTGGGGCTGCCCGATATGAACGGCCATGAGGTGCTGCGCCAGCTGCGCATGTCCCGCATCGAAACCCCCATTCTGATCCTGTCCGGTGCTGATGATACCGACAATAAAATCAAGGGGTTCGGCTTTGGCGCGGATGACTATCTGACCAAGCCCTTCCATCGGGAGGAACTGGTGGCGCGGATCCACGCGATCATCCGCCGCTCCAAAGGCCATTCGCAGTCGATCATCAAGACCGGCAAGATCTCGGTCAACCTGGATGCCAAAACGGTTGAGGCTGACGGCAAGGCAGTTCATCTGACCGGCAAGGAATACCAGATGCTGGAGCTTCTGTCCCTGCGCAAGGGCACCACGCTCACCAAGGAGATGTTCCTTAACCACCTCTATGGCGGCATGGATGAGCCGGAACTGAAGATCATTGACGTTTTCATCTGCAAGTTGCGCAAGAAGCTGAGCAATGCAACGGGCGGCGAAAACTATATCGAAACTGTCTGGGGCCGCGGCTATGTGCTTCGTGATCCGCAGGAGGACCACATGTCCGGCGATCACCGGATGGCGGTTGGCGCCTGAAAGGGCGAGGACCTGGGCGGCACATGACGCATGTGCCGCCGGTTGCAAGGACCTGCCGGCAGGCGGGTCTTTTTGCTTTCCGGGACCCCTGCGCCGATGGGCCGCCGGATGCGCTGGACGCGGCGCGCGCAGCACCTTATCACCGATGGTGAGAACGAAGAGGGACCGCGCGTGGCAGAACAATCAGAAAAAGACGTGGCCAGCCTGACGGCAGAACAAGCCAAGGCAGAGTTTCTGGCCCTGGAGGGCCGGCTGCAGGCCGCGGACCTGGCCTATCATCAGGCGGATGCACCAGAGATCAGCGACGCGGAGTATGATTCGCTGAAACGGCGCTACCGGGCTTTGGCCGAAGCGCATCCGGACCTGGCATCTGAAGCCACCCGACTGGAAACCGTCGGTGCACCCGCAGCCTCGGGCTTTGGCAAGATCAGCCACGCCATCCGCATGCTGTCCCTGGGCAATGCCTTTGAAGACGAGGATGTCACGGATTTCGACCGCAGCATCCGCAAGTACCTTGGCCTTGCAGGCAGCGACAGCCTGGGGTTCACCGCAGAACCCAAAATTGACGGGCTCTCTCTGTCTTTGCGCTATGAGCAGGGCAGGCTGACCCAGGCTGCGACCCGAGGCGATGGCTCGGTTGGGGAAAATGTCACCGCAAATGCCATGACAATTGCCGATATCCCCCATCAGCTGGAAGGCGCGCCGGATGTGCTGGAAGTGCGCGGCGAAGTCTACATGAGCCACGCGGATTTTGAGGCGCTGAACGCGCGTCATGAAGAACGCGGGGGCAAGACCTTTGCCAATCCGCGCAATGCCGCGGCAGGCTCTTTGCGGCAGCTGGATGCAGAGATTACCCGCGCCCGGCCTTTGCGGTTCTTTGCTTACAGCTGGGGTGAGCTGAGCCAGCCGCTGGCAGAAACGCAAATTGAAGCGATATCGCGGCTGCAAGCTCTGGGCTTTCAGACCAACCCGCTGACCCGGCTTTGCGCCACGGTGGCAGAGATGATCGCCCACTACCGTAGCATCGAGGAACAGCGGGCTACGCTGGGCTATGACATCGACGGCGTGGTCTACAAGGTAAACAACCTGGCTCTGCAGGGCCGGCTGGGTTTCCGCTCCACCACCCCCCGCTGGGCGATTGCGCATAAATTCCCGGCGGAACTGGCCTGGACCCGGCTCGAAGCCATCGACATTCAGGTCGGCCGCACCGGGGCGCTGAGCCCTGTGGCGCGTCTGGCGCCGGTAACTGTGGGCGGCGTGGTGGTTTCCAACGCGACGCTGCACAATGAGGACTACATTCAGGGGCGCGATTCCAAAGGGGAAGAAATCCGCGGCGGCAAGGACATCCGCGCAGGCGACTGGGTGCAGATCTACCGCGCAGGCGATGTGATTCCCAAAGTTGCGGATGTGGACCTGTCCAAACGCCCCGCTGAGGCTGAGGCCTACGCCTTCCCGCATCTTTGCCCGGAATGCGGCAGCCCGGCGGTGCGCGAAGAGGGCGATGCTGTGCGCCGCTGCTCGGGCGGGATGATCTGCCCGGCACAGGCGGTTGAGAAGCTGAAGCATTTCGTCTCCCGCGCGGCCTTTGATATCGAAGGCCTCGGCGCCAAGCAGGTGGAGCAGTTCCACAGCGATGGCTGGATCAAGGAACCTGCAGATATCTTTGATTTGCAAGCGAATTACGGCTCTGGGCTGCAGCAGTTGAAGAACCGTGAAGGCTGGGGGGATAAATCCGCCGACAATCTTTTTGCCGCGATTGAGGAAAAGCTGACGATCCCGCTGGCCAAGCTAATCTTTGCCCTGGGCATGCGCCACGCGGGCGAAGTTGCGGGCCGTGATCTGGCGCTGCACTACCGCAGCTGGCAAGCAATGGCTGAGGCGGTTGATACGGCCCGCCCGGCCGCTTTGGCGCATCGGGCTGCGGATGAAGCGGAGGAGGCGGAACGCCAGGCCGCTGCCGGCGAGGGCCGCCGTGCCAGGATCTCTGATACCCGTGCCGCTGCCGTGGCTGCCTGCAATGTCCCTGTGGCCGCTGCGGCGGCTTGGGCGGATCTGATTGGCGTTGACGGCATTGGCGCGGTCCTGGGCCTGTCGCTGTCGGATGCTTTTGCCAATCCTGAGGAACGCGCCGCGATTGACCGGCTGGCGGCCAAGCTGACCATTGTTGCGCCGGATGCACCGGCGGCAGACAGCCCGGTTGCGGGCAAGACCGTGGTCTTTACCGGCACGCTGGAAAAGATGACCCGCGCCGAGGCCAAGGCCCGCGCCGAGGCGTTGGGCGCCAAGGTTTCGGGTTCGGTGTCGAAAAAGACTGATATTCTGGTGGCGGGTCCTGGCGCTGGCTCCAAGGCCAAGAAAGCGGCGGAGCTGGGTATTCAGACGCTGGATGAAGACGGCTGGCTGGAGCTGATCGCAGAGGCATGAGCGGGCGTCCCGAAATTCTGTTTCCGCTGTTTGCCGGCGCCGAAACCCTGCAGGGTGTCGGCCCGAAAACAGCGCAATCCCTAAGCCAGATTGATATAGAAACGCCTCGGGACCTTTTGTTTTCGCTGCCTTATTCCGTGGTGGACCGGCGGCGGCGGACGTCAATTCAAGGCGCCGAGCTGCCCGCCACGCTGACGGTGGAGGTCACCATCGGCCGCCACCGCCCGGCGCGCAACCGGGGCGGTGCCTACCGGATTCATGTGGAAGATGCAGAGACCGAATTCCAGCTGGTCTTTTTCCACGGCCGCAGCCGCTATCTGGAGGCGCAACTGCCCGAAGGCTCCCGCCGGGTGGTTTCGGGAAAGGTGGAGTTGTTCGACGGCATCGCCAATATGGTGCACCCGGACCACATGCTGCCGCTGGCCGAGGCAGATAGCATCCCGTCCTTTGAGCCAGTCTACCGCCTGACACACGGGGTGACGCAGAAGACGATGTTCAAGGCGGCGCAAAGTGTCTTGGAAAGGGTGCCTGAGCTGGAAGAATGGATCGACCCAGCGCAGGCCCTGAAAGAGAACTGGCCTGCCTGGCACGAGGCGATCGCCGCGGCGCATGAACCGCAGGGCGCGGATGACTTGGCGGCCGAGGCTCCGGCACGGGCGCGATTGGCTTATGACGAGCTGTTTGCGCACCAGCTGACCCTGGCGCTGGCCCGGCAGACCGAGCGCAAGGCACGCGGCATTCAAAGCGTGGCAACCGGACGTCTGCAGTCCCGTGTTCTGAAGGCGCTGCCGTACCGGCCCACCGGCGCGCAGGCCCGGGCGATCGAAGAAATCTCGGGCGACATGGCCGCGGACAAGCGCATGAACCGGCTGCTGCAGGGGGATGTTGGCGCGGGGAAAACATTGGTTGCTTTCATGGCTTTGCTGGTTGCAGTTGAAGCGGGCGGGCAGGGGGTGATGATGGCCCCGACCGGCATTCTGGCGCAGCAGCATATGGAAGGCCTGGCGCCGCTGGCCGAGGATGCCGGCGTGGTGCTCGAGATCCTGACCGGGCGTGACAAGGGCTCTGAGCGCAAGGCCAAACTGGCGGCGCTCAAACGCGGCGACATTCATATCCTTGTCGGCACCCATGCAGTGTTTCAGCAGGATGTGGAATTTCGCGACCTGCGGCTGGCGATTGTCGACGAACAGCACCGGTTCGGCGTGCGCCAGCGAATGGAGCTGGCAGAAAAAGGCAAGGGCGCCGATGTGCTGGTAATGACAGCGACGCCGATCCCGCGGTCCTTGGCGCTGGCGCAATACGGCGACATGGATGTTTCGGTGCTGGATGAGAAACCGCCGGGGCGCAAGCCGGTTAAAACCGCGGTGATCAGCACCGAGCGGATGCAGGAGGTGGTGGACCATCTGCGCAAGGCAATTGCCGAGGGGCGGCAGTGCTACTGGGTGTGCCCGCTGGTGGATGAGTCCGAGCTGAGCGACCTGACCGCGTCCGAGGAACGCTTCAAACATTTGCGTGCGGTTCTGGGTGAAGGCACGGTTGGCCTGGTGCATGGCCAGATGCCGCCCGCCGAGAAGGATGCCGCGATGGCGGCGTTCCAGGCGGGCAAGACCAAAGTTCTGGTCGCCACCACGGTGATCGAGGTGGGGGTGAACGTACCCAATGCCTCGATCATGGTGATCGAGCGGGCTGAGATATTTGGCCTGGCGCAGCTGCACCAGCTGCGCGGCCGGGTCGGGCGGGGCAGTGCCGAGTCGACCTGCCTCCTGATGTATCAGCCGCCGCTGACCGAAGGCGGCCGCAAGCGGCTGGAGGTGCTGCGCGAGACGGAGGACGGCTTCCGGATCTCTGAAACCGATCTGCAGATGCGCGGGGCGGGCGACATGATCGGCACCGCGCAATCCGGCCTGCCGAAATTCCTTATTGCCGACCTCGAACGCCAGGCCGGGCTGATGGCGGTTGCGCAAAGCGACGCGCGGGCGCTGCTGGCGGCGGATCCGGCGCTGGAAAGCCCCCGCGGCAAGGCGGCGCGTGTTCTCTTGTGGCTGATGAAGCAGGATCAGGCAATCCGTTTGATTACAGTAGGTTAGGGCCCGCACTCGCAAGCATTGCCTGGCGATGTTCCACTCTGTTCGCAAATGTTCTCAAAAAGTTCTTTACAGGTGTCCTGAAAAATGAGAACAAAGGGGCAACAAGGTTGCCAGAGAGCAGCGAGACAGACTGGAGGAGGCCCGAGCCATGATTGCACAGATCAAAAGCACTATTCAGAATGCCCACTCGACCCTGCTGCAGGACGCCATTGGCGCGGCCTCGCTGATGGTGATGCTGGTGGCTGCGCTGCATCTTCCGGGCCTGCTTTGATCCGGCAGCGTTTTACGTTTTCCTGATTGCATCTGCTGTGCCGGGCCGGCCCTTTCCTGTCCCGGACTGCTTCAGAGATCATCCGCCTGTTCCGATCTCTATTTGGATTGCCTCAAGATCCTGCCTGGCCTGCCCGGGTCCCGCATAGCAGAGCAAAACTGCCGCCGCCATCTGCCCGGATGCGCGGCGGTTTTTTCATTGGCTCAGGTGAAGATGCCGCAGAGCGGCAGGCCGGGTCGCCTTAGGCGCATTGCTCCTTGGCGGCGGTCTGCATGGCTTCCAGCGTGGCCTCCAGCGCCAGCATGATCGAAGCGTGGCGGTTCTTGAATTCCTTGGCGGGCTGCAGCACTTCCAGGCCGTCAAAGGGCGCGCCCGGCACCGGACCGTCCTGAGTCAGCATGGCCTTGAGCTGGTTGCGGGCGGTCTCAACCTCTTCCAGCGAGCGGCCGATCACATTGGCGCCAACCACTGCGGCGGAGGCCTGCCCCAGGGCACAGGCCTTTACGTCCTGGCCGAAATCCGAGATCCGCCCGTCCTCGACCGTGATGTCGACGGTCACGGCGGAGCCGCAAAGCGGCGAGCGCTTCTTGACTGTGGCGTCCGGGGCCTCCAGCCGTTCCAGGTGCGGAATATCCGCCGCCAGCGCCAGAATGCGCGAGGAATAGAGCTTGATCAGATCGGAGTCGCCAGACATGTGCTTCCCGGGGTTTCCCTGTTTCACCGTTCCCCATACATAGGGAGCCAAACAGCAGATGCAAAAGGTTTTTGCCCATGTCTTCGCCCTTGTCTTTCGATCCCGCGAGCCTGACCTACAACGAGGCCGGTTTGATCCCCTGCATTGCCCAGGATGAAACCTCGGGCGAGGTGCTGATGATGGCCTGGATGAACGCCGATGCGGTGATGCAAACACTGGAAACCGGCCGGGTCACCTATTGGTCGCGCTCGCGCCAGTCGTTCTGGATCAAGGGCGAAACATCGGGGCACGTGCAGGAACTGGTCGATCTGCGGGTGGATTGCGACCGCGACTGCCTGCTGGCAGTGGTGCGCCAGACCGGGGCGGCCTGCCACACCAACCGGCGGACCTGCTTCTATACCGCGGTGCGGGATGGGGACGAGGTTGAACTGATGAAGCCGATGGGCTGAAACGTTTCAGGTACGGCCCTGGCGGGCCGTGCCTCCGGCGGGGGTATTTTCATCCAGAAAGAAGCGGCAGGCCCACCATTTTGCGGATGTCCTGCGGAGTGGCGCCCTCGGCACGGTATTTGGCGATGGCGCGGGCGTCGTCGCGTTTGGCGAGACGTTTGCCCTGATCGTCGCGGATCAGGCGGTGGTGGTGGTAGACGGGTGTGGGCAGGCCCAGCAGGCTTTGCAGCAGCACGTGGATTTGAGTGGCCTCAAACAAATCCGCCCCGCGCACCGCATGGGTAATGCCTTGGTCCGCATCGTCGGTGACAACCGAGAGATGGTAGGAGCTGCCCATGTTGCGGCGCACCAGAATGATGTCGCCGACCGTTGAGATGAGCTGGTCCGGGTCCAGCTGGTGCTGGCCCTCGAACTCGGATCCGGTCTCGGTGAAGCTGCGCAGATCGGTTGCGCGCACGGCCTTTTCCATATTCAGACGGATCACGTCCTGACCGGTGGCTTCAACTGCCGGGCGGTTGCGGCAGGTGCCGGGGTAGATGCGGCCATCGGGGCCGAATTGCGGAACGCCTTCCTGCGGCGCGCCGGCTGCGGCCTCAATGTCAGCACGGTTGCAGCGGCAGGGATAAGTGAGACCCATGGCAGTTAGCTGTTCCAGCGCGGTGCGGTAGCGCGGCAGCCGGTCCGACTGGCGCATCACTGGCTGCGGCCAGGAGAGGCCGAGCCATGCCAGATCCTCATAGATCTGCGCCTCCCAGGCAGGGCGGGCACGGGATTGGTCGATATCTTCGATGCGCAAAAGGAACGTGCCGCCCTCTGCCATGGCCATATCATGGGCCAGCATCGCCGAATAGGCGTGGCCCAGGTGCAGCGGTCCGGTTGGCGAGGGCGCAAAACGGGTGGTGAATATCACGCTTTCTCAATCACATAGACGGTGGATTTCAGGTCTAGCCCGGGGAGGTGCTCCCCGTGTTCCTGAAATAGCAGCCTTGCGGCGCCAACGTCGACCCATTCGATGAGCTTTCCGGTATAAGCGCGGTCCGCCAGGGCGTGATCATTGTAGGAGAAAGTGAACAGCCCGCCCCGGGGCAGCGCGTGCAGGATCATGTCGAAGACTTCCGGCGGCGCCGCGCCGGTGCCCAGCACGCCGCAGCCGGTGACCAGCCGGTAGGCGCCGCGCGGGATCGGCTTGCGGTTGGCGGTATCAATTTGGGTGATCTTGCGGTAGGCGCCTTTTGCCTGCGCCTGGGCCAGCATTTCTGCCGAGGGTTCCATGCCGTCGACGGTTTCAAACCCCTGCCGCCGCAGCGCCAGGCCCGAAAGCCCGGTGCCGCAGCCGAAGTCCAGCACAGGCTCGCTCAAGTCTGATTGGAACTGCGCCAGCGCCTCGGCAATCCGCCCCGGGGTTGCGTAGCCGTTTTCGGCAATCTCGGCATCATAGGAAGCGGCCCATTGATTGTAAAAATCCTGGGTCGCTTCCGGTGTTTCAAGGTCGTAGGCCTTGTCCAGAAACTTTTCGCTCATGCCTTGAAGCTTAGGCGCGGCAGCTGCAATCCGTCTAGGAAAAGTTACCAAGCCATTGCTGCCAGACATCCTTGGCGCGGTCGGTGTAGGCCTTGTAGCGGTCCTTGCGGCCGCGGCGGCCGCCTTTGAGGCCGTCAACGGGGCGGAACAGGCCGAAGTTCACGTTCATCGGCTGAAAGGTCTTGGCTTCCGCGCCGCCGGTGATGTGATGGATCAAAGCGCCCATGGCGCTGTCCTGCGGCACTTCCGGCAGGTCCTGGCCCAGGATCTCGGCGGCGGCCATGCGGCCTGCGAGCAGTCCCATGGCTGCGCTTTCCACATAGCCTTCAACGCCGGTGATCTGGCCGGCAAAGCGGATGTGGGGCTTGGACTTCAGCCGCATCTGGCTGTCCAGCAGGGTGGGCGAGTTCAGGAAAGTGTTGCGGTGGATGCCGCCGAGGCGGGCAAAGCTGGCGTTTTCCAGACCGGGGATCATCTTGAACACCTCGGTCTGGGCGCCGTATTTCATCTTGGTCTGGAAGCCGACGATGTTGAACAGCGTCCCCAGTGCATTGTCGCGGCGCAGCTGCACCACGGCGTGGGCCTTGGTCTCGGGCTGATGCGGGTTGGTCAGGCCGACCGGCTTCATCGGCCCGTGGCGCAGGGTTTCGCGGCCGCGTTCGGCCATCACCTCGATCGGTAAGCAGCCGTCGAAATAGCCGGCTGTTTCGCCTTCGTGGAACTCGGTCTTGTCGGCAGCCAGCAGCGCGTCGATGAAGGCCTCGTACTGGTCCTTGGTCATCGGGCAGTTGAGATAGGCGGTACGCTCTTCCTCGGTCTCGCCCTTGTCATAGCGCGACTGCATCCAGGCCTGGGACATGTCGATGCTTTCAGCATAGACAATCGGGGCGATGGCATCGAAGAAGGCCAGCGCTTCGGCGCCGGTCTCTGCTTGAATGGCCTTGCCCAGCTCTGGCGAGGTCAGCGGGCCGGTGGCAAAGATCCAATGGCCGTCTTCGGGGAGCCCGGTGATTTCTTCGTAAGAGACTGAGACATTCGGATGCGCTTTCAGCTTGGCTGTCACCGTTTCGGCAAAGGGATCGCGGTCCACGGCGAGGGCGCCGCCGGCGGGCAGGCGGTGCTCATCCGCTGTGGTCATGATCAACCCGTTTGCGGCGCGCATTTCCCAATGCAGCAGGCCCACGGCGTTCTGCTCATCATCGTCCGAGCGGAAGGAGTTGGAGCAGACCATCTCGCCCAGGTTGCCGGTCTGGTGGGCAAAGGTTTCGACTTTGGGGCGCATTTCGTGGATCACCACCTGTACACCCATGTTTGCCGCCTGCCAGGCCGCTTCCGAGCCGGCCATGCCGCCGCCCACGATATGCAATGTCTTTGTCATGCCCCGCGACATAGGGCAGGGGGCGGGCCGGTGCAACAGATATGGAGGCCCAAGGCGGGCCACTATGCTGCCACATTTCCCGCATGAATGCAGTGGAGTGCTTAATCTGGGGGCCTGGAAGGGATATTTGGGGCCGCCGCTGCGGGAATGGTACACCGGAGAGAGAGATCCGGCTGGAGGGACCCTTCCGCAGCAGCAGCCCAAATTGTGCCAGCCGGTGATTGCTCGTCGGCTGTGCCCAATCTTTGCCATCTTTCCGCCCGAATTGAAAGCGGATCATTGGCTTCTTATGGAAACAGTTAGTGCGGATTAGTAAACAAAGCCTAAAATTTTCGGAGAATTCCATGTTTTGTGCTGGAATTCTCCGTCAGGCTCAGCTGTCCTGCCAGTCGGGCGCGCGTTTTTCGATAAAGGCGGCCATGCCTTCGATGGTGTCGCGGTACATCAGGTTCTCGACAATCACGCCGCTGGTATAGGCATAGGCCTGATCTATCGGCATCTGCAGCTGTTCATAGAATGCCTGTTTGCCGATCTTCACCGCGGCGCCGAGTTTGGAGGCGATGGTTTCAGCGAGTTTGGTGGTTTCTGCTTCCAGCTCCTCCAACGGTACAGCCCGGTTGGCCAGGCCAAGCTCGACGGCGCGGGCGGCGTCGACGAACTCGCCAGTAGTCAGCAGCTCAAACGCCTGCTTGCGGGGGATGTTGCGGGACAGCGCCACCATCGGGGTGGAGCAAAAGAGGCCGATGTTGACGCCGTTGACGCCAAACCTGGTGCCTTCCGCTGCTACGGCCAGATCGCAGGAAGCAACCAGCTGGCAGCCCGCCGCCGTGGCGATGCCGTGGACTTGGGCGATTACCGGCTGGGGCAGGGACTGCAGCCCGGTCATCACGCTGGTGCAGCGGGCAAACAGATCCTGAAAATAGGCCTTGCCGCCATCCTCGGCCGCTCGGCCTGCGGTCATCTGCTTGATATCATGGCCTGCGCAAAAACCTTTGCCGGTGCCGGACAGGATCACCACCTTGATGCTGCTGTCTTCGCGCAAAGCATCGATCTGCTCCTGCAGTGCGGCCAGCATCTCGTCCGACAAGGCGTTCAGCTTCTCCGGCGTGTTCATTGTCAGCCGGGCTATGCTTCCCGTGTCGCAACGTTCCAGAATTGCCATCTTGCTCTCCTATCAAGGGTTGCGGCAACTCTAGGCGGGGTTAGCGGAAAGGAAAAGCATGGCGCTGGCATTTGATGTCGCAGGGCTGACGGAGTACCTGCACGAGATCTTTCCCCAGGTGCGCGAGGATTTTTCCATCGACGCGATGGATGAGAGCGGTTTGCGGATGCGGCTGCTGACCGCTGAACGACACTTGCGGCCCGGCGGCACCGTGTCCGGCCCGTCGATGTTTACGCTGGCCGATTGCGCAATCTATGCGCTGATCCTGTCGCGGCTGGGGCGCGAGGCGCTGGCGGTGACCACCAACTGTTCGCTCGATTTCATGCGCAAACCGGTTGCGGGCGCCGATGTGATTGCCGAAGCGCGGCTGCTGAAGCTGGGCCGGGTTTTGGCGGTGGCCGATGTGCTGATGTATTCCGAAGGCCAGGCAGAGCCGGTGGCCCGCGCCTCGATGACCTATTCGATCCCGCCCAAGCGTTAGAGTGCGGTGGCAAAGGGCTGGCCGACCTTGACCAGGGTTTCCCGTCCCTTGGCGCTGTTTGCTACCAGATCGCCCGAGAAACGGATCTTGCCCGGTTCGAACACCACCACCACAGTGGAGCTGCCGAACTTGAAATAGCCCTTTTCGTCCATCTTCTGCACGTCGCCGGAGGTGCGGGTGTTGACGATGGAGCCGACACCGAAGGCGCCGACCTCGACAAAACAGTAGGTGCCGAAGGTTTCGGTCTCGATCAGTGTCCAGGACCGTTTGTTTTCGCCGAACACATCCGGGCCGGCCCCCAGCGCAATCGGGTTCACCGAATGCAAAGCGCCGTTGATGTCCCGGGCAGCAGTGATCCGGCCAGCGGCAGGGAAATGGTAGCGGTGGTAATCCGCCGGGCACAGCCGCACGATGGCCAGCGCGCCGCCGATAAAGCGCTCGGAAATGCCGGGCAGCATGGTGTTCAGCGACATCGGAAAGCCTTTGACCGGGACAAAGACATCCTCAGTGAGTTCCGGAAACACCAGAACCCGGCCGTCAGCCGGGGAGACAATGTCGCGCGGGTCTTCGCTGTAGGGGCGGGCCTCAGGCTTCAGGTTCCGCACAAAGAAGTCGTTGAAACAGGCGTAGCTTTCCGCCGGGGCGGTGGCCTCATCCATGTCGATGGACAGCTCGTCAATCACGGCGGAAATCTTGCCCTTGGAAAACCGCGAGCCGAACCAGGCGCCCATCAAGCGGCTGACGATCGCAGAGCGGAACAGCAGTTTTTCCACCGGCTTGGCGCTGGCGTTCTGATAGGCCCAGCGGATCCACTTCTCGCCCAGCACCACCTCTTCAAAGGTTTCGCCGGTGTCCCGGTCAACAACAAGGATCGGATCGCGCTGCATGGGGCCTGCCAGGTCTGATGAAACTTTCGCCGCGCCTAGCAAGATGCGGAGCCCGGGCCAAGGGGGAAATGCGCGGCAATCGTGGATAAGGGGCGCTGCCCCTCTTGGCCGTTGGCCAATTCACCCCGGGGTATTTGAGACCAGAAAGAAGCAGGGCCGGGGCGTCGCCTGAGTGTGGAAGAGCTTTGCAGAAGGCGGCCTGTGCGGGGGATGGCCAGGCCGCAAGCGTAAAGGCCGCGTAAATGAAAAAGGGGGCCACGGCCCCCTCAATCGGATGTTTCTTAGGGAAACAGCTTTTTCACGTAGTTCGGCAAGGCAAAGGCAGCCTTGTGGATCTCCGGGTTGTAGTAGCCGGTTTCGATCCCGGCAGCGGCAAAGCGCGCCTCGACGTCGGCGAGGCTCACGTTGCGGGCCTTGTCAGAGTGGCTGCCCCAGCCAAAGGCCATCGGCCCGCCGGCATAGGTCGGCACCGAAGCCAGATAGCAGGAGGCGTCCGAAAACAGCGCCTGGAACGCGCGCAGGGTTCCGGTCAGCTCGTCGCCCTGCATGAAGGGGACGCCGTTCTGGGTGACGATGATGCCGTCCTCGGTCAGCGAGCGCGCCGCGTGGCCATAGAAGGTGTCGGTGAACAGCACTTCGCCGGGGCCGATCGGATCGGTCGAATCCACGATGATGACATCGAATTTTTCGGTGTTCTCTTTCATGAAGAGCGCACCGTCGTTGATCACCAGGTTCAGGCGCGGATCGTCAAAGGCGCCGTCGCTCAGCATCGGCAGATACTCTTTCGAGAAATCCACCACACCGGCGTCGATTTCCACCATGGTGACATGCTCAACCGAGGTGTGGCGCAGCGCTTCGCGGGCCATGCCGCCGTCGCCGCCGCCGATGATCAGCACGCGCTTGGCATTGCCATGGGCGAGGATCGGCACATGGGTCAGCATCTCGTGGTAGATGAAGTTGTCGCCTTCGGTGGTCTGCACCACGTCGTCCAGGGTCAGGATGCGGCCGAACTGGCCGTTCTGGAACACTTTCAGGCGCTGATGCTCGGTGTTGCTGTCATAAAGCATCTCATCGACGCGCAGACGCTGGGCGTAATGCGCGTGCAGGCTCTCGGTGACCCAGTTATCGCTCATGCCGCCACCTCTTTGGCGATCAGCTCTTCACCGCGCAGCAGTTCCTTGACCTCGACCAGATCGGTGCCAAAAGCCTCTTTCAGCACGCCGATGGCTTTCCAGGGCTGCGCATCGCCGCACATGAAGACGTCAAAGGCGCCATAGCCGATTTCCGGCCAGGTGTGGACCGAGATGTGGCTTTCCGCCAGCACGGCCACGCCAGAGACGCCCTGGGGCGAAAACTTGTGGGTGTGGATGTGCAGCAGGGTGGCGCCGCAGACATCGACAATCTTGCGGAAGGCGTTCTGGATGCGCTCTTCGCAGTCCAGGCCGGTGCCCTTCATCACTTCGATGATCAGGTGGGTGCCGGCGAACACTTTTCCATCGCGGCGGATGAAATGGTCTTCGCGGTCGGAATCAACAACAGCATCGAGATTCGCGGCAGTTACACCGCGGGCGGTATCTTCCTCATGGGCGCCTGTCTCCAGACCGATCCCCAGTTGGAAGAGGTTGGCGTCTTTCATGACACTCCCCTTCGTTCCAGTAGATGACAATCCAGCCGGCCCTTAGCGCCCCCCCGGATAAGAGTCCGGGGTTGGGATCGGTACCGAAAGTGAGGGGCGTTTAGGCCGGGGGGGAGATTCGATCAACATTTATTTTTTGCATAGCCGGTAACCCGCGGAGGCCTGCATCCTGCGCGCCATAGGCCGGGCAAAAAAAAGGGCCGGGGCGAGCCCCGGCCGTCAGGTTGTTCTTTTGCCCAGGGGATCATGGGCGCCAGAACGGAAGAGTGGCTTCATAACGGGCGTCCTCGCGGCTAACCCCGATGTCCTTCAATTGCGCGTCGCTCAGATGTTTCAAATGGGTTCGTGTGCGCTGGCGCATGCTCCACTTGGTCACCAGCACTGCAAAGGAGACGGCCCATTGCGCCAGCACCGGCAGGGCCGGGCGGCTGATCAGAAAGGACATGTTCGAGTGTGCAATATGCGTGTGCTGTACCATAGTGGTTATCCTGTATTGTGTTGATACAATCCTGTTGATTTGTCGTGTTGTTTTGATACAAAGGGTTCAGCATGTTGTCCAAGGATGGATTGTAATGGGTACAATTTGGCCGCAAACCTTAGGTGAGACAAAAGGTCCCAAGTATAAAAAGGTGGCAGATACAATCCGGTCTGCCGTGGAAACAGGCAGTTTGAAAATTGGTACAAAGCTGCCGCCGGTTCGCGACCTCGCGTACCAGTTGGGTATCACGCCTGGAACTGTCGCCCGTGCCTACAGCATCCTGACCGATGAGGGCGTCCTGGAAGCCGAGGTCGGGCGCGGCACCTTTGTAGCTGAAAAGAAGACACCGGTGCCCGATGACGTTTGGTCGCGGGAGCTGCATTTGCTGGAAGCGCGCGACCCGGGCCATGTCAGCCTGTTCAGCCCGCGCATCGCCGATATGGGGCAGGTGGCGGCGGTTCGCGAGGCGATGCAAAAGGCGGCCGGGAGCGAGGCCGCCAAATTCCTCAACTATCCGACCCGCAATGCCTATCTGCCTGTGCGGCAGGCGGCAGCGGATTGGCTGGCGCAATCGCCGGTCGGCAAGATATCGGAAAACGATATTGTACTGACACACGGCGGCCAGAACGGGCTGATGGTGGTGCTGCAGGCAATCCTGCTGGGGCCGCAGCCGGTGATCATGGTTGAGGACCTCTCGTATGCCGGTTTTCGACGCGCCGCCGAACTGCTGCGTGCGCAAGTGGTCGAAGTGGCCATGGACGAGCAGGGTATCCGCCCCGACTCGATTGAGCTGGCAATCCGCAAGACCGGTGCCACGGTGCTGTGCACCAGCCCCGAAGTGCACAATCCGACCGGCAATTACACGCCTCTGGAGCGGCGCAAGCAGATTGTCGCCATTGCCCGGCGCCACGGGGTGCAGATTGTCGAGGATGACTGCTACCGGCTGGGCGAGGCGCGGGCGCCCAGCTACCGGGCGCTGGCGCCGGAGCTGGCCTGGCATGTGTCTTCAATCTCGAAACTGCTGACGCCTGCGCTGCGCGTCGGCTTTGCTTTGGCGCCAGAAGGGCGGGCGGCGGATCTGCGGCGGGTGGCGGAGTACGGCTACTTCGGCTTGGCGCAGCCGTTGGCAGAAATTGTGCGTATCCTGCTGACCGATCCGCGGCTGGCGGACCTTGTGGCGGCAGTTCGGGCCGAAATGGCGCGTTATGTGCGGGTGGCGGTCAATGCGCTTGGCGGGTTTGACCTGACTTGGAACCCGGACGTGCCTTTTGTCTGGCTGCGGCTGCCATCCGGCTGGCGCGCAGCTGCCTTTACCCGCGCGGCTGAGGCCAACGGCGTGCAGATCCGTTCAGCGGATGAATTTGCCCTGCGTGACGGCCGTGCACCGCACGCGGTGCGCATTGCCATCAACGCGCATGTGTCGCTGAAACGCTTCGAGGAGGCGATGCTGCGGCTGCGGGCGCTGCTGGACAACCCGCCGGAACAGATAAGCGTGTGAAACAGAAGAGGCCGCCTTGGCAGGCGGCCTCTTATTGGAGCTGAAAGAGATTACTAATCTTCCAGTTCAATCCACAGCGGAACTTCATTGGCGCCAAAGGACCAATTGTCCTTGCTTGCCGCAACGCCTGCAGTGACGGCGGCTGCAACCAGGCCGGCAATTGAGGCACCGCCGACAATCACGCCGTCCAGTGTGGGTTGTACCTTTGTCTCAGCTTCTTGCTCAGGTGTCCGGCAGTTCACACGGAGCGGCGTCGGCCGGCCCTTGAATTTTGGCAGGCGTACAACAGCAGGAGTGGTGAAAGATGCAGAAAACTCAGCTGAGTCCAAAGTGCAGGCAACGCCGGCGACCTCTGTCCGGTCATTGCTTACATTGGAACGGTTGATCCCAGAGAGCGCCAGTTGCTTCCTTTCTTCTGCATTCAATTCAAAGAAAAAGGTGCGCACAACCGGTTCAGTGTACCCGGTGACGCGGCTCGCGATGTGATCGGTCTTAAAAGCAACTGCGACTGGCGGCTGGTCCACAGGCGCATACTGCATGCAGCCGCTTGCCGCCAGGGCCAGCGGCAACAGGACAAGGGAGGAAAGTTTCAAATTGGGTACTCTCTGGTTGAATTTCTGCAGATGGATTAACGGTGCGATTGGTTTCAGGGCAAGCTGGTGCAAAAACAGGATAGAAAGTGTTGCTTTATTGGCTCGCTCCAGGCGGGAAGGCCGAATGGATGTGGGGTAATATATTACCTATTTCATAACCTATTGAATTCAAACATTTTATTATTGCCTTACTCTGTTGACCTGTCTTTTCGATCCCCGTAAACCCCCTCCATCGCATTCAGGCGCTTCCCGTTGGGGATTCTGCCTTCACGACAAACAGGATTGACCTGCCATGAAAACCTTCTCTGCTACTCCGGCAGACATCGAGAAGAAGTGGATCCTGATCGACGCCGAGGGCGTTGTTCTGGGCCGTCTTGCCTCGATCGTCGCCATGCGTCTGCGTGGCAAGCACAAAGCGTCCTTCACTCCGCATATGGACATGGGCGACAACGTCATCATCATCAACGCCGACAAGGTCCAGATGACCGGCAAGAAGCGCGATGAGCACTTCTACTGGCACACCGGCCACCCGGGCGGCATCAAGTCGCGCACCAAGCAGGAGATCCTGGAAGGTGCACACCCGGAGCGCGTTGTGACTCAGGCTGTCAAGCGCATGCTGCCGGGCAACCGCCTGTCGCGCCAGCAAATGACCAACCTGCGCGTTTACGCCGGTGCCGAGCACCCGCACGAAGCCCAGGCCCCTGAAGTTCTGGACGTCAAGTCCATGAACAAGAAAAACACCCGGAGCTGATATTGATGTCTGATCAGATCAACACTCTTGAAGAGCTCGCAGCTGCAACCGGTGTGGAAGCAGTGGCTGAAGAAACCATCGCGCGTGAGCCGGTTCGTGACGAACTGGGCCGTGCTTATGCCACCGGCAAGCGTAAAGACGCTGTTGCCCGCGTCTGGATCAAGCCGGGCTCCGGCAAGGTCGAAGTCAACGGCCGCGAAATCAACAAGTATTTCGCCCGCCCGGTGCTGCAGATGATCCTGCGCCAGCCGTTCCAGGTTGCCGGCGTCGAAGACCAGTTCGACGTTTACGCCACCGTCAAAGGCGGCGGCCTGTCCGGTCAGGCCGGTGCGGTCAAGCACGGCATCTCCAAAGCTCTGCAGCTGTTCGACCCGTCCCTGCGCGGCGCACTGAAAGCAGCCGGCTTCCTGACCCGCGACAGCCGCGTTGTGGAACGTAAGAAATACGGTAAGCGCAAAGCCCGCCGTTCGTTCCAGTTCTCGAAGCGCTGATTTCGGAACACAATTTTTCTGGAAGGGGCCTGCCGTTGGCAGGCCCTTTTCCTTTGCGGCCTGTGTCCTGTTGCGCCGATAAAGCCTGTTCAGCCAGCAGTCGAGCTGATCGATGGGCGGCAGAGCATTGCTGCCGATTAGGCCGCTTATTCAGGGGAAATCCCCGCCTGAGCGCGGGGCCGGACCAGCCTCTTTCCTGCGGCCCCGTTAACTTTTCGGAAAAATTGGCGTAAGATGGGCGGCACTGCATCCTGTGGGGGACTGCTGACATGCCGCAAACGATTTACGAGAAGTACGGCGGGTTCAGCGCCATCAGCCGCGTCGTGATGACATTTTATGAGATGGCGCTCGATTCAGATCAGATTGGCGATTACTTTGCCGATGTCGACATGCCGCGGCTGATCGACCATCAGACCAAGTTCATTTCCTCGCTGCTGGGCGGGCCGGCCTCTTTCAGCGACGAGAGGCTGGAGGCGGTGCACAGGGCCTTGGGCATTTCCCATGCGGACTTCGATGAAATGGGGGCGCTACTCAAGGAGGCGCTGATACAGCATGGTCTGTCAGATCCGGATGTCCGCACCACTCTTGGGGCAATCGAAGCCAAGCGCAACATCATCGTCACCCGGGACGCGGCATGAGCATCGCCGCCATCAACGAGCAGCTGCTGCGCGCAATTGGCGTGGGAGTGGCCGTTGTCCGCGCCTCTGATCTGGGTTTTGTGTTTCATAATCAGCCCTTCGCCGAATGGTTCGGCACTCCTGGTCCTGACGCCTCTCTGACAGATGCAATTGAAGGATTGAGTGCTGAGGACCTTGGCCCCTTATGCGAGGAGGGGCTGCGGTATTCGGCCGAACTGAAGATAAAGCGGAAGCGGCGCACGCTGGTCTTTGCGATCAATATCTCTCAGGCCAGCCACCGGGACGAGGCGCTGCTGGTGGTCGAATGCCAGAACATCACCCGCATCCGCGAGCTGGAGAGCATGATCGACAGCTATTCTGCCATGGTCGAGCGCAACACCCGTGAGCTGGAGCGCGAAAAAGAGCGGGTGGAGCGGCTGCTGCTCAACCTGATGCCGCGCTCGGTCTATGAAGAGTTCAAGACTTTCGGGGTGGTGACCCCGCAGCTTTATCCCACGGTTTCGGTGGTGATGCTGGACTTCGTGAACTTCACCGATTTTGCCTCGCGCACCGACCCGACGGTGACCCTGGGCGAGCTGAATGACATTTTCACCGCCTTCGACCGCATTGTCGAGCAATACGGCTGCGAGCGGATCAAGACCATCGGCGATGCTTACCTTGCGGTCTCAGGCATGCCCGAAGCCGCGCCGGATCACGCCACCGCCGTTGCTCATTGCGCAACCCGTTTCCTGCGCTACCTGGAGCGGCGCAACCAAAGCCATCAGCACAAATGGGAGGCCCGGATCGGGCTGGGAACCGGCTCTGCCGTCGGTTCTGTGGTCGGTATCCAGAAGTACGTCTATGACGTCTTCGGCCCCGCAGTGAACCTGGCGTCGCGTCTGCAAGTCTTTGCCAATCCGATGAAAATCGTGGCGCCGGAAGAGATGAAAGAGGCGCTGTCCGAGGAATTCCGCGTTACCGACATCGGCCCGGAGGACATCAAGGGCATCGGCGAAGTGCATCTGGTCAACGTCGGCGATGAACTCAGCGCGCCGCAGCCTGCGACCCGGTTCTAGCTGCGTGCGTCAGTTGTCGGGTGCAATCAGCCCCAGGCCGCGCAGGTAAATCCCGATGCCGCTCTCAAGTAAATCCTCGGGCGGGAAGGGGGAGGCAGCCCCCGGAGAATTCCGTGCATAAAGCTCCACCACCCCATGGCTCATCGCCAGCACATGGGCCGAGAACATCGAGGCGGGCGGGCGTTTATCCTCGGGGATATGCTGGCTGAGGTCGGCCGCGGCGCGTTCCAGGATCGCCCGGGCGCGGGCTGCTGCGTCGGCCAGTTCCGGTGTGCGGTTCACGGAAATGCCGCTTTCGAACATGGCGATGTAATGGCCGGGATGCTTGCGGGCAAAGGCCAGATAGGCGCGCCCGGTTGCCTCAAAGGCCGCCAGCGCCGAAGGCTGGTACTTGTCATAGGCGTGCTGCATCAGGTCGGCGAACATCACGTATCCCTGGCGCGAGGCCTCGGCGATCAGGTCTTCCCGCCCTTCGAAGTGGCGGTAGACAGCCGCCGGTGTGACGCCCGCCGTCTTGGCCGCTTCCGACAGTGTAAAGCCGGTCGGCCCCTTGGCCTCGATCAGCTGCAGGGCCGCCTCGACCAGCGCCTGGCGCAGATTGCCGTGATGATAACCGCGTTTAGGCATCCCAGATGTCCGGGCCTCCGCAAACTTCCGGATCCAGGGCGCCGATGGCCTTGGGATCCTTGTTCTTGTATTCAATGCTGCTCAGCACCTGGCGGATCGCCATCAGCCGCGCCCGCCTTTTGTCATCCGAGCGCACCAGGGTCCAGGGGGCCTCAGGCGAATGGCTGCGTTCCAGCGTCTCGGAAATGGCGGCGGAATAGGCGTCCCATTTCTCCAGCCCCTTCACGTCAATGCTGCTCAGCTTCCACTGCTTCAGCGGATCGGATTCGCGGGCCAGGAACCGCCGCAGCTGCTCGGCCCGGCCGACGTTCAGCCAGAACTTGAACAGCTGCACACCGTCCTCCACCAAAGCCCGCTCATACCCGTTGACCTGATGAAAGAACCGCTCCCGCTGCGCGTCGGTGCAGAAGCCGAATACTTTCTCGACCACGCCGCGGTTGTACCAGCTACGGTCGAAAAAGACGATCTCGCCGCCCGCAGGCAGGTGCTGGGTGTAGCGCTGGAAATACCATTGGCTTTGCTCGGCCTCAGTGGGTTTCGAAAGGGCCACCACCCGCGCGCCGCGCGGGTTCAGGTTTTCCCGGAAGCGTTTGATGGTGCCGCCCTTGCCGGCTGCATCGCGGCCTTCGAACACGATGGCAATTCGGGCGCCGCTGTCCTTGACCCAGGCCTGCAGCTTAACCAGCTCGACCTGCAGCGCTTCCAGTTCTTTTTCGTATTTCTTGCGTGCCATCCGCTCCTGGTGGGGATAGCTGCGTGAGAGGATTTCATCCTTGTCCGCGCCCGCAATAGCCTTGCGGACCGCTTCCGGCGCGCCGGTTTCAAAAAACCGGCTGATGGCCCCGTCAAATGGCAGCGGCATGTGTAAAACCCTTCTGTCCTCAATCCCTTATATGGGGAATGAGTATGGGATGTGAATCACCTTAACGCAAATTTGCGCGGACCGCGGCGCGGCGGACCGCGGCGGCTACATCATCGGTTGCCACGTGGTGCGGCATATGGCCGATGCCCTCCAGCAGGGTGACATTTGCGGTTTCAATGTTGCGCGCCAGGCCTTCCGCATGAAGTTCCGGGCTGACCAAATCGTCTGCACTGCCATGGATCACCTCCAGCGGCACCCTGATTTCGGGATAGCGTGGAGACAGGGCAATGACCTCTTCCAGCAGATTGGCGCGCTGACGGGCATTGGCCCGCATCGAGCTGCGGCGCAGTGTCAGGCCCGTTCCAAAGTGCGCGGCATAACCCTCCGGAGCTGGCTGCGGGGCAAAGACATCTTGCAGGGAGCTCTCAACTTTTGCGCGCGGTACAAAGGCCGTCAGCAGCGGCACCGCCAGGGCGCTGCCCGCACGGGAGGACGTGACCCGGTAAAGCGGATCCAGCGGCGTGGTCCAGGGGTAGGCTACCCCTGACACCGTCACGAGCGCCGAGAGGCTGCCGGGATGATCCACCGCCCAGGCGAGCGCGACTGCACCGCCATAGCTTTGCCCCAGCACGATCGGTTTTTCCGCCCCCATTTGACCGGCGGCCTGTTGCAGCACTTCGGCTTGGCGGCGGATGCTGTCCCCGCCGCCGAGCGGGCTGGAGTACCCCAGCCCGGGGCGGTCAAAGATCAGAATCCGGTAGTCGTCTGCCAGCGCCGGCGCCAGCCGGAACGTCATGTCCCGGATGTTGCCGCTGGAGCCGTGGATCAGCACCAGATCCGGAGCGCTGCCCTGCGGCTGGCCCATCTCGACCGCATGGACCTGGTGGCCGCCCACCTGAAGGAACCTGCCTTGCGGCGGATAGGCGGCCTCAGCCCGGGCCTCATTGACAGATGCCTTCCAAAGAGTGCCGCCCCAGGCCAGGGCGGCCAGAACAAGCAGGGAAGCACTTATTGCCACGGCTTTCTTCAGGCGCGCAGGTCCGTCATCTCGACGCCGATCCGGTTGATGTCGTAGGGCGTGGTTTCATAGATCTCGCTGATCCAGTTGGTGTACAGAAGATGCGCATGGCTGCGCCAGCGGTTCAGCGGCTGGCGGCTGGGATCGTCGTCCGGATAGTAGTTGCCCGGCACGTTGATCGGAGTGCCATTGGCCACGTCGCGGTCGTACTCCTGCTTCAGCGTATCGTTGTCGTATTCGAAGTGGTTGAAGATATAGAGCGCCCGGTGCGCCGGGTCCTCAACCAGGCAGGGGCCGACCTCGTCGCTGCCCAGAAGCGTTGTCAGCCCGGGGGCGGCGTCGATTTCATCCTGCTTCATCTCGGTCCAGCGGCTGACCGGGATCACGAAATCATCCGAGAATCCGCGCAGATACGGAGAAGCCGGCGCCAGGTTCTGGTGCCGGAAACAGCCGAACGCCTTGTGGTCCAGCATGTGTTTCTTCACGCCATGGAAATGGTTGATCATCGCCATGCCGCCCCAGCAGACGCCAAAGGTGGAATGCACGTTGGTCTGGGTCCAGTCCATCACCTCGCGCAGTTCGTCCCAATAGGTCACATCGGTGAACTCAAGATGCTCGATCGGGGCGCCGGTGATGATCAGCCCGTCGAACTTCTCGTGCTTCACCTCCTGGAAAGGGCGGTAGAACTCGGCCATATGCGCAGCCGCAGTGTTCTTGGTGCGGTGCTCGCTCATCCGGATCAGGTTCAGGTCGATCTGCAACGGCGTGGCGCCGATCAGCCGGGCAAACTGGTTCTCGGTCTGGATCTTCTTGGGCATCAGATTGAGCAGCCCGATGCGGATCGGCCGGATATCCTGACGTGCCGCCTGATCCGGCGACATGACCATCACGCCTTCGTTCTTCAGAACGTCATAGGCGGGAAGGTCTGCGGGGATCTTGATGGGCATGTCAATGTCCTGATTTGCGGATGGTTGTACGATATAGCGGAAGCCGACAGATAAGCGTCTTAGCCCCGGGCCTCAAGGGCGTTGGCGATCAAATCCACGAAACCAGCCTCGTTCTTGACGGCTGAGATCTGGTCGGCGGTGACGGTGACGCCCCAATTGTCCGCCATCGCCTGATAGCGCGGCTGGCGGTGCGCCAGCGCCTGGGCATAGGTCCAGCGGATAAAGGCGTCGGGGTCCACATCCCCTTCATCTATCCCGTTTTCCTGAAGATACTCTTGCCAGACCCGGTCCAGGAACTCGGGCTGATAGGACATCGGCTTGGGGGCGCGGTCAAAGCGGCGCACCAGCTCCTCGGTATGGGCCTCGCTGCCCTTGATCCAGACCATCAGCGTGTGTTTGCTGAGCTCGGACAGGATCTGGTCCTCGGGGTCATTTGCATCAACCCATTCGCAGATCGAGCCGCCGGTGTCGCAGATGAAATTCGGATAGCCATAGAGCTGCTGGGCGCGGCCCTCGAAATACTCAGTGTCCAAAAGCGCGCGGATTTCGGCAATCCGGAACTGTTCCTGCCGGTGCTTGTATTCGGCAATCGGCAGCCCGCCCTTGGCCTCGTCGCCCGGCTTGCCCAGATAAGAGGCGACCGGAGTCAGGTTCTCAAAGGTGATATTGGAGCCGATATAGATCGAATCCGACAGCAAGAGCTCGCGCAGGAACGGCACTTTCATCGCTTCGGCTTTGGCGTTGTCGGCGATGTATTCGCCCATGTAGCGGGTGCCGATGCGGTAATCGATCGAGTAATGGAACCAGCTGCCGGCACCGCGCAGGATGTTGCTGACATAGGTTTTGCCAAGCCCGGACATGCCAAAGAACAGCACCCGTTTGTTGGGCGCATCGCGCCAGTCCTGTGCGGAAGAGTAGAGCATGAGATCCAAGTCCATGAAGGTTTCACGCCTTGCTAATCACCTGCGCGGGCTTGGTCAATTGCGAGGTCAGTTCCGTGCGCGTTTGCGCCGCAACAAGGGTTTGCCATTGAGGATCACCAGCCCGGCGGCCAGCAGGGCAAAACCGGCATAAGCCTGCGGCTTCAGCTCTTCCCCCAGCACCCAGGCGCCCAGCACGATGGCCACAGGCGGGATGATCAGTGTGACCAGCATCAGGTTGCCGCTGCCCGCCAGCGCCAGCACCCGGTAGTAAAGCAGATAGGCGCCGGCAGTGGCGATCAGGGAGAAATAGGCGATGGAGATCCAGGTGCCGGTTTCCAGGCTAAAGGAGACAGGCCCGTCTATCAGCAGCGCGGCCGGAACCAGGCACACAGTCGAGCCTGTCAGCATTCCCGCCGCTGCCACTTGCGGCGCCAGGCCGGACAGTTTCAGCCGCGCCCAGGCGCTGGCGAATGCATAGGAGACGGTGCCCGCAAGCACCGCCAGCTGCGCGGTGCTGCGGATGTCGAAATTGGCAAATTGCTCGAGCCCGATGGCAGTGGCGACGCCCAGGAAGCCCAAGCCAACTCCCAGCGCCTTGCGCGCTGTCAGCCGCTCGTCGGCAAAAAACAGGGCGGCAACGATAACGCCGAAAATGGCCGTGGCCGCATTCAGGATCGAGGTGAGGCCGGTCTCAATGTGAAGCTGGCCCCAGGCCATCAGTCCGAACGGGATCACATTGTTCAAGAGCCCCATAACCAGGAACGCGCCCCAGATACGCGGCTCTTTTGGAACCGGCAGCTGCATTGCCAGAACGGCGGCCCAGAGGAACAGGGCGGCCCAGCCGCAGCGGTGCAGCACCAGGGTCACAACAGGAATTTCATCCAGGGCAATGCGGATCGACAGGAACGATCCGCCCCAGATCACGCCGAGCAGGATCAGCTCGGCCCAGGCACGGGGGGATATGGTCTTTTGCGGGCTCATGGGGATCAGCTAGCGCGGCCCCGGCAGGCAAGCGACCCGTTTCTTGCGGCAAAAGAAAACCCCGCCCGGTTAGGGGCGGGGTTGATGCGCGCACAGAGCCGCTGGTTCAGAAGTGATAACCCACTTTAAGACCGAAGCCGACAGACGTGTTGTCACCAAACTGCGAAGTGGCGAGCGGCGACCGGTTGACAACCGTTTGAGCGCTGCCGACACGAGTGACGTTCACGCCGCCGGAGATTGACATGTTGCCCTGCTTGTACTTGGCGCCAATGGTCAGCCCAAGGCGGCCGTCCTGCGGGCTGAGATTGGATTGGAACCCGCCTAGGGTTTCTTCGTAGCTGACCGAAACGGACCCCGACCAGTTCTCATTGAACTTGCGGCCGACACCTAGAGTGTAAGTATAGCGGTCGTCGGCAAAAGACACCAAGGGTGCGCCGATCAAGGTGCCGGTATAGAACGTGGGCGAAATGTTGAAGTTGGACCATTCCACCCAACGCACGCCGCCGAAAAGAAGTGTATCCTTGGCGATCCCGGTCTGGAAATCCAGATTCAGGGCTTGCGGCGTGTTGATGGCGGTAGGCGTGGTCAGGCCTGCAGGCAGGCCGCCGCCTGTTTCCACTGTATTCAGATCGTGGTCGACTTCTGAGAAATAGGTCAACGCGATCCGCATTGCGATATCCGGGCGCTCATAGGCAACACCTACCAGGTAACCGAATCCTTCATCCTGGTCGCCTGTCGCCGCATAGTTTCCAAATACGGGAATTGAGACCTCGGCCTCCATCGTTTGCAGCCGGACACCACCGTAAACGCTGAAATTCTGATTGAACTTATAGCGCAGAATTGCGGAGATCGCGTTGGAATTCAGCTCGGCGGTAGCACCCTGGAATACGTATCCGGTTCCCGCGGGGTATTCCACGTCAGCGCCGAAAGGCTGATCGAAAATCAGTGCAAAGCTCAACTGATCATTGATGTCGCGCTTGTAGGCTGCGCCAAGCTGCAAGTGCGCCCCGACCATGTCACCGGATCCCACACCCAGCGCTGTCCCTGAGACATCCGGGCTGACGTGGCCAATCGAAAACTCTGCGTAGGTGCCTTCTTCAAACAGCGCGCCGAGCGTCTGTCCGGACCGGTCGACGCCGCCGGCCATTGCAACACCCGGCAGCAGCGCCAGCGCCATGGGCGCAGCGTGGATCTTCTTCATCTGTTCCTCCCTGTAGGAAAGCCTTTCCGGCTTTTTGTTCTGAGACCGTAACCGGCGGAATTTCGGCAAATCAATGCTAACGAAACGGAAACCAGCCGGAATCGGTCAATCTTGAGCGGTTTTCACAGGTTTCTTTGCAACTATGTTGATATAATTTGCAATGCAAATGATTGCGGCTCCGCTCAGAACCCAAGCATCCAATGCTTCGCCGTAGATCAGCATGCCTAGAACCGCGATGGCGGGCAGGCGGGCAAAGTCGACCGGCACGACCACGCTGGCGGGGGCCAGCGACAACGCGGTGGTCAGGCAGAAATGAGCGGTCAGCCCGGCAATGCCGATCAGCACCAGCCAGGGCAGGGTCACCGCATCCGGCAGGGCCATGTCACCGTCCCAGCCGGCCGCCAGCAGGCCCATCACCAGCTGCATGGCGGTCAGCCAGAATAAGATCGACGCAATATCCTCGTGCCGGGTCAGGCGCTTGGTCAGGATCGCCGTCAGCGCAAAGAAAATGGCGCAGGCTGCCGCAGCAGCAAGGCCCGGGCTCAGCGTGTCGGGGCTTGGCCGTGCGACAATCAGGATGCCGGCAAAACCCAGCAGAACTGCCAGCATCCGCCGCCGGGTCAGCACTTCGCCCAGCAGCAGCGGTGACAGGATGATCACCCACAGAGGGGATGTGAACTCAAGTGCAAAGACCTGGGCCAGCGGCACCAGGGTAACCGCCAGAAACCAAAGGTTCTGGCCGGTGAAATGAAACATGTTGCGCAGCAGATGCACGCCCAGCCGGTTCCGGCGTACCTGATGCCATCTGCCGGTTGCGCTCAGCACTGCCAGCACGATCAGCAGCCCCACCAGGCTGCGGTACGCCATGATTTCAAAAGTATCGAGCGTCAGCCCGGCCTCGCGGCCGGCAATGGCCATCGCCGAGAAAGAGGCAATAGCGCCAGTCATCCAGAGCGCAGCCCGTGTTGTGTTCGTCATCAGTGCAGCCAGCCGTCATCTTGCAGGTTCAACGGGGCCGCTGCGCTCCAGGCAACGGCTCTGAACAGGTTGAACCAGACAGCGGCGGTCTCCCGCAAGAGGATATTGAACCCGGGTCTGCCGGTTTCCGGATTCCGGCGCACCTTTTCCGAGGCTGCCAGGTGCAGCCGGTTTGCCCCGGCCCAGCGGAACGAAGCCCAGGACCGCGGCAGGTGGAAGGCTTCGGTCACAAGGATAAGATCCGTCTGCTGCGGCAGCAGCGGCAGGGTAAACAGCGCATTCTGCAAAGTGGACTGAGATCTGTTTTCAGAGATCATCGCAGCTTTCGGGACACCAAGGCTGACAGCCAGCGCTGCCATCTGCTCTCCGGCTGACGGACCGCCCGGAGCTGCGGTGCCGCCGGTAAAGGCGACAAGCGGCGCACGGTCCGCATGATACAGCTCTGCGCATTTGGCCACCCGCTGGCGTGTTGCCGTATGCAGGGTCCCATCTGCGGACATACCGCCGCCCAGGCAGATGATTGCATTAGCCCGGGGCAGCTCCGAGGCTTGTCTTTCAGGCCAAAGAAAAGTCCATAACAGCACGGCACCAAAAGTAAAAAGCCCAGTGGATGCAAACCACTGGGCAATTTTTTTGATGCGCCGGATCATTCCCACTCGATGGTGCCCGGAGGCTTCGAGGTGATGTCATAGGTGCAGCGGTTGATGCCTTTCACCTCATTGATGATCCTTGTGGCGGTCTCGCCCAGAAACTCATGGCTGAACGGATAGTAATCCGCGGTCATGCCATCAACGGATGTCACGGCGCGCAGGGCGCAGGCGTAGTCATAGGTGCGCCCGTCGCCCATCACGCCGACAGTGCGGACCGGCAGGATCGCCACGAAGGCCTGCCAGATCTCGTCATAGAGCCCGTGCTTGCGGATCTGGTCGATATAGATCGCATCCGCCTCGCGCAGGATCTCCAGCTTTTCGCGGGTGATCTCGCCGGGGCAGCGGATCGCCAGGCCCGGTCCGGGGAAGGGATGGCGGCCGATGAAGCTTTGCGGCAGGCCCAGTTCACGGCCCAGGGCGCGGACCTCGTCCTTGAACAGCTCGCGCAGCGGCTCGACCAGTTTCAGGCCCATCTTCTCCGGCAGGCCGCCCACGTTGTGGTGCGACTTGATGGTGACGGAAGGACCGCCCGAGAAGGATACGGATTCGATCACATCCGGATACAGGGTGCCCTGCGCCAGGAACTCGGCGCCGTCGATGGTATCGGCGTGCTTCTGGAACACGTCGATGAACAGCTTGCCGATGATCTTGCGCTTGGTTTCCGGGTCGGATTGGCCGTCCAGCTCGCCCAGGAACAGATCGCTTTCATCTGCGTGGATCAGCTGGATGTTGTAATTGTCGCGGAACATCGAGACGACTTCTTCCGCCTCGTTCTTGCGCAGCAGGCCGTGGTCGACGAACACACACGTCAGCTGATCGCCGATCGCTTCGTGGATCAGGATCGCTGCGACGGAAGAGTCGACGCCGCCGGACAGACCGCAGATCACCTTCTTGTCGCCGACCTGCTCGCGGATCTTCTCGATCATCTGCTCGCGGTAGGCGCCCATGGTCCAGTCGCCTTCGAAACCCGCCAGATTGACGAAGTTCTCATAGAGCTTGGCGCCATTGGGGGTGTGATGGACTTCCGGGTGGAACTGCACGGCGTAAAAGTTGCGGGAGACATCGGCGGTGATGGCAAAAGGCGCGTTGGGGGAGGGGCCGTAAACCTCGAACCCCGGGGCGATTTCACTGACGTGGTCGCCATGCGACATCCAGACCTGCTCACGGTCGGCATCGTCGGCGAACCAGCCGTCCAGCAGCTCCAGCCGCTCGACCGTCGGGGTCACAAAGGCACGGCCGAATTCGGCGGTGCCGTGGCCGCTTTCGACCTTGCCGCCCAGCTGGTGCATCATCACCTGCTGGCCGTAGCAAATGCCCAGGATCGGCACGCCGAGATCAAAGATCTCCTGCGGCGCGCGCGGCGAGCCTTCACGGGTCACACTGTCCGGCCCGCCCGAGAAGATCACCGCTTTGGGCGCCATCTTGCGCACAAAGTCCATGGTGACGTTCTGATAGGGGTGGATTTCGCAATAGACGTTCAGCTCGCGCAGGCGGCGCGCAATCAGCTGCGTGACCTGGCTGCCAAAGTCGATGATGAGAAGGCGGTCATGGGATGTCTCTGTCATGCTTGGCTCATAGGGCCTGCGCTCATTGGTGGCAAGAGGTCATGGCAGCAGTAGCGCGCAAAGAACACCCTAGTAGTCGCCTAAGACGGGAACAGCGCTAAGTTCAACACTGTTTTCGCGATTGCCCGGGAGAGAGACATGCCGGCAGAAACAGGATTTGGAATTAACAAGCGTCAGAAGCTGTACAAAGACCGGCACCCGGTAGTGCATCATAAAGGGTCGGCAAAGCGGCCCAAGTGCGGTTGCGGTTCCTGGCTGAACCATTGGCTTGTGTATACGGGAAACTATTCTGCAAAATGCGTCTATATGGGGTGTTCTTCGGATGCCGAGGATGGTGCCCATGTGCGTTTTGTGCGCAAGAAGTCACCGTCCAGCAGCACATATGTTCCTTATGGGGCTTCATTTATTGTGCCCATGTGCGGATTGCATAACCGGTCCAGGTTCACCAATCCGTTCTTCATTCACAAAGATCGCTGGATGATAGATGATACTGCTCGGGACTTGTGCGAAACAGCGACCTACCGTCTGAACAGACAGAACTACTTCTATATGCAGGTAAAAAAAGGCAACGGCAAACCTAAGTGCGGGTGTCGGAGCTATCTTCGCCACTATCAGCTGGCTTCTGGCAGCAGCCGGCGCAGATGCGCTGCAATGGGATGTTCCAAACCGGCTGTCATGGCCGGACCAATGAAGTCTCTGGACAAGCGCACAGACTATGACCGCTGGGTGGCGCCGCTGTGCCGCAAGCACGGTCAGCCAGGTGCGGAAATCTACATCAAAAGAAAGGCCGAAGTGGTCAGCCCGAGGAAATGCGACGATTGCGGGCAGTAGAAATCCGGGCGGTCTTCCAGGCACATGCCTGGTGAATTGGGGGAAATTGCTCCGTGAATGTCGCTTTTCAACTTGAATGGCCGTTATCCTGCGGCGCGCAAAGCCGGGAGGCCGGTAGAAACTCATGCCATGAATTGCCCTTGGTGAGGAAACAAGAATGACCGAAGCAGCACCGCGCCGTCGCGCCCGGGGTGGCGGCGGCGCCGCCCGCCGCGCTGA
>NZ_JWLD01000072.1 GCF_000813725.1 Leisingera sp. ANG-Vp
CCGCCAGCCGCAGCATCACGCCGATCTGGTTGCCCGCCAGGCCAACGCCCGGCATGGCGTCCATGGTGTCGACCATGTCGTTCCAGATTTCGCGGATCTCGTCGGTGATCTCAGTCACCTCTTCGGCCTTGGAGCGCAGGCGCTTGTCAGGCCAGGGCAGGCAGGTGCGGACGGTCATGTCTGTGGTTCCCTCAGGCGCGGGCACGTTCGCGCTTCAGCTTCTGCATCTTGCGGGTGATCATCTGGCGCTTCAGCGGCTTCAGGTAATCGATGAACAGCTTGCCGTCCAAATGGTCGATTTCATGCTGCACGCAGGTCGCCCAGAGCCCGTCAAACGCCTCGCGCTGTGCGTTGCCGTCGCGGTCCATCCATTCGACCTCGACCACCTTGGGGCGGGTCACCTCGGCATATTGATCCGGGATCGACAGGCAACCTTCCTCATAGACGTTGGTTTCGTCCGAAGAGGAAATGATCTGCGGGTTGAACATCACCAGCGGGCGCGGATCGCCGTCTTCTTCCTTGACGCAATCCAGCACGATCAGCCGCTGCAGGATGCCGATCTGCGGCGCCGCCAGGCCGATGCCCGGTGCGGCGTACATGGTTTCCAGCATATCATCCGCCAGCACGCGCAAGTCATCGCTGAGGTCAGGCACGAGCGCGCAGACCTTCTTGAGGCGGGGATCGGGATGGATCAGGATCGGTCGTTTCATGGGTTTCATTTATGCGATCAGCAATCGTACCGCAACGGCCCCCTTGCACCCCGCGCTGCAGCGATTAGCTTCGCAGGCAACCATACGGGAGTTCACCACATGAATTTTGACGAGAACATCGACCGCCGCGGCACCCTCAGCAACAAATGGGATTCGATGGAGCGCATCTATGGCGTGCCCTCGGACACCGGGCTGCCGATGTGGGTGGCGGATACCGATTTTCAGGCGCCTGCACCTGTGCTGAGCAAGATCCGCGAAATGGTGGACCACGGCGTGTTCGGCTACACCGATTGCGACGGCCAGTATAAGGACGCGATCCGCTGGTGGATGAACGCCCGCCACGGCTGGGAGGTCGAGGCGGACGCGATTTTCACCGCCACTGGCCTGTGCAACGGGGTTGGCCTGTGCCTGGATACTTTCACCAATGCCGGCGACGGCGTGGTGCTGTTCACCCCGGTCTACCACGCCTTTGCCCGCGTTATCCGGGCCGCCGGCCGCGAGGTGGTGGAATGCGAGCTGGTCAACAACGACGGCCGCTACGAAATGGATTTTGCCGCCTATGACGCGCAGATGACCGGCAAGGAGACGATGCTGATTCTGTGCTCGCCGCATAACCCCGGCGGCCGGGTCTGGACCCAAGAGGAACTTCAGGGCGTGGCCGATTTCGCCAAGCGCCACAATCTGCTGCTCATCTCGGATGAAATCCACCACGATCTGGTGTTCGGCGGTGCCAAGCACATCCCGATGCCGCTGGCCGCGCCGGAGATCATGGACCGGCTCTTGATGCTGACGGCGCCGTCCAAGACCTTCAACATCGCCGGCCTGCATACCGGCCAGGTGATCATTCCCGACCCGGAGCTGCGCGCAAAGTTCAAGCAGCGGATTGCGGCGCTGTCGCTGGCGCCGAACTCGGTCGGGCAGCTGGCCACCGCCGCTGCCTATTCGCCCGAAGGGGCCGAATGGGCGGATGCCCAGGTCGCCTATATCAATGAAAACCGCAAGGTTTTCGATGCGGCCATCGCCGCCATCCCGGGCCTGAAGTCGATGCCGCTGGAGGCCACCTATCTGGCCTGGGTCGACTTCTCCGGCACCGGCATGGCCCGCAGCGAGTTTACGGCAAGGGTCGAGCAAACCGCCAAGATCGCTGCCAACCACGGCACCACCTTCGGCACCGGCGGGGAGAACTATCTGCGTTTCAACCTGGGCACCCAGAGGTCGCGGATCGAGGAGGCCTGCCAGCGCCTGGCCGAAGCCTTCTCGGACCTGCAGTAAGGTGAAGCGCCTGCTGCGCCTCTTGGCGCTGGTTGTTCTGGCCGGCGCCGCCTGGATGGCCTGGCAGGCCTTTGCCCCGCGTCCCGCACCGCCGCCGCTCGGCGCGGCGGTGGACCGGATCGACCGCATCCTGATCGAGAAATCCGCCCGCCGCCTGACCGCCAGCCGCGGCGGCGAGACGGTGCTGGAGTTCCCCATCTCGCTAGGCTTTGAACCCAGCGGCGACAAGGAACAGGAAGGCGACGGCAAAACGCCCGAGGGCATCTTCCGGATTGACCGGCGCAATCCCAACAGCGCCTATCACCTGTCACTGGGGATCGACTATCCGCAGCCTGAGGACCGCGCCCGAGCACAGGCCGCCGGCGTCAGTCCCGGCGGAGACATCTTCATCCACGGGCAGCCGAATTCAGTCGGCAATCTGATCACCCTGCCGGGCGACTGGACCGCCGGCTGCATCGCCGTCAGCAATGAACAGATGCAGACGCTCTGGCGTCTCACCCAGATTGGAACTGAGGTGGAAATCCGGCCCTAGCGCGGGTTCAAATTTTGCCCTGCGACTGGTCGAAGGGAATCAGCCCGGCAGGCGCATCCGGAGACTTGTAGAAATCCACAGGCGCCTTGTCCGACGCAGGAGTCGACCGTTTGAATTCATAACGCATCTCGCCGCCCTCTTCCTCGCTGGCGACGATCAGGCATTGCGACACATGGCGCGCACCGTCGTAGATGTCGACAAGCCCGCGCAGCATCGGCGCGGCATCAGCCTCAACCGAGAAACCGTCCTTCCACATCCGCAGAACCGGAATCAGCGTATCGTCCGCCATCACCCGCATGCGGCTTTTCCTCCGCATCCCCTGAAGGCGGGCGGTGTCCAGTGCTTCCTGTACAGCTTTGGGCACATAGGTGTTCATATTTCCGGCCTTCCGAATGCTGGGGTTTCCTTGCGTCCTTCTTTCAACGGTGCGTCACAAATAGATAAAATCAAGTGAACATTTTCGGAAATTTGACGGCTGCGCAATTTTGTTGCTCTTGTGCAGTGGCGCAGAGCCGTTGCGCGCTCCGGTGCATAGGCGCAAGGCCCGCCCCTGCATATGTTCCCCTCAGCACAGCAGCGGGAGCATGAACGATGGGCCTTTTGATCGACGGCAAGTGGCACGACAAATGGTATGACACCAAATCCACCGGCGGCGCCTTCAAGCGCAGCGAATCGCAGTTCCGCAACTGGATCACCGCTGACGGCAGCGCAGGCCCCAGCGGCTCTGGCGGCTTCAAGGCCGAAAGCGGCCGCTATCACCTATATGTCTCCCTGGCCTGCCCCTGGGCCCACCGCACCCTGATCTTCCGCAAGCTGAAGGGGCTGGAAGACCACGTTTCCGTTTCCATCGTGCATCCCGACATGATGGATGAAGGCTGGACTTTCGAAACAGACGGCAACGGCGCCACTGGCGACACGCTGTTCGGCAGCACCCGCATGCATCAGATCTACACCCGCGCCGATCCAGACTATACCGGCCGGGTGACGGTGCCGGTGCTGTGGGACAAGGAGCAGGGCACCATCGTCTCGAATGAAAGCTCTGAAATCATCCGGATGTTCAACTCGGCCTTTGACGGGATCACCGGCAACGATGATGATTACTGGCCAGAAGAGCTGCGCGAGCCGATCGAGGCTGTGAATGCCCGCATCTACGACAGTGTCAACAACGGCGTCTACAAATGCGGCTTTGCCACCACGCAAGAGGCCTATGACGCCGCGGTAGAGCCGCTGTTCGACAGCCTGGAATGGCTGGAGGACCTGCTGTCGCAGCACCGCTACCTGCTGGGCGACCAGGTGACCGAGGCCGACTGGCGGCTGTTCACCACGCTGCTGCGCTTTGATCCGGTTTACCACGTCCATTTCAAGTGCAACCGCAAGCGGCTGGTGGATTTCCCGAACCTTTGGGCCTACGTCCGTGAGCTGTATCAATGGCGGGGGG
>NZ_JWLD01000073.1:0-303 GCF_000813725.1 Leisingera sp. ANG-Vp
GGCTGCCTGCGGCGCGGCCTCCGCCACGCGGTCCGGAGCGGGCGCATGCGGTTTGGCGGCGGATTGCGGGATTGCACCGGCGTTCAGGCCTTGGCTTTGTGCTTCGCTTTCAGGGGCTTGCTCGCCCTCTGCCGCCTGCGGCACGGCTTCGGAGCGGGGAATGCGGTGGGCCTGGAGGTTGAGGCTGCTTTCCGGGTTGGGCTGCTGCGGCACCGGGTCGGGCACCAGCGAAATGAGCAGCGCGCCGGCGCCTGCGGCGTGAACCATGGCCGAGGCTGCCAGCCCCAGTGCCCATATGGCGGG
>NZ_JWLD01000073.1:896-38949 GCF_000813725.1 Leisingera sp. ANG-Vp
GCCCTCGGCGACCAGCGGCAGCACCCGGCGCAGCTCGGCCGCGCGGTGGGCGTTGATGCGCAGGCGCAGCTCCGGGTCGTCGGCCAGCAGGGCGGAAAGGGCGGGGGAGAGGGCTTCGCGGGTGATTTCATCGCCGTCCAGCGCCAGGGCTCCTTCAGAGGAAATGGCCAGGGTGATGCCGCCGGCGGGCATGTCGCGGCCGGTGACGGCGGTGGCGGGGCGCACATCAAAAGGCGCGGTGGCGTCCATGCGGCCAATCAGCATGAAGAACACCAGAAGGAAGAACACCACGTCGATCAGCGCGATGATGGTTTCCGAATGCGGGCTGCGGGACGGGCGGTTGAGCTTCATGGGGACGCCTCCAGCCGCAGGACGCGCAGGCGGGTGACGCCGGCCAGAGCGGCCGCGTCCATCACGGTGATCAGTGCCTGGGTTTGGGCGGCGCCGGAGGGCAGTATCACCACTTGAGTGAGGGGTTCTTCGGCAACTGCGGCGGAGAGGGTGGCACGCAGGGTGTCCTGATCCAGCGCGGTGCCGCGCAGCACCGGAACGCCGTCAGCTCCGAGGCGGATCATCATTGTGCCTGCCGGGGCCTGGGTGGTGCCGGCGCTTCCTTCAGAGGGTTTCACCGCCGGGATCATATCGAGGTTCAGGTAGGTGGAGGTCACCATGAAGAACACCAGCAGGATCAGCATAACGTCGATCATCGGCACCAGCGAGATCAGGGCGCGGGGGCGGGCTGGGCGGCTGAGGGTCATGTTGCCCTCTGCTGGATACCCTTGCGGAGGTTCGCGCCCGGCTCCGAGGGGGCGCGCAATCGCGCCCGCGTCAGGCTGGACGCATGCCTCCGGCATGGGGGGCGGGGACGGGCGCGAACCGGACCGCAAGCGGACCGGTGGAAGTATGGGTGTGAAAAGGCGGCCACTTTACCGCGACCCGTCGATCAGCAGCAGGCGGCCGGCGGCGCTTTCAATGGCTTGGGCGGCGGCGTCGATGCGGGCGGCAAACAGGCCGGCGGCGACGGCGGCGGGGATCGCGACCAAGAGGCCCGCGGCGGTGGTCAGCAGCGCCTGCCAGATGCCGCCTGCGAGGACCGAGGCATTGGCGGCGCCCTGGGCCAATTCCAGCTCTTGGAAAGACTGGATCATGCCGAGCACGGTGCCAAGGAGGCCCAGGAGGGGCGAGACCATGGCGATGAGTTCCAGAAGGCGGATGAGGGAGTTCATCCGGCTCACTTCCTCATTGCCGCGGCGCTGCAGCTCGTCTTGCAGCAATGGGCCGCGCAGGCCTTCCTGCAGGGCCTCCATCGCGTAGCTCATCACCCGGTCGGCAGGGGATTTGCCGCCTGCGAGTGTGTCCTGCGCCTGTTTGCGGTCGCCGTCCTTCCACAGGCCCAGAGCCTGTTCACGTGCATCGCCTCCGGAACGCACCGGCCAGAGCTGGATCAGTTTGACGGCAATCACGGTGAGCGAGAGCAAAGACATCAGCGCCAGAAGCGCAATCACCGGACCGCCGGTGCCGAGAATTTCCCAGGTGCCGGCCATGGCTTATTTCACCAGCGGTGCGGCGGCGCGGGAGCCGAGTTCCAGGATCGGGAAGCAATCCATCTGTTCTTCGTTCTGCGGCTGGCAGGAGGTGATGTCATGCAGCAGGATTTCCGAGATGTTGCCGCAGGCAATCTCGGGGATTTCGAAGAGTTTCAAGGTGGTGCGCTGGATGGGCAGGGGGGCGGCGTCAATCGACAGCAGCCGGTCGATCACCCCCTGGCCGTCGAGGATCGCCAGGGACATTTCGAAGCCTTCAAAGCTCTTGCCGGTCTGGTTGCGGAACAGGAAGAAGGCGCGGCAGCCGCCGCCCTCGATCTCCTCGGTCTTGTTCAGCTCGACCCGGAGGGGACCGGTTTCTGCGGCGGCGGCAAATGGCGCGGCTGCGAGAGCAAGGGCAGATAGCAGGCGTGTCAGGGTCATCACTGTCTCCGGTTTCTTATGTTCAGGCCCGGCCCGCACCCAACTGAAGGGGGCGGATCAGACCAATGCGGTCAAAGCCTTTTCGATCTTGTCCATGGCGTCGCGGGCCGAATCGAGGTCGCGGCGCTTGAGGTGGCGGGCCGCCACATGCAGGGCGCGGCCCAGGCGGTCGCGGGCCTTGCCGGGCGCACGGGCCACATTGGCCTGCAGCGACTGGGCGCGCTTCACCTGGGCGCCGAGCGAGCGCTGATCCATCTCGCGCTGGCCGCGCTTCATGGTTTTGGCCTCGTCCTCGCGGTCCTTGCCGATGCCGGCAATGGCGCGTTCGATCACCATCACCATTGTCTCGGCCTCCTGCAGCCGGCCCTTGTTGATCAGGGCGACGGATTTGGCCAGGGCGCGCTTGAGTTTCAGCTCCAGCGGGCCCGGCGCCAGGCCGATGCGCGGCTGGATCCGTTTGAGGCGGCGTTTCAGCGGTGCAATGGCCTTGGGGTCGATGCCCGAAGCGGAGATGTCGGAGACGTCTTCTTCAGCAACAACGCTTTCGGAGGATTCGGGTTTGAGGCTGTCGAGAAGGTTGCCGCCGTCGTCGACGAACAGCACGTTGACCTTGGCCGGGTTGCGTTTGAAAAACTTTTTCAGCTCGCCGATCATCCGCCCCGGCGCGCTTTCGCAGATCATTTCCATTTCGCCCGAACGCACCGTGTAGGTGCCCCAGGCCATCGGAGGGCCGCCGCCCGCCTGCTTCATCGGATTGCGCAAAGTTTCGGGTTTTTTGCCCGGCTGAATCATCAGCAGCGGGTCCTTGCTGTCGTCGAGGCAGAAGGCGAAACTCATCCGCTTCTTGGCGCCCTCGCGCACCATGTCTTTGACTTCCTTGCCGGAAATACGATCAATACTCATCATTCCACCGCTGGGAAAAGGCATGAAAACATTTGACTTTAGGATGCCGATAAGGCTCACTTGGGGTCAAGTTTTAGTTTGAGATTAGGGCAGCCTTAACCACCGGTCCTGAAAAGGGTGGGGGGCTGCTTTACGTTACGTTAACAGAGGCCGCAAACACCTGAGAAGAAGCGGGGGGGCATTTAGATGGATCCGGCAGTATTGCTGCAGTCCAAGGGGGAAGACGCGCCCAGCGGCGAGAACCTCGAATACGATCCAGCGTTCACCGAGATGGAGCTGGCGGCTCAGCCCGGGGAAGAATCCGTGGTGGGCGATGAAAAGATCGAGGCCACTGATCCCGACTACCGTGAAGTGCAGAAAAAAGCGCTGGAGGTTCTGGAGCGCAGCCATGACCTGCGGGCGGCGGTGTTCCTGGGCGATGCGCTGCTGCATTCCGAAGGGCTGACCGGCTTTGGCGATGTCGCCGCCTATATGCGCGGCTGCCTGGAGGAGTTCTGGGAGACCTGCCATCCGGAGCTGGATGAGGACGACGGCGACCCGACCATGCGGATCAACGCGGTGCAGGACCTGTGCGGCCAGCCCGACGGGATGGCCGGGGCATCGCCGCTCTACCGCTCGCTGCGGCGGGCGCCGCTGACCGAGAGCCGCGGCTTCGGCCGGTTCTCGTTCCGCGACATCGAGATTGCCGAAGGGGTGATGACAGCGCCCTCGGACATGGAGCACATCCCGGACTCGGCGACCATCGGGGCCGCGTTCCAGGACAGTGACGACGAGATCATCGAGGCGCGGCTTGCGGCGATTGAAGCCGCGGCGGATAATGTGAAGGCGATTTCGGCGGCGTTTGACGAGAACACGCCGGGGCAGGGGCCGGATCTGAGCGCGCTGATCAAGCTGCTGCAGCAGATGGCCCGGAAGATCCGCGACTATGGCAATGTCAGCGCGGATGCAGCGGCGGATGAAGACGATGCCGAAGACGCCGCTGCGGAAGAGGGCGGCGCAGCAGCTCCGGCGGCAGGCGGGCGCGCAGCCCCCGCGGCGCCGGGAGCGATCAACTCGCCTGCGGATGTGTCCAACGCGCTGGACCGCATCATCGGCTATTACCGGCGGGCAGAACCGTCGAGCCCGCTGCCGATCCTGCTGGAGCGGTGCAAGCGTCTGGTGGGGGCGGACTTCCTCACCATCATGAACGACATGGCGCCGCAGGGGGTGGATAACGTCCACCTGATCGGCGGCATCGAAGACGACGACGATTAATGGGCGCGGCAGGCGCCGGCGGCGGAAGCCGCCGCAGCAGCCGTGCAAGCAAAGACTAGTGAAGGAGACCTAGATGGCCGGAAGTTCACAAAAATTCATTGCCCGCAACCGGGCACCAAGGGTCCAGATCGAATATGACGTGGAGCTGTACGGCGCCGAGAAGAAGGTGCAGCTGCCCTTCGTGATGGGCGTGATGAGCGACCTGGTGGGCAAATCCGAAGTGGAGCAGCCCGCGGTGGCGGACCGCAAGTTCCTGGAAATCGATGTCGACAACTTCGATGACCGGATGAAGTCGATGGCGCCGCGCGCGGCCTTCACCGTGCCCAACACGCTGACCGGCGAGGGCAACTTGGCGGTCGACATCACCTTTGACAGCATGGACGATTTCAAGCCCGCGGCCATCGCCGCCAAGGTGGAGCCGCTGCGCGAGCTGCTGGAAGCACGCACCCAGCTCAGCAACCTGATGACCTATATGGACGGTAAGACCGGCGCCGAGGATCTGATCTCGAAGATCATCCAGGACCCGAGCCTGCTGAAAACCCTGGCAGCGCAGCCCAAGCCCGGCGGCGAAGCCGAGAGCGAAGAATAATAGGGGAGGACAAAGATGGCTGAAGAAGAACTCCAGGCGGAAGCCGCTGGTGGTGAAGCCGCCTTTGGCTCAACCGAATTTGCGGATCTGCTGCAGAAGGAATTCCGGCCCAAGTCGGATCAGGCCAAGACTGCCGTGGAAAGCGCGGTCAAGACCCTGGCCGAGCAGGCGCTGGCAAATTCCGCTCTGATCTCCGATGACGCGCTGCGTTCGATCGAGAGCATCGTGTCGCTGATCGACCAGAAGCTGACCGAGCAGGTGAACCTGATCCTGCACAACGAGGAATTCCAGCAGCTGGAAAGCGCATGGCGCGGGCTGCATTATCTGGTCAACAACACCGAGACCGATGAGCAGCTGAAGATCCGGGTGATGCCGATCACCAAGAAGGAAATGTCGAAGACCCTGAAGAAGTTCAAGGGCACGGCATGGGACCAGTCGCCGATCTTCAAGAAGGTCTACACCGAGGAATTCAGCCAGCTGGGCGGCGAGCCCTACGGCTCCCTGGTGGCGGACTACCATTTTGACCATTCGCCGCCGGATATCGAGCTGCTGGGTGAAATGTCCAAGATCGCCGCGGCCGCGCATGCGCCGCTGATCACCGGCGCCAAACCCACTCTGTTCCAGATGGACAGCTGGGCGGAACTGTCGAACCCGCGCGACCTGACCAAGATCTTCCAGACCCCGGAATATGCCGCCTGGCGGAGCTTGCGCGACAGCGAGGATGCGAAATACGTGGGCCTGGCAATGCCGCGTTTCCTGGGCCGTCTGCCCTATGGCTCCAAGACCGACCCGGTGGAGGAGTTTGCATTCGAGGAAGACACCGCAGGCGCGACCAGCGACAAATACGGCTGGGTCAACGCGGCCTACGGCATGGCGGTGAACATCACCCGCTCGTTCAAGATGTACGGCTGGTGCTCGCGGATCCGCGGCGTGGAAAGCGGCGGCACCCTGGAAAACCTGCCTTCGCACACCTTCCCGACCACCGATGGCGGCGTCGATCAGAAATGCCCGACCGAGATTGCCATCGACGACCGGCGCGAGGCGGAACTGGCGAAGAACGGCATGATGCCGCTGATCCACCGCAAGAACACCGACGTTGCGACCTTCATGGGCGCGCAGTCGCTGCACAAGCCGGCCGAATATGACGATCCGGACGCCACCGCAAACGCCAATCTGGGCGCGCGGCTGCCGTATCTGTTCGCCACATGCCGGTTCGCGCACTATCTCAAGTGCATGGTGCGGGACAAAGTCGGCTCGTTCAAAAGCCGTCAGGATATGGAGTCCTGGCTGCAGGACTGGATCAACAACTATGTTGACTTCAATGCAGATATCTCTTCGGAGAACGAGAAGGCGCGCAAACCTCTGGCCGCAGCCGAAGTGGTTGTGGAAGAGGTCGAGGGCAACCCGGGGTATTACACCTCGAAATTTTTCCTGCGCCCGCATTACCAGCTTGAGGGGCTTTCCGTCTCGCTGCGGCTGGTATCGAAACTGCCCTCGGAAAAAGGAGGCTGATTACCCACTCCCCAGCCTCAAACCATCATAGTGCAGTAGAATTCTTAATTTTTGAAAGGATAGCAAAATGGCTGCAAATATGTTCGTCCAGATCTCGGACATCACCGGTGATGCCACCGAAGAAAACCACAAGAAGTGGATTGTCGTTCAGTCCGCAAGCTGGAACGTCGAGCGCGCGGTTGAAATGACCGACCTGGGCTCGACCCAGCGGATGCACGCAAACTCCAACTTCGGCAAGATCGAGCTGACCTCGCAGATGGGCAAGGCCTCGAACGACCTGGCGCTGTCGGTTGCCAACGGCACCGTGCGCCCGGAAATCGTCATGCACTGGTGCCGCTCGGGTGACAGCGCAAGCCAGGGCCTGCTGGTCTATTCGATCTGGAAGATGAAAGACGTGGTTGTCGACAGCTACTCGATCTCCGCAAGCGAAGACGGCATTCCGGAAGAGACCTGGTCGCTGGCTTATGCCTCGATCGAGCATGAGTACAAATCGACCGATCAGAAGACCGGCAAGCTCACCACCGAAGGCACCTTCAAGTGGAACGTGCAGACCGGCAAGGTCGAATAAAACTATTGGCTGGCCCCGGGTGTATTGCGTCCGGGGTCCGTTTTTTCTGACGCATTTCCAGCATTCATCCTTGTTGCGGAGTAGAGCCCCATGACACCCGAAGAGCATCTGAAAGCCGGTGATCCCAGGGCGGCGCTGGAGGCGCTGCAGGCCAAGATCAGGGCGGACGCCAGCAATCCGAAACTGCGGGTGTTCCTGTTTCAGCTTTTGTGCGTTCTGGGCGACTGGAACCGGGCGATTGCCCAGCTGAAGGCCGCGGCCGGACTGGATGAAGGCGCCACGGTGATGGCGCAGGCCTACCGCGAGGCGATCATCTGCGAAGTGTATCGCGAGAAGGTCTTTGCCGGCGAAAAGGCGCCGCTGATCTTGGGCGAGCCCGAGGAATGGCTGGCGCATCTGATCGAGGCGCAGAAACTGCTGGCAGCCGGCAACCCCAAGGAAGCGGCGGAGCTGCGCGCCAAGGCGTTTGACGCAGCCCCTGCAAGCCCGGGCGAGATCAACGGCAAGCGGTTCGACTGGATTGCCGATGCCGACATGCGGCTGGGCCCGGTGCTGGAGACGGTGGTGAACGGCAAGTACTACTGGCTGCCGTTCTCGCAGATCGTCTCGTTTGAGGCCGAGGAGCCGAGCGATTTGCGCGATGCGGTCTGGACCGCAGGCACGCTGACCCTGGCGGGCGGCGGCGCGGTCGCGGCGATGATCCCGTCCCGCTACCCCGGCAGTGAAAAAGCCGACGGGCTGTCGATGCTGGCGCGCGCCACTGTGTGGGAAGATGCCGGCGAGGATACCTTTACCGGTCTTGGCCAGCGGCTGCTGACGATCGGGGATGAGGACATTGCCATCATGGATGTGCGCTCGCTCAAGATGGATGGGCATGACATAGAAAATGGCTGACAAGACTCTGGCCGAGCGCCTGCAGCCCTCGCTGCTGGACCGGCTGACAGACAATGCACCTGGCGATCAGAAGGAAACCCGCGAGAGCCGGGTGATTGATCTTGGGCGGCTCCGGGAAATCATCCAGCGCGATCTGTCCTGGCTGCTGAACACCCAGAATGTCGAGAGCCATTTCGATGCGGAGAAATACCCGGCGATCTCGGCCTCGGTGCTGAACTACGGTCTGATCGAAGTGGCCGGCGAGGCCTCGACCACGGAAAAGGCTCAGGCGATCCGCCGTTCGATCAAGCAGGCGATTACAACATATGAGCCGCGGATTATTGAAGGATCGGTGGATGTGCGGCTGCAGGATGGAACCGACGCGACCGAGATGACCGTGGGTCTGGAGATCCGCGCCGACATGTGGGCGCAGCCGATGCCGCTGGAGCTGTATTTGCGCAGCAAGGTCGATCTGACCACCGGCGAAGTGGAAATGGAAAGGGCGCTGTGAGATGGATACACGGCTGCTGACCCATTACGAGAACGAGCTGAACTACCTGCGCGATATGGGCGGGGAGTTTGCGGCTGCCTATCCCAAAATCGCCGCCCGGCTGGGGATGGAGGGGGTCGAGGTTCTGGACCCTTATGTGGAACGGCTGCTGGAGGGCGTCGCCTTCCTGTCGGCACGTGTCCAGCTGGAGCTGGAGCTGCAGTATCCGAATTTCACCTCGAACCTTTTGGAGATCATCTATCCGCATTATCTGGCGCCGACGCCGTCAATGATGATTGCAGCGTTTGAGCCGGATGCGGCCAATTCGGCGGTGAAAAGCGGCTATGTGCTGCCGAGAGGCTCGACGCTGCGCTCCAGGCTGACCGAGGGCGAGCAGACCCCGTGCGAGTTCCGCACGGCCTCTGATCTGACCATGTGGCCGATCCAGATCACCGAGGCGCAGTATATCGACGGCCGCGGCGAGCTGGTCGCAGCGGGCGTGGCCACAGGCTATGATGCGCGGGCGGGCATCCGGCTGCGCATCAAGCGGATCGACGGCGACCCGATCAGCAAGCTGGAGATGGACAAGCTGTCGCTGTATCTCTCCAGCGCGGCGGGCAACAGCTGGCCGCTGCTGGAGCTGCTGTGCACCCAGGTGCAGGGGATTGTGGCGCGTTCCACCGACCGGCGCGCTGACTGGCAGCTGCCGCTGCGCGGCGCCAAAGTTGTGCAGAAGGGGTTCAGCCCCGAGGAAGCGCTGCTGCCGCTGCCGCGCCGGGTCTATGACGGCTACCGGCTGCTGCAGGAATATTTTGCCATGCCCGAGCGGTTCCGCTTTGTCGAGCTGCAGGGGCTGAAAGCGGGTCTGGAGAATTCCGAAGGCAACGAGGTGGATCTCTATGTCCTCCTGCGCGAGGGGATGCCGGAGATTGCCCCCATTGTGGTGCCGGAGGTGTTCCAGCTGAATGCGGTTCCGGCCGTCAACCTGTTCGAGAAACGCTGCGACCGGGTGCGGATTGCGCCGATCGACACCGAGCACCATGTGATCCCGAACCGTACCGCGGGCCTCGATTTCGAGGTCTACGCGCTGCAGAGCGTGGTCGGGATCAGCGGCGAGGGCGAGGATGACGTGGTGTTCCGTCCGTTCTATTCCGCCAATGATTTCACCGCGGCGGGCGAAAGCCACCCGGCTTATTACACCATCAAGCGGCGGATGCGGCAGCGCTCGGAAAAGGAACGCCTGCGCGGGGTGAGGAGTTCTTACCTGGGCTCCGAGGTGTTCCTGACGCTGGTGGACCGGGCGCAGGCGCCTTATTCCTCGGGGCTGGAGCAGCTGGCGGTCAATGCGCTTTGCACCAACCGCGATCTGCCGATGCTGCTGGCCACCGGCAGCGACGACGTGTTTCAGCTGCCCGAAGGCGGCCCGGTGACAAAGGTGACGCTGCCGGTGTCTCCGACCCGTCCGCATCCGACGCTGGCGCAGGGCGATACCGCCTGGCGGCTGATTTCGCATCTGAGCCTCAACTACGTCTCGATTGCCGAAACCGGCAAAGGCCAGTCGGCGGAGGCACTGCGCGAGCTGGTGGGGCTTTATGCGCCGCTCGGCGACCGGGTGACGGAGAAGCAGCTGGAGGGCATCCTGTCGGTGGGCGCACGCCCCATCGTGCGGCGGATGAGCGACGAGATCCTGTCGACTGCGGTGCGGGGGCTGGAGATCACCCTGGGCTTTGACGAGAGCTTTTTCGAGGGCAGCAACATCTATGCGCTGGGAGCCGTGCTGGAGCGGTTCTTCCGCGGCTATGCCAGCATCAACTCATTCACGGAGACAGTCCTGACGACTGAAAAACGCGGGGAAATTGCCAGATGGCGACCGGAAAAGGGCCTCGGCCGGATGATCTGAGCCTCTATGGCCGGCTGGCCATGGAGCCTGAAAAACATCACGTTTTTCACGCCCTCCGGGTATTGGAGGCGCATTTCAATGACGCCCCGCGCCTCGGCGAAAGCCGCCGCCCGCGGGAAGATATGCTGCGGCTGGGGCAGGAGGCGGAGCTGGCGTTCCCGCCCTCGACCATTGCCGATTTCAAACCGGCAGAGGGCGGCAAGCCTGCTGTTCTGACCAACCGGTTCTTTGGCCTGTTCGGCCCCCAAGGCCCCTTGCCGCTGCACCTGACCGAATACGCCCGCGACCGTAAACGCAACCACCGCGACCCGACGCTGGTGGCCTTTGCCGATATGCTGACGCACCGGATGATGAGCCTCTTGTACCGGGCCTGGACGCAGGGCTCGCCTGCCGTCAGCTTCGACCGGGCCGATGATCCGATGGCGCGCAAAGTGTCGTCGCTGATCGGCTATAACGGCTTCAAGTTCGGCGACCGCGACGACATGCCGGACATGGCCAAGCTGCATTTCGCAGGCCATTTGGCCAAGGGGGCGAAGAACCCGGAAGGTCTGGTGTCGATCCTGTCGGCGTTTTTCGAGGTGCCGGTCACCCTGCAGGAATTTGTCGGCAGCTGGCTGGAGCTGGAGCCGGACGACCGCTGGGCCCTGGGCTATGGCGGGCTGGGGCAGAGCACCAGCATCGGCGACAAGGTCTGGAGCCGCTCGGCCAAGTTCCGCATCCGCATCGGGCCGCTGAAGCTGCAGGATTACGAACGGCTTTTGCCGGGCGGCGAGGCACTGAAGCGGCTGCGCGCGATTGTGCGGTCCTATGCCGGGGATTTCCTGGATTGGGATGTGAACCTGATCCTGGCCGGCGACGAGGTGCCGCGCGCGTCCTTGGGCGGCACCACGCGGCTGGGGCATACCAGCTGGGTGCGCTCGCGCCCGGACCCGGAGGCGGATCAGCCGGACGTGAATGATTTATACCTGTACCCGGGATTAGGCGCCGGGGCTGAAGAGCGAGTAGAGGGAGGGATTTGAGATGACCGAGATCAGCCGCGTGGCGCTGTTTGGCAAGCTGAACAAGCTGGGATACCAGGCCGTTGAAAGTGCAACCGTGTTCTGCAAGATGCGGGGCAACCCCTATGTGGAACTGGTGCATTGGATGCATCAGCTCCTGGCGCAGCAAGACAGCGACCTGCACCGGATCATCGAGCATTACAAACTGGACCCGGGCAAGATCGCAACTGAACTGACCCGCGCTCTTGATATGCTGCCGCGCGGCGCTTCGACGATTTCCGATCTCTCCGATCACCTGATGGATGCGATGGAGCGCGGCTGGGTCTGGGGCTCGCTGCTCTATTCCTCGGGCCAGGTGCGCAGCGGGTACCTGCTCCTGGGCATGCTGAAGACGCCGGCGCTGCGCAATATCCTGTCGAACATGTCGCCGGAGCTGGCGAAGATCGGTGCGGATGATCTGGCCGACAATTTCCACGAGGCCACCGACGGCTCGCCCGAGGATGCCTTGGGTGCGCAGGATGGCTCCAATGTGACCGGGGGCGGCGCCGAGCCGGGCGAGGCCTCGGGCGCGATGGCGCCTGGTGCCATGGGCAAGGGTGAGGCGCTGGAGCAGTTCTGCACCGATCTGACCGCGCAGGCCAAGGCGGGGGAGATCGACCCCATCGTGGGCCGCGACGAGGAGATCCGCCAGATCGTCGATATCCTGATGCGGCGGCGGCAGAACAACCCGATCCTGACCGGCGAGGCCGGGGTGGGCAAAACGGCCGTGGTCGAGGGCTTTGCCCTCAGGATTGCCCGCGGCGACGTGCCGCCGGCGCTGGCGGATGTGCGGCTCTTGGTGCTGGACGTGGGCCTGCTGCAGGCGGGTGCCAGCATGAAGGGCGAGTTTGAAAACCGCCTGCGCCAGGTGATTGACGAGGTGCAGGCCAGCCCGGTGCCGATTGTGATGTTTGTCGACGAAACCCACACGCTGGTGGGGGCAGGCGGGGCTGCAGGCACTGGCGACGCGGCCAACCTGCTGAAGCCGGCGCTGGCGCGCGGCACTCTGCGCACCATCGGGGCCACCACCTGGGCCGAATACAAGAAATACATCGAGAAGGACCCGGCGCTGACCCGGCGCTTCCAGGTCGTGAAGGTGGATGAGCCGGGTATCCAGAAAGCGATCCTGATGATGCGCGGCATCGCCTCGATGCTGGAAAACCACCACCGCGTGCAGGTGCTGGATGAGGGGATCGAAGCGGCGGTCAGCCTCTCGGCCCGGTATATCCCCGCCCGTCAGCTGCCGGACAAATCCGTCAGCCTCTTGGACACGGCCTGCGCCCGCGTTGCCGTCAGCCAGCACGCGGTGCCGGCCGAGGTGGATGACAGCCAGCGCCGAATTGAGGCGCTGACCACCGAGCTGGAGATTATCGGCCGCGACGAGACCGCAGGTTATGAGGTTGCTGACCGGCGTGAAGCTGTGGAAGCCGCCAAGACCGCCGAGGAGGAACGGCTGGCCGGGCTGACCGAACGCTGGGACAAGGAAAAGGCGGTTGTGCAGGACATTCTCGACCTGCGCGCCAAGCTCCGGGAGGGGGCTGCGCCCGTGGACGACACGGTTGATGCTGGAGACGACAGCGCGGAGGGCGCCGCCGAAGGCAGCGGAGACGGGCCGGACCGGGCGGAACTGCTGCAGCAGCTGAAGGACAAGAACGCCGAGCTGGACACTTTGCAGGGCGACTCTGCACTGATCCTGCCCATCGTGGACCATCAGGCGATTGCCTCTGTGGTTGGCGACTGGACGGGCATTCCCGTCGGCCGCATGGTCAAGGATGAGATCGAGACCATTCTGAACCTGGAAGAGCATCTGGCCAAACGGGTGATCGGCCAGGATCACGCGATGAAGATGATCGCCAAGCGGATCCAGACCAGCCGCGCCGGCCTCGACAACCCGAACAAGCCGATCGGGGTGTTCATGCTGGCGGGCACCTCCGGCGTGGGTAAGACCGAGACCGCGCTGGCGCTGGCCGAGGTGCTTTATGGCGGTGAGCAGAACGTCATCACCATCAACATGTCGGAATACCAGGAAGCCCATACGGTCAGTAGCTTGAAAGGCGCGCCTCCGGGCTATGTCGGCTATGGCGAAGGCGGCGTTCTGACCGAGGCGGTGCGGCGCAAGCCCTACTCCGTGGTGCTGCTGGACGAGGTCGAAAAGGCGCACCCGGATGTGCATGAGATCTTTTTCCAGGTCTTCGACAAAGGCGTCATGGAAGACGGCGAAGGCCGGATCATCGATTTCAAGAACACGCTGATCCTGCTGACCTCCAATGTCGGCACCGAGACCATCATGGATCTGTGTTCGGATCCTGAGCTGATGCCGGATCCGGAGGGCATGGCCAAGGCGCTGCGCGACCCGCTGCTGAAAGTGTTCCCGCCGGCGCTTTTGGGGCGTCTGGTGGCAATCCCCTATTATCCGCTCAGCCCGGAGATGATCGGCGAGATCACCAAGCTGCAGCTGGGCCGGATCCAGAAGCGGGTGCAGGAAACCCACGATGTGCCCTTCGAATATACCGACGCGGTGGTCGAAGAGATCGTCAACCGCTGCCAGGAGCTCGACAGCGGCGGCCGCATGATCGACGCAATTGTCACCAACACCATGCTGCCGGAAATCTCAAACGAGTTCCTGCGCCGCCTGATGGAAGGCGGGGAAGTGAAGAAAGTCGCAGTGGACGTCAAGGACGGGGAGTTCACGTACGGTTTTGATTAAACGCGCCAGAAGGTAGCGAGTAAGGGGGAAATCCTATGGTTAAACATGTTGTTATGGACCTGAAGAACCTGGACATAAAAGTGTCCGGGCTGCAGATGGTGGAGCCGCCTAAACTGTCGTTCAAGGTGGTGGTGGAGCTTGACAAGAAGATGGAGAAGGGGGTCGAGAAGGACCCGCTTCTGCAGCAGGAGTTCCATTCCGGCGCCAGCGAGGTACTGGAGCAGACCAAGGAAACCATCGAGAAGAAGTGCAAGGTGTTCGACAAGGCTTTTGTTGAGATGACCAACAAGGGCGCCTCGGACAAGGACATGGAAAAGCAGCTGAAGGGGCTGAATGACGCCATCAAGAATGACGTCAAAGTCGCTGAGAAAGGTGCTGAACTGGCGGCGCAGAAGGCCTGGACCAATCTGCAGAAGAAGAAAAAGGAATGGTCCAAGTTCAAGATCAAGGTCGGCGTGTCCATTGCCGGCACCCTGGCCGGGCTGGCGGTGAGCATTGCGGCAATGGCGACCTCGCCGTTTTCGGGCGGTGCGGGCGCGGCCTTCGGCATTATCGGGCTGATCAAGTCCGGCGTGTCGCTGGCCAAGGACATCGGCAAGCTGGCGATCAATATCGACCAGTCCAAGGCGATCCTGGAGAAGAACCTGGCGGTGGTGGAAAAGGCCGCCTCCAACAAGGCGCTGAACGCGGTGAACGAGGTGTCGGCGGCGGTGTTCCAGGAGTTCCTCGGCATCTCGCAGCCGTCGGTCAAGACGGTGGAAGACAGCGCCGAGACGATGAAGGCGAAATATGCGCAGATGATCGTCAAGATGCATGATCTGTCCAAGACCCTGAACAAGGTGCTGAAGCAGCAGGACAAGCTGAAGAAGGAATTTCTGGCCGAGGTCGGCAAGAAGCTCAAGAAGCATCCGATCAAGGACAAGAAGACCCAGCTGGTGATGGTCAGCAAGGCGCTGGATACCGCCTTGGCCGACAACTACTCAGCGGTGCAAAGCGCCATCGACAAGATCCAGATCATGTACAGCGATGCCCGCGACTGGGCCAACAAGATCAAGGATCTGATGAAACGGGTGAAGGCGCTGACGATCAAGGACCCGAAGGCGCTGAAGGTGTTCCGCGAGGCGCTGAAGTTCGCCGCGCTGGCGACCGCGCCGATCGATGGCAACTCGATTGCCACCGGTGCCAAGGACCTGGCCCTGGGTGTGGGCGGCGCAGTGGGCGGCTATGCCTATGACAAGATCACCAGCAAGGCGCTGGACGGGACCGTGTTCGACGCGGCCTGATATCTGAACAGAAAACCGCCGGGCGCAGCTGCGCCCGGCACACAAGAACGGCGAAGTGGAGAATGGCCTTGGACAGCAGCGCGCAAAGCGGAGTGACGCTTCAGGACCGGGCACGGGAATTTGTCGAGCGCAAATGGGTGACCAATGCGGTGCTGGGTGTGATCATTTTCAACGCCATCACCCTGGGGCTGGGCACCTCTGCAGCGGTTAACGCGCATGTGGGCGGGCTGCTGGATATCATCGACCGGGTGGTTCTGGGCATCTTTGTGCTGGAGCTGGCGCTGAAGCTGTTTGCCTATGGGCTCAGGTTCTTCTCCTCGGCCTGGAACATTTTCGATTTGCTGGTGGTTTCGGTGGGTCTGCTGCCCGACAGCCAGGGTCTGTCGGCACTGCGCGGTCTGCGGGTGGTGCGGGCGCTGCGGCTTCTGTCGGTGATCCCTCAGATGCGCGCGGTGGTACAGGCGCTGCTGGATGCGCTGCCAGGCATGGGCGCGGTGATCGTGATGATCTCGATCGTGTTCTATGTCTTCGGCGTGATGGCGACGATGATGTATGGCGAGGCCTTTGACACCTGGTTCGGCACCTTGGGCCGGTCTCTTTATTCACTGTTCCAGATCATGACGCTGGAAAGCTGGTCGATGGGGATCGTGCGCCCGGTGATGGATGTATACCCCTTTGCCTGGGCCTTCTTTGTGCCGTTCATCGTGATTACCGCCTTCTCGGTTCTGAACCTGTTCATCGGCCTCTTGGTCAACACCATGCAATCGGCGGTGGAGGCTGATGCTGAGGCGGAGTTCGAGAAGCTGCGCGAGCTGGTGAAATCGGAGACCGACGTGGTGGACGCGCATGTGCTGGAGCTGCATGAGGAGATCAAGGCTTTGCGGGCGGAACTGGCCCAGCTGAAAGGGCAGGGGAATGGCTGACAGCTCGCAGAAGTTCATCGCCCGCAATAGGGCGCCGCGTGTTCAGATTGAATACGATGTGGAGCTCTATGGCGCCGAAAAGAAGGTGCAGCTGCCCTTTGTGATGGGGGTGATGAGCGATCTGATGGGCAAATCCGAGGTCGAGCAGCCCAGCGTTGCCGACCGCAAGTTCCTGGAAATAGACGTCGACAATTTCGACGAGCGGATGAAGGGGCTGGCGCCGCGCGCCGCTTTCACCGTGCCCAATACGCTGACCGGCGAGGGCAATCTGGCGGTGGACCTGACGTTTGAGAGCATGGCGGATTTCTCGCCTGGCGCCATCGCCGGAAAGGTGGACGCGCTGCGTCCGCTGCTGGAGGCGCGCACCCAGCTCAGCAACCTGATGGCCTATATGGATGGCAAGGCCGGGGCTGAGACGCTGATCGAGAAGATCCTGCACGACCCGTCGCTGCTGGCGGCGGTTTCAGCCCCTGCCGGGGATACGGACAGCGCCGCGGCTCTGGAAAGCCTGCGCAATGCGGAGCTGCCCGAGGAAGAGGCGGCGGACACCTCCGGCGATGTTCTGGCCGGGCTGGCGGCACAGGCGCCTGAAGATGCGGCGCCCGGGGATACGTCGGGCGGGGTGCTGGACGCTTTGCGCGAAGCTGCGCCGGAAGAAAAGCCGGCGGAAGATGCCTCGGCGGGCGTTCTGGAGGGTTTGCGCACCGCGGCTGTCGAGGACGCGGAACCGGAAGATACCTCTGCTGATGTGCTCGCGGGCCTGAGTTCTGCGGCGCCTGAGGACACGGATGAGCGGGATGAAGCGGCCGGGGCGCTGGCCTCGCTGGCAGCGGTTGAGGTGGCGGACACTGCAGAAGAAGACACCTCCGCCTCGGTGCTGGAAGGGCTGGCGCAAGCAGAGGTGCCTGAGTTGGAGGCGGAAGACACCTCGGGTGAGGTGCTGGCCGGGCTTGCGGCTCAGGAACCGGAAGAGACTGTGGAAGATACATCGGACGCAGCCCTGGAAGGTCTGCGGGCGGCGGAACCTGTTGAAGAGGCGGCTGAGGACGGCGCCGCGGATGTGCTGGCCGGTCTGAGTTCCGCCGCACCGGATGAGGCGGAAGAAGAAGATGCCGCGGGCGAGGCGCTGGCCTCTCTTGCCGCCGCAGAGGTGCCGGAAGCGGAAGACGAAGACCAGACCGGCTCGGTTCTGGAAGGTCTGGCGCAGGCGGACGTTCCGGAAGCGGTGGAGGAAGACACCTCTGGCGATGTGCTGGCGGGCCTTGCCGCGCAGGAGGTTGCGGAAGAGGAAGACGGCAGCGCAGCGGCAGCGGCTCTTGAAAGCCTGTCGGCAGTGGAGGTGCAGGAAGCTGAGGCCGAGGACCATTCCGGGGTACTGGATGCGTTGGCGGACGCCGAAGTAGAGGAGGCGGAGGACACCGCAGCGGACGACGCTTTGGAAAGCCTGGCCGCGGTGGAGATCGAAGAGCAGGCCGAAGAGGACCATTCCGGCGTGCTCGACGGGCTTGCGGAGCAGGCGCCCTCGGACGACGCGGAAGAGGATGCTGCAGGAGCGGCCTTGGAGAGCCTCGCGGCGGCGGATGTTCCTGAGGACGCGGCAGAAGAGGATCATTCCTCGGTTCTGGACGAGCTGGCTTCGGTCGAGGTCGAAGAAGAGGACGATGGGGCCGCCGAAGCCGCGCTGGAGAGCCTTGCGGCGGTTGAAATCGAGGAACCGGAGGACGACGGCGGGCAAGCTTTGGTTCTGGATGAGCTGGCCTCGGTCGAGGTTGAAGGTGACCAGGAAGAGGACGCCGCGGGGGCCGCGCTGGAGAGCCTGGCGGCTGCTGAAGTGGCAGAAACAGCTGAAGAGGATCACTCGGATATTCTGGAAGGCCTGGCAGATCTGGACCTGGACGGGGATGCAGCCGAAGAGGAGGATGTTTCCGGTGTTCTGAGCGGGCTGGCGGATGCGGAGCCTGCGGAAGAGGACGAGGGCGAAGACACAGCCGCTGCGCTTGAGAGCCTGGCGGATGCCGCAGTGGAAGACGCGGCTGAGGAAGACAGCCTGGACGATGTCCTGGGCGGGCTTCTGGACGAGGCACCGGAAGAGGAAGAAACCGGCAGCGGCGCGGAGGCGGCGCTGGAGAGCCTGGCCGCGGTGGAGGTTGAGGAAGAAGCAGATGACGGCGCTGACGATGTGCTGGAAGGGCTGCTGGAGGGCGGTCTGGGTGAAGACGCGGACGCTGGCGAGGATCTGACTGCGGCTTTGGACAGCCTTGAAGCGCCTGAAGAGACGGAGGACACGGATGCCTCTGATGGAATTCTCGCCGGGCTTGCGGATGAACGGCCGGAAGAGGATGCGGATGAGGGCAGCGATCTCGACTCGATCCTGGGCGGTCTGGACGCGGCTAAGGATGAAGACGAGAGCGATGACCTGAGCGCCGCACTGGACACACTGGAGGCGCCGGCAGAGGAGACCGCTGAAGATGGCGGCCTGGGTGACTTGCTGGCGGATCTTGGCAGCGATGATCCGGAAGCGGCCGAGGAAGATCAGGCCGGCAGCGTGCTGGAGGATCTGGCGGCTGTTGAAGACAGCGCAGAGGAGGCTGGCGGCGATGCGGATCTGACCGCCTTGCTGGACAGCGGTGATGACGCGGCGGAGGCGGATGATCTTGATAGCCTCCTTGGGGATCTGGACGAGGAGGGCGAAGACGCCGCGGACGATCTGGATGCGCTGCTGAGCGAGCCGGAGGACGAGCCCGCCGAAGACGATAGCGGGCTGGATGATCTGCTCGGGGATCTGGACAGCGCTGAGGATGAGCCGGAGGCTGCAGACACGGGCGCAGGCGAAGACAGCAGCGATGATCTGGACGCTTTGCTCGGCGGGCTGGATGATGACGATGAAAGCGCCGGTGCCGGGGATGCGGAGGGTGACGATCTGGACAGTCTCCTAGGGGGGCTGGATGACGAGGAAACCGGCGCGGAAGAGGACGCCAGCCTGGATGACCTTTTGGGCGACCTGGGCAGCGATGAGGATGCCAGTGATCTGGATGACCTGCTGACCGGGCTAGGTGAGGAAGCGGAGGCCGAGGACGCCGCGGATGCGGAGGGTGCCGAGGAGGATCTCGATGCGCTGCTGGGCGGCCTGGGGGATGCGGACTCGGATCTGGACGATCTGATGGGCGATGACAGCGGCGACCTCGACCTGGATGATCTGCTTGGCGGTCCGGATGGTGACGACGAGGACGCCGGCGATGCTGGCGGAGACGATCTGGATGCGTTGCTGGGCGATCTGGGTGGTGAGGACGACGCCGAGGCGGATGCCGGGGGAGACGATCTCGACGCATTGCTCGGCGGTCTGGGCGGCGAAGATGACAGTGATGGCGGTGACGATCTGGATTCCCTGCTGGGTGATCTGGGTGACGGCGGCGACGAGCCTGCGGCGGCCGAGGCGGCCGGAGCAGCTGCTTCAGAGGAGCCGGAGTTTGCCTATGGCACCATGAGCGCGGACCGGCCCGAAGCCGCGAAACTGCAGCGCAAGCGCTTCCGGCTGGCGGTGCTGGGGGATTTTTCCGGCCGGGCGGCCAAGGGTCAGCTGGAGACCGGCGACGAACTGGCGGCGCGCAAGGCGATCCTGCTGGACCCCGACACGGTTGAGGATGTGATCGAAAGCTTCGCCACCGAGCTGGTGCTGCCGATCGGCAAGGATGGCGCCGGGATTGCGGTGAAGCTGGAGGATCTGGACGGGCTGCATCCGGATGAGCTTTATGAAAACGTTGAGCTGTTTTCAGAGCTGGTGGGCCTGCGCAAGCAGCTGCAAAGCGGCGCGACGGCGGATCATGCGGCCAGCACGCTGAAGGCCTGGGCGGAGAAACATGGCACCAAGGCGCGGGCGCCCAAGCGGACCTCGGCCGGGAACTCGGTGCCGGCCGACAAGCGGCTGAGCGCCTTCCAGCAGCTGATTGGCGATACCGGCAATACGCTGCGCGAGGCGTCACCGGTGGACGACCTGCTGGCGCGGGTTGTGGGGCCGCATATCCGGGCGCTGCCGGATCCGGATGTGGCGGCGATGCAGAAGGCGGTGGATGAGGCGCTGGCGGATGCGATGCGGCTGGTGCTGCATCATCCGGAGTTCCAGTCGGTCGAGGCGCAGTGGCGCTCGCTGGATCTGATGGCGCGCTCGATCGAGGCGGACGATACGCTGGATGTGATGCTGTATGACATCTCGGCCGAGGAGCTGGCGGCGGATCTTGCAGCGGAGGAGGACCTGTCGAAGACCGGTTTTGTCCGGCTGCTGACCGAGGAGCCGCTGGATGAGGAAAACGGGCGCGGCGGCTATTCGGCGCTGATTGGGATGTACCAGTTTGAGGAAACCCCGCCGCATGCGGAACTGCTGGGCCGGATCGCGCGGGTGGCGGCGCATGTGGATGCGCCCTTCTTTGCATCGATCTCGCCGGAGTTCCTGAAAACGCCCAAACCGGAGCGGCCCAAGCTGGTGGCCGAGGCCTGGGACACGCTGCAGGGTATGGCCGAGGCTGGGCATCTGGGGCTGGTCAGCCCGCGCTTCCTGCTGCGCAGGCCGTATGGCGAGAAGACTGAGCCCTGCTATGAGTTCGATTTCGAAGAATTCACCGAGACCGAGGGCCTGCGCGGCATGCTCTGGGCCAATCCGGTGGTGCTGGTGGCAATCCTGCTGGGGCGGTCGTTCTCGGAAAACGGGCCGTCGCTGCAGCTGGGCAAGATCATGTCTTTGGGCGAAATGCCCTATCATTATGTGAACGACAAATTCGGCGACCAGGTGGCGCTGCCCTGCACCGAGCGCAATATCGATCTGGACAAGATTGCGCTGGCGCAGGAGCGCGGGTTCATGGCAGTGAGCGCGGTCAAGGGGCGGGACGAGGTGCGGCTGACCTCCTTCAACTCGTTGAAAGGCAGCGAAATTCTGGGGCCCTGGACCGGATTGCCGGCGCCCGAGCCATCGCCGCCGGATCCGCGCGGGCTGCCGAAGCCCAAGCCGCCTGCGGACGGCGGTGACGATGATGACCTTGATTTGGATTTGGGCGGAGACGACGATGATGATCTCGGCCTGGATGATCTTGATCTTGGAGGCGATGATGGTGATGACGGGGGCCTCGACGATCTGGATGACCTTTTGTCGTCGTTTGGGGATGACGACGATGATGACGACGACGGCGATGACGAAATGGATGCGGAACTCGCTGCGCTTTTGGATGATTTATGATGCGAATGTTTGAGAACACTGCCGGTGATTTCCGGCCCGGTTCCCTTCGCGGAAAGGAGGAGCCATGGTTGTAAGCAAGGGCCATGAAAACGACCTCGCCTGGATGTCGGGGACATATTCCACCGACGGCCTGATGATGAGCCGTGCGATTGTGCGCGAGGGCTTGAGCAAGCTCACGGAGACCACGATCGAATTTGCGGCGACCAAGAAGCAGCCCAAGCTGGAGGATCTGGTCGGCAAGCAGATGAACGTGCATGTGATGCGCCAGCAGACGGAGCATCAGTTCAATGGCATGTGCGTTTCGGTCGAGTATCTGGGCTTCCGCAACGGCTATGAAATGTATGTGGCCGAGGTGCGCCCCTGGTTCTGGATGCTGACACGGACCGCCGATTTGCGGGTGTTTCAGGACAAGACCACGGTCGAGATCATCAAGCAGCTGTTCGGGGAATACGGATTCAGCGATTTCTCGGACAAGCTGAGCGAGACCTATGAGAAGCGGGAGTATTGCCTGCAGTACCGCGAAAGCGACTATGCCTTCCTGTGCCGGCTGATGGAGGAAGAGGGGATTTACTTCTATTTCGACAGCGTTGCTGGCGACACCGCAATTGAAAAGCTGGTGCTGTGCGATGGTGTCGGCGGCCACACTCCGATCAAAGGCGGGGCGGATGTCGAGTTCCACTCGCGCGACGACAGCGACCGGCGGCGCGAGGAGCATATCTCGGAATGGGCCAAGGATGAGCGTATCACCCGGGGCAAGGTCACGCTGAATGATTTTGATTTCCTGACGCCCTCGGCAGACCTGAAAGCGACGTCTTCGATTCAGAAGGGCAAGCATTCCTTCAAGGATTACGAAGTCTACGATTACCAGGGCCACTACCGGAAGAACTCGGGCCTGGGAACCAAGCTTGCCCGGGTGCAGATGGAAGCGGAAGCGATCAAGCATATTGCCTGGCGCGGGGCTTCCAGCGTGCCGACGCTGGTGACCGGCACAACCTTCACCATGAAGAAGCATCCGGTGGCCGAGAACAACAAGGAATACCTGGTCATCAATGCTGAGCACCACGTCAAAGTGGCCTGGGACTATGGCGAGCGGGAAAGCCAGAAGGCCAAACAGACCGCTGCCAAGGGCGCGATGCGGCGGGATATCAAGGCGAAGAACATGGATGTGCCCGAGGAGATGGAGCACGATGTTTATGCGTCGACCTTCTCGGCCATTCTGAAGGCGGACCAGTTCCGGGCGCCGCTGGTGACGCCTTGGCCGGAAGTGCAGGGGCTGCAGACAGCGACTGTTGTCGGCAAGAGCGGCGAAGAGATCTGGACCGACGAGCACGGCCGGATCAAAATCCAGTTCCATTGGGACCGGGAGGGCAAGAAGAACGAAACCTCGTCCTGCTTTGTGCGGGTGGTGACGCCCTGGTCCGGCAAGAACTGGGGCATGGTGGCGATTCCGCGGATGGGCCAGGAGGTGGTGATCCAGTTCGAGGACGGCAACCCGGACCGGCCGATCTGCACCGGCATGCTTTACAATGCTGAAACCATGCCGCCCTATACCTATCCCGACGATCAGACCCAGCTGGGGATCAAGACCAATTCCTCGAAGGGCGGCGGCGGCTATAACGAGCTGATGTTCGACGACAAAAAGGACAGCGAACTGATGCGCGTGCAGGCCGAGAAGGATCACCAGATGCTGGTCAAGGACCGCTCGACGGTGACTGTCGGCATGGATGCGCCCGACCCCGAAGTCACTTCGGCGGATGAAAAGAGCTATGTGTTCACGGTTCAGCAGCACATGACGGAAACCGTGCATCAGGGCGACCGCACCGAAGTGGTGGAGACCGGCGACAAATCCGAAAACATCCAGACCGGCAACATGACGCTGGATGTGGATACCGGCAATTTGACCGAGACCATTGCCAAGGGGAACCATTCGGAAACCGTGTCTTTGGGCAATCTCACCGTGGATGTGACCGCGGGCAAGATCGCCATGAGCGCGGGCCAGGAAATCAAGCTGACCGTGGGCGCCTCCTCGGTCAAGATCGACAACTCGGGTGTGACCATCAAGGGGCCGATGATCAAGATCGAAGGCACTGGCATGGTTGAGGCCAAAGCGCCGATGACCACCGTCAAAGGCGACGCGATGCTGACCCTGAAGGGCGGCCTCACGATGATCAACTAGGTGGTGCGAGATGTCGGCAAGATTTGAAAAGCTGGTGAAAATGCCCGCCGATCCGGTTGCGAAACTGCTGTCGCGGGCCAATGTCATCCTGAAGACACCGCTGGAAGCGCCGCCCACGGCGCAGGCCGGCGTGGTGCTGGAGGAACTCGACCGCAAGGGTGCCCTGGTGGACCTGCTGCGGACCCTGGCAGTTTTGCTGCCTGCGCGCGAGCGGGTCTGGTGGGCCTGCCTGGCGGCGCGCGATTATATCGGGCCGCGCTCGGACAAGGATCCGGCCTCGCTGACTGCGTCAGAGGCCTGGGTGTTCGATCCGACTGAAGAAAACCGCGACAAGGCGCGGATCACCCTGGATCATGCCTATGTGGATGACGACACGGTGAACTGCGCGCTGGCGGTGCTCTATGCGGCCGGAACGCTTGGACCCGGAGAATTGAATCAATATCCTGCCCCGGCAGGAGCCTCTGAGGCGGCGGCCTTTGCCATGAATATGGTGGCCTTGGGTCAATTGTCTGATAAGTTTGAAGAACACGGCGGCGTACTGGTTGAACGCGCGCTGGATATCGCTCGCGGCGGCAAGGGCCAGGTGGTCCAGGTGCCGGAAGTGGAAACACAAGGATAGGGGGAGGACGTAACAGATGGGAATGCCACAGGCCCGAGTAACGGATCTGCATGCTTGCATGCTGCCCTCCACCCCGCCGCCGCCGGTTCTGCCGGTGCCGACGCCGATCCTGCCGCCCTGCGCGGTGACCGTGCTGGTGGCCAAGCTGCCAGCCGCGCGCCTGGGGGACATGTGCACCGCCGCGCCTTCGCCGCACCCGATCATCAAGGGCTCGGCGACGGTGCTGATCAACAACATGCCCGCGGCGCGGATTCTCGATAACACAGCCTGCGGCGGCATGGTCGTCAAAGGTGAAGTCACTGTTCTGGTGGGAGGATAAGCCCAGGCATGGGTGTGACACTGAAATTTCAAAGCTCGGGCGCGATGCCCGGCGATGCGGCCCCTGTACCGATGCGGGGGCCGAGCCTCACCGTGGGCCGCGGTGCCAGCTGCGATCTGGTGCTGCCGGATCCGGACCAGCAGCTGTCGCGCAACCACTGTGTGATCGAAGATCACAACGGCAATGTGGTGGTGGTCGATCTCAGCTCGAACGGGACGTTTCTGAATTACTCGAAGATCCCGCTGGGGCGCACGCCGACGCCGCTCAACAACGGCGATGTGCTGTGCATCGGCAACTATGAGCTGGTGGTGGAGATCCGCGACGATCTGGCGGATGTGGACATGATTGCAGCGCCTGCGGCGCAGGCGCCGGTGTCGCACGGGGTGGCGGCCAATGCGCCCGATCCGCTGCAGCTTTTGGAGGATGCAGGGCCGGGCGGCGATTTCCTGGATGATCTGCTGGGCGAGGGTCCGACGGGCCCTGCGCAGCTGAACCCTGTTGATCCGATTGACGAGCTGCTGCCGCCGATGGGCGAGGAAGAGGATCCCTTCTTCCAGAAGGCCAGCGACGGGCGTGAGGGCGAAGGGGCCAGCCTGCCGCATCACAACCCCAGTGCCTCGGACGGGTTTGCCGCACCTGAGGCACAGGAAAGCACCATCCCGGACGATTGGGATGATGAGTTCCTGTCGGGGATCGGCGAGCCGGAAACTCCGGTGCCGCAGCCGGATCCGCAACCGGTGCCGCCGCCGCGCGAGGTTCCGGCGCCGCCGCCGGAAATGCCGCCTGCAGCCCCGCCGCCGGAGGTGCCGTCCGCGCCGCCGACCGAGATTCCTCCGGCGCAGGATGACGCCGAAGCAGAAAAGACTGTGGCCCCTGCGGCGCAGCCTTCGGCAGAAGCGCAGGAGGCGGTTGCGGCCTTTCTGAAAGGCGTGGGTGCCGAGGTCAGCATCGATCCAGCTGAGCAGGCCAGCGCCATGGGGCGCATGGGCCGGGTGATGCGGACGCTGGTCACAGGCCTGCGCGAGATCCTGATGACGCGGACCTCGATCAAATCCGAATTCCGGATCGAGCAGACGATGATCTCGGCCGGGGGCAACAACCCGCTGAAGTTCTCGATCACGCCGGAGCAGGCAATTGAGGCGATGGTGCGGCCGGCCACCAAGGGCTACCTGTCGCCGGAAACCGCCGCCGAGGAAGCGCTGAAGGATATCAAGGCGCATGAGGTGGCGATGGTCACCGGCATGGAGGCGGCGCTGAAAGGCGTGCTGAAACGCCTCGACCCCAAGGCGCTGGAAGGTCAGATCGAGACCAAGGGCGGCTTCAGCGGCCTCTTGCGCGGCAAGAAGGCCCAGTACTGGGATGTTTACGAACAGCTTTATGCGGAGATTTCCGACCAGGCTGAGAATGATTTCCACGACCTGTTCAGCCGCGAATTTGCGCGGGCCTACAAGGACCAGCTGGACAGGCTGAAGGACGGATAAGCGTGCGCGCCCATGGCGCGTGCCTGCAAGTGAGAGGAGATCCCGGTGTCCTGGGACAGTAAGGTACTTTGGACGGAGGGGCTGTTTCTGCAGCCGCATCACTTCCAGCAGTCCGACCGGTATAACGAGGCGCTGATCAGCGGGCTGGCGCGGCGGCTCAGCCCCTATGCCTGGGGTGTGAACGGTTTGGAGATCGACCACGAGGCGCTGAAGATCGGCCAGTTTGCAGTGAAGTCCTGCGAGGGGCTGACCCATGACGGCACGGTGTTCCGGGTACCGATGGCGGACCCGCACCCGCCGGCGATGGAAGTGCCGACCACGGTGAAGGACTGCATCGTCTACCTGACCGTGCCGCAGCGGCGCCAAGGCGCGACCGAGGTCGACCTGAGCGGCGCCGAGCGCTCGGCCAGCCGGCTGCGCCCGGACAAGGTGGAAGTGACCGATGTGACCTCAACCGAGCGCAAGCCGGTGGAGCTGGATGTCGGCAAGATGCGCCTGCAGTTTGCGCTGGAGGTGGATGATCTGGCCGACCTGCTGGCGGTGCCGGTGGCGCGTATTATCGAGGTGCGCCCGGACAAGGAAATTGTGCTGGATCAGTCCTTTATCCCGTCCTGCCTGGATATCCGCGCCTCAATGGCTCTCAGCGGTTTTCTGCGCGAGCTGGAAGGGCTTCTGGCGCACCGGATGGAGGCCTTGGCAGGCCGCCTCTCGGAGGCGGGCGGCGCCCGCGGGGTGGCGGATGTGTCGGATTTCATGCTGCTGACAGTGGTGAACCGGATGTTGCCGCAGGTGCGCCATTTGCGGAATATCGAGAACCTGCACCCGGAGCGGCTGTTCACCATCTGCACCGGGCTGGCGGGTGAGCTGGCGGTGTTCATGTCGACCGAAAAACAGGCGCCGGAGTTCCCGCCTTATACGCATGACAACCTGATGGAATGCTTTGCGCCGGTGATCCGGGTGCTGCGCCAGTACCTGAGCTCGGTGCTGGAGCAGACCGCGATCCCGATCAAGCTGGAAGCGCGCAAATACGGTATCTCGGTGGGCGTCATTGCCGACCGCAAGCTGCTGGGCAACGCAGGCTTTGTGCTGGCCGTCAGCGCCGATATTCCGGCCGAGGACGTGCGCAAGCATTTCTCGGGCCAGGCCAAGATCGGCCCGGTTGAGGAAATCCGCCAGCTGGTGAACTCGGCCCTGCCCGGGATCACCCTGCGCCCGCTGCCAGTGGCGCCGCGGCAGATTCCGTATCATTCCGGCGTGGTTTATTTCGAGATGGATGCGGACAGCCCCTATTGGCGCAAGATGACCACTTCGGGCGGCATCGCAGTGCATGTGTCGGGGCAGTATCCGGGGCTCAAGATGGAGCTGTGGGCGATCCGTAATGCATAAGGGAAGGCGCTGAGATGGCTGATTATGACGATCCCTTTGCCGAACCGGGGGATACCGACAAGACGGTGATCAAGCCGAATCCGGGCGGGCGGCGCACGGCCACTCCGCAGGTGGAACAGCCGCAGCAGCCAACCGCGCAGCCTGTGGAGGAACCCGTTGCGCCGCAGGAGCCGGGGCTGGATGCCTATGGCGTGCCGCAGGCGGCGGCGCCGAAACCGCAGGCCGCGGCGGGCGGCCCCAAGGCGCCGAAGATGGCGCTGACGGGGATGAACCAGCTGACCGCCTGCGCCTCGACCCTGTTTGCGCTGATTTCCCGCATCCGCAACCGGGCGCAGCATATGGACCCGGACGCTTTGCGCAAAAGCGTGGTGGCCGAGGTGCGCGCTTTTGAGAACCGCGCTTTGCAGGCAGGGATTGCCGCCCAGACCGTGAAGATTGCGCGCTATGCCTTGTGCGCGACGCTGGACGATGTGGTGCTGAACACGCCCTGGGGCGGACAGTCGTCGTGGGGCTTGCAGTCGATGGTTGCGACCTTCCACCGCGAAGTTGTGGGCGGCGACCGGTTCTATGACCTTCTGGCGCGGCTCGAGAAAGAGCCGGGCGGCAACATCGACATGCTCGAATTCCTGTACATGTGCCTGTCGCTGGGGTTCGAGGGCCGTCTGCGGGTTGAGCAGGGCGGATCTGAGAAGCACCTGCAGATCCGCGGCGCACTGGCCCGGATCATCCGCAATCAGCGCGGGCCGGTGGAGCGTGATCTGTCGCCGCATTGGGAAGGCTTGGTGAAGCCCTTCAAGGCGCTGTCGGTCTGGCGGCTGGTGTGGATCACCATGGCCGCGACCTGTGCCATTCTGGCGCTGCAGTTCCTGGGGCTCAGCTGGATGCTGTCGAACCAGACCGAGAATGTGGTGGGGCAGCTCACCATTGTCGATTCCGGTCCGAAAGTGGAGCTGGAGCGGCGCGCGCCTCCGCCTCCGCCACCTCCGCCGGCGCCGACAACCGAAGAACAGGTTGCCAAGGTCTCAGGCTTTTTGGAGCCGGAGATCAAGGAAGGCATTGTGCAGGTCTTCCAGAAGGGCAACACGCTGATTATCCGGCTGACCGGCTCCGGCATGTTCGGCTCGGGCTCTGATCAGCTGAGCAAGGCCTTCCGCGGCCCGGTGAACCGGGTGGCCGAGGCCCTGAACGACGAAAAAGGTAAGATCATCGTGGCCGGACACTCGGACAATATCCCGATCCGTTCCTCCCGTTTCCCGTCGAATATGGCGCTGTCGCTGGCCCGCGCAAAATCGGTGATGGCCGGCATGGCCAAGGTGATGACCGATCCCGACAGGCTGTCAGCCGAAGGCCGCGCCGATAAGGAACCGATTGCAGACAACAGCACCCGCGCAGGGCGGGCCAAGAACCGCAGGATTGAAATCCTGCTGGTTCAGGAGGTTGAAGGATGATCCGCCGTTATATCTTTCCCCTGTTCCGGTCCATCTACACCATCCTGATGATGCTGGCCTTGGCGCTGTCGGCCTGTGTGTGGTTCTTTGCGCCGTTTATCGGCGGCGAGGAATGGCGCCCCTTTGACAGCGTGATGTCGCGGGTGATCACCATCGGGGTGATCTGGTTTCTGTATTTCCTCATCATCGGCCTGATCTTCTGGCGCCGCCGCCGCAAGGACAAGGAGATGACCGAGGAGATGGCCGAGGCCGTCGATACTTCGGAAGATGATGTGCTGTCCGAGGAAATCGGCGAGCTGCGCGGCAAGTTCAAGGATGCGATGAAAGAGCTGCGCAAGTCCAAGGGCGGGCGCCGGCACCTGAACGATCTTCCCTGGTACATCATGATCGGTCCGCCGGGTGCGGGCAAGACCACGGCCATTGTGAACTCCGGCCTACAGTTCCCGCTGGCCGAGAAGCTGGGCAAGGCCGCTATCGGCGGTGTTGGCGGCACCCGCAATTGCGACTGGTGGTTCACCAATGACGCGGGGCTGATCGACACCGCCGGGCGCTATACCACGCAGGAGAGCGACGCCGAGGCGGATAATGCGGCCTGGCTCGGGTTCCTGGGCCTCTTGAAGAAATACCGCAAGCGGCAGCCGATCAATGGCGCGCTGATTGCGATTTCACTGTCGGATCTGTCTTTGCAGGATGAGATCACTCAGAAAAGCCACGCGGCTGCCGTGCGCCGTCGTCTGTCGGAATTGCGCGAAAAGCTGGGCGTGCGTTTTCCGGTCTATGTGCTGTTCACCAAGGCCGACCTGATTGCCGGTTTCCAGGAGTTCCATGACTCGCTGGGTAAGGAAGACCGCGAACAGGTCTGGGGCTTCACGCTGCCCTTGCCCAAGGGCAAGAAAGAGCAGCCGCCAATCGCCGGATTTGATGAGGAATTCGGCCTGCTTCTGGGGCAGATCAACGCCCAGCTTCTGGAGAAGATGCAGACCGAGACCGACCATCAGCGCCGGGCGCTGATTGCCGGTTTCCCGGCGCAGGTGGCCTCGATGCGAGGGGTCGCGCGGGATTTCCTGATGGAGGTGTTCCAGGACAACCGTTATGAGCAGCGCCAGATGCTGCGGGGGATCTATTTTACCTCGGGCACTCAGGAAGGCACGCCGATCGACCGGCTGATGCTGGGCATGGCGCAGACATTCGGCATCGGCCGGCAGGCGATTGGCACCGGGCAGGGCACCGGGCGGTCGTTCTTCCTGACCCGGCTGTTCGAAGGCGTGATGTTCCCCGAGGCCGGGCTGGTTTCGGCCGACGACAAGGTCGAACGGCGCTACCGCTGGACACGGCGGATTGCGATCACGGCGACGGTTCTGGTGGCTTTTGCGATGGGCGGGCTTTGGGTCAATTCCTATCTCGAAAATGCCGAGCTTATCGATGAGGCTGAAGACCAGGTGGAAGCCTATCAGGCAGCCGCGGCCACGTTGCCGCCCAGCCCGGTTGGCGACACGGACCTGGTGCCTGTGGCGGCAGCGCTGAACAACCTGCGCGATTTGCCGGGGAATCCGGTGCTTTCGGACCCGGAACCGGAACGGGAAATGACCTATGGCCTCTACCAAGGCGAGGTGATCGGCACCCAGGCGGCGCAGACCTACCGCGCGGCGCTGAACCAGCGCCTGCTGCCGCGGCTTCTGGTGCGGCTGGAGCAGCAGATCGAGGGCAATATCAACAACCCGGATACGCTGTATGAGGCGCTGAAGATCTATCTGATGCTGGGCCTGCAGGGGCCGATGAACCAGGATCTGGTCAAGGAATGGATGCGGCTGGACTGGGAGCGGATTGCCTATCCCGGCATCGCCCGCAACCAGCTGCGCGCTGACCTGATGGACCATCTGACGGCGCTTTTGTCGCAGCCGATGGAGGAGATCGCGCTGAATGGCCCGCTGATTGCCCAGGCGCAGAATCTGCTGTCGGAAATGCCGCTGGCACAGCGGGTCTATAATGGCATCCTGAACTCGCAGAAGGCCACGGCGCTGCCGAAGTGGCGGATCACCGATGTTGGCGGGCCGTCTGTGAAACGGGTGCTGGTGCGCAGTTCGGGCAAGCCGCTGAACGATGGCATCGAAGGCATCTTCACTTATGACGGCTTCCACAACGTCTTCCTGCCTGAGGCAGTCAGCGTTGCCGAGCGGGTCCATCGCGAAGCCTGGGTGCTGGGCAATCAGAGCGAGGCCACCCAGAACGAAGCGGTGCTGCTGAAGCTCAGCCGCGATGTGCTGGACCTCTATTACAATGACTACATCAGCCGCTATGACCAGATGCTGGGCGATATCGACATCATCCCGCTGGAGTCGCTCAGCCATGCGGTGGAGGTCACCAATGTGCTGTCGGGGCCGACCTCGCCCATCGTCAATATCCTGACCGAGGTCAGCAACGAGACCCGGCTGAACGAGGATAAGTCGGTTCTGGATGCGGGCACGCTTGCCGCGGGCGCCCAGAATGTGGCTGCAATCGAGGCACGTTCAAACCTGTCGATCCAGGGTCAGATCCTGCTGGAAGCGCTGGTCGGATCGGCCACCAATGCGCCGGGCCAGGCGGCCAAACCGCCGGGGGCCTATGTGCAGGAGCGGTTTGAATGGCTGTACGGTCTGGTCAACCGGCCCGAAGGCCAGCCCTCGCAGCTGGATGATCTGATGGGGCAGCTGCAGCTGGTCTATCAGGAGCTGAACAAGATGTCCTTCTCGGGCGTGGCCTCCGGCGGCCAAAGCGGCCAGGCGCTGCTGCAGTTCCAGCAGACTGCCAGCCGTATGGGCGGGCCGCTGCCCCGCTGGGCGACGCAGATCTCGGCCGGCTCTTCAGGGATCACCTCGGAGGGCACCCGTGCCTCGATCAACGCGCGCTGGCAATCCTCCGTTTTGCCGTTCTGCGAACAGGCACTCAACAACCGGTACCCGTTCAACCGCTCGGCGCGGGCCGACGTGGCCATGGCGGATTTTGCCAAGCTGTTTGCGCCAGGCGGCATGATTGACGGCTTCTTCAACGATCAGCTGCTGAAGTATGTCGACACCCGCAGCCGTCCCTGGACATGGAAACGTGTCAACGACGTGGACCTGGGCATCAGCCAGGCGGTGCTGCAGCAGATGCAATACGCTGCGGAGATCAAGGAAGCGTTTTTTGCCAGCGGTGCTCAGCCCGCGGTGAATTTCCAGATCACCGTTAATGCGCTGGACCCCAAGGCCAAGGAAGTGCTGCTGGAAATCGACGGTGCCAAGGTGGAGTACAATCACCGCTCCGGTGCGCCGACTCCGGTGGCGGTAACCTGGCCGGGTTCGGTGGGTCTGGCACGGATCACCCTGCTGCCGAAAAAGCGTGACGCAGAGAACGTGATGTCGCGGGACGGGCCCTGGGCCTGGTTCCGGCTGCTGGACGCGGCCGAGGTGCGGCGTACCAATGTGTCGGACCGGCGCCGGGTGAACTTCCGTGTTGGCGGTCGGCTGGCACTGTTCGAACTGCAGTCCGGGTCGGTCATCAATCCATTTGCCCTGCCGGCGATGGCAAAATTCAGCTGCCCGAAGTCGATGTGATGGCGGGCTTCGGCGCATTCGGTAAGATGCCCTCAGCCGGGGATTTCTTCCGGCTGAGCTCTCCGGGCGGGTTTGTGCGGGTTTGGGACGCGTGGCTTCAGCAGGTTATGCTGGACGGGCAGGGGGCCTACGGCCCCGGGTTCGATGCGCATTACATGTCGGCACCGATCTGGCGGTTCACTTTGCCAGCGGGCCTGGCCGGAGCCGGCAAGGTGATGGGGGTGATGATGCCTTCGGTTGACCGGGTTGGCCGACGGTTTCCGCTGACGCTGGTGGCAGCCTTGCCGACACCGGGGCCTGCGGCTCTGGACCACCTGAGCGAGGGTGCGCTGTTTGAGCGGCTGGAGGATGTGGCGCTGGATGCATTGGAGGACACGATGACCAAAGACGGGCTGGCTGAGGCGCTTGCGGGAATTCCAGTGCCGGATATGCGGGCGGTGGCTCCGCTGCGGTCTGCTGGTTCGGCTTTGGTGCTGACCGGTGCTCAAGGCGCAGAGGCGCTGCCCGCGACTTTGGCAGGAGAGCTTCTGGAAGCGCGGCTGTCCGGCTGCAGCCTGTGGACGGCGGTGCTGGACGGGGTGCCGCGGATAATGGCTTGCCCCGGGCTGCCGCAAGGGCAGGGCGCGCTTGGATTGTTCGATCTTGGCGCCCCGGTCTGGAGCGAGGCACGGCCGCTATGACAAATCCGCTGCGCAAATACCGCTATACCGCACAGACCCATGTGGGGCTGAAACGCAAGGTCAACGAGGATTCCGTTCTCGCGCTGCCGGAGCATGACATCTGGCTGGTGGCGGATGGGATGGGCGGACATGATGCCGGCGATTTCGCCAGCCGCCTGATTGCCGATGCGGTCGCCATGATCCCGCTGGGGCTGGATCCGGCAGCGCGGATGCATGCGCTGCGGGATGCAATCCAGAACGCACATAAAGCGATCCGCGCCGAGGCAGCGGCACGCGGCGGCGGAACCATTGGCTCCACGGTGGCTGCGCTGATCATGGCGAACCAGCATTTCGTCGGCCTTTGGGCCGGTGACAGCCGGATCTACCGGCTGCGCGATGGCCATATCGAGATGCTGAGCGAGGATCACTCGGCGGTGGCGGAATATGTGCTGGCAGGGAAGATGACCTGGGACGAGGCAGAGCATCATCCGCATTCCAATGCCATCACCCGTGCGGTTGGGGTCGGCGAGGAGCTGGAGATCGACAAGATCCGCGGTGACACCGAACCCGGCGACCGCTTTCTGATCTGCTCCGACGGGCTGACCAAATATGCGACGTTCCAGATTCTGGAGGATGTGCTGGGCAGCACGCCGCTGGAGACGGTTGGAGACCAGCTGATCCAGATTGCCCTGACCGGCGGCGGGGCGGACAATATCACGGCCGTGGTGATCGACGTTTTGTGAAACAGCGGTTGCTGTGGAGAACAAAGGCCTTGGAAACCCAGTGTTTCCAAGGCCTTCTGATTTGCATTTTGGACCCGTGTCAGGGCTTTGCAGTGACCAGGATGCGGCTGTCCAGTGAGCGGATGCGGCTGGAGTCGGCTTCATAACTGGCTTGCAGCGCCTCGGCAAAGCCAACTGCGCTTTCCGAGGTCGGGCGCATGCCATCAAACAGCGGTTCGCTGGAATGCAGCACCACAACTTTGCTTTTGCCCAGAGTGCTGTCGTCAACTTTGAAGGCAATGCCGCCATCGGCTTGGGATTCTTCCAAGCTGTAGGCTACCCGCACCGGCACCGCGCCCGCGGAACCGTTGCGCAAGCTGGCAACAGCGTTGTCTGAACGGGAAATGTTGGGCAGCAGATGGAACACATTGCCCGATACATCCAGGATCGACACCGTCAGGTAGCCATCGGTGACATCATCCGGCAGCACCACGTCAATGACCGGGTTTTCGCCGACAAAGAACCGGCCCGACGGGTTGGGCTCGACAGTTGTTCCGCCAACGGCAAATTGCACTTCAGCGCCGCCCGCGGGTGCTTTGGGCAGATGCTGCTCCACAACGCAGAGCGAGTCGTTCAGCACCTCCACATCAAGCACCACCTGACGCTCATGCGCCAGGGCGCGGAGCGCGTCGAACAGCTGCAGCCGTGTCGAGGTGCTGGCCACCCGGCCGCTGATCAGGATCGGATCGGTGGGGGCATAGCCGTCGTAATGGCCATTGCCGTCGCGCACCAGCGGCCCGCAGTCGGCAAAGCTGTCCATGATCGCCTTCACCTCGGCCACGGGAAGCATCGGTAGTTCGAAACGGATCTCGGCCTTGCCCTCCAGCGCGCCGGGCAGGCCGTTGCGGAACATCTCGTTCAGCATCTCTGCGACATTGGTGTCATCGGTGGTGCCGGTGAGGCGGGCCTTGTTGTTGCTGATCACCAGGCGCCATTCGCGCAGGCCTTCCAGCGGCTTGACCGTGTCAATGACATCAGCGCCCCAGGTCTCGGCGATCTCGCCCGAGGCCAGAGTGAGGTCTGCATCCTGAGACAAAGCAAGCAAAGCATCCCGCGCAGCCTCTGACGGCACATTGCCGACGATCTGCACCGGCCCGTCCGCGGGTTTCTCTGCAATCAGCGAGTAAGGCCGCACCTCGGGGTAGGTCGGGCCAATGAAACTGTCGAGCATGCCGCTGAAATAGGCACCGGCTCCACCGCCCCCAAGGAGCAGTAGAACCGCCAAAGCGGCCCAAAGACCGCCGCGCCCGCCTTTGTTCTCCGCAGCCTTTTCCGGCGCCGGTTTCGGCGGTGCGGGCGGCTTGCTGGTCTGCGGCACGATGATCGTGGCATCTTCAACCGGAGCGTCCAGAACATCTGCCAGGCTGCCGCCGCCAGACAGGCTGCCGGGACCGCTTTCGGGATCGTCCAGAAACGCCAGCACCTCGCCTGCGCTTTGGAAGCGGTTGTTCGGATCGGGCGCGCACATCCGCTCAATCAATGTCTTGAGCGGTTCGGGCAGGCCATCGGTGTCCAGAGGTTTCTGCTTGTTCTCAACCACTTCCATCGGGTTGGCGCCCAATTTGGGAGCTTCGCCGCGGAAATTGGCCAAGAGCAGCGCACCCAGCGAGTAAATGTCGGAACGGGCGTCAGTGTCGCCGCTCATTTGCTCAGGGGCAGCATAGGAGTACTTGCCGGCAAATTCATTGCCGACAATGGTCTGGGCGCCCGGGTTGGTGTCCTTGGCGATGCCGAAATCAATGATCACCGCCTCGGCCGGGTCGCCGCCGCGCAGGATGATGTTATCGGGGCTGAGATCGCGGTGGACAATGTTGCGGGCGTGCGCCGCCTGCAGGCCCTGGGCCACCCGGCGGCAGATCACCAGCAGGTCGTCGGCCGCCATCGGCCCCTGCTTCAGGCGCTTGTCGAGGCCGGGGCCGTCGACGTAATCCATCAGCAGGTAGATATGACCGTCAGGCGTGCGGTGGTTTTCTGAATAACGAACCACCGCAGCGTGGCGGATTTCACGGATGTTTTCCTCGCGCGCCATCAGGACGGTGAAGTCCTCATTGGCGGCAAGCTCCTGCTTCAGCACCTTCAGGGCCACCAGGTTGCCGGAAATTTCCGAGCGGGCCTTGTAGACATCCGACGTGCCGCCGCGGCCCAGCAGGCACTCGATCCTGTAGGTGTTGTTCAGCAGATCACCCGGCTGAAACAGGTCGCCAGGGCGCGATTCAAGCATGTAGTTCTCCCTGGCCTGTCACTTTGCGGGCCTTCGTATTGCAGCCTGTCATCCAGCGCGGGTCCGGGCCGGGGTCAGCCCAAAGCCTGGAATTCAACGCGGCGGTTTTCATCGGCGCGTGTGTTGTTCTGGTTGTATGGCGCAGTTTCACCCATGCCGATGGCCTTGAGCATATCCTCGGGCACGCCGCAGGAGCTGATCAGGTGGCGGCGCACTTCCTGCGCGCGCAGCAGCGACAGACGCTCGTTATACGCTGCCGAGCCGGAGCTGTCGGTATGGCCGATGATCTGGAACACGGTGCCGTCCAGCGCTTTCATAGAGGCGCACATATTGGCCAGCTTTGGCTCCTGGTCAGCACGCAGCGCGGCGCTGTCGAAATCGAACGAGATCTGGATGTTGATCTGGGCCTGCTGGTCAACCGGAGTGTATTCCGCTGCGGCGGCCGCCACAGTTGCCGTTTCTTCCGCCGGATCCTCAGCTGCAGTTGTGCTGCTGGGCACGATTACCAGTCCGCGCGTCTTCTGCTTTTTGAACGCTTCGGTGATTTCCTCAACCGACAGTTCGCCGCTGGACGACTGCGCTTGCGCGAGCGGTGCAAAAATCAGGCCTGCACCTAGAACACTTGTAAAAACACTTTTCAGGCGGATCATGCTCGGCGCCCTCCCCTACCGTTGCAACATGGCCAGCAGTCTATACCAGCGCCCGCAGCCTGCCAATGCCGGCAACAGTGAAGCAACGGAAAAAAACACGGTGTTTCCGGCAAGTTGTAATCAGGGGGTTTACTGTGGCGCGGCTAAGGATTGAAATAAGCGCAGAAGGAGCAGGAGGTTTCATGCGGGTACTGCCAGCTGTCATAATCGCCATTGGCCTGGTGCTGGCCCCGGCCATTTGGTTCGGGCTCAGCTGGCTGTTGAGCGAAGAGGATTTCCAGGGGTCCGGCGGGGTGGATTCCACGGCGCGGATCGAAATCGAGATTTTGCGCCAGCAGGTCGAGGATCTCCAGGTCCGGATGACCGACCTGCAAAACGAAGTTGCCAGCCTGCCCGCCGGAGGGGCAGGCGCCGGCGGCCCTTTCACTGATGACGCGGCCGGCGAGGCCGCAATCTGGAACCAGACCGGCGGTGCCGATCTGGATTATGCCCAGGTGGTGCTGATTGCCGACCGGCTGAATGTGAACCGCGGCCTGCGGGTCACCGGCGGCAAATACCTGACCGAGAAACTGGGCCGGCCGCGCGAGGATCTGAACGATACCTGCCAGCCGATGACCAATCCGGAGCTGAAGGAGAAGCTGGTCACAGAGCAGGTCGGGCCGATCCGGGTCAGCATGCTGCGCCCGGCCATCGAAAGCCTGAAGGTGGTGTTCGAGAACATCCGTCAGGCGGATCCGGATCTTTATGCCCGGATCAACACCGCCGGTGCTTTGTGCGTGCGGCGCATCCGCGGCACCACCAACTCGCTTTCAACCCATAGCTACGGGCTGGCGGTGGATCTCAACATCGATGGCAAGCTGGACAACTTCACCGATGGCAAGACCCAGCTGGGCCTCACCATCATGGCAGATTTCTTCTATGATCAGGGCTGGGTCTGGGGCGCAGGTTTCCGGCGGGAGGACAGCATGCATTTCGAGATCAGCCGCCGCCAGCTGGATCAATGGCTGGCGGACGGCTTGCTGTAACGCGCCATCACGCTGACCGCAGCAAAACCTTGCTGGAATCAATGGCTTCAGCAATCTGCTGGAAGCGCACAATGGACCGCGCCGGTGAGTTTTCAGCCGAGCGAAGCAGCAGGGTCTGGGCTTCCTCCAGCACGGCCAGTGCCTGGGTCGCGGCGATCGCCTGCCGCTCCGGTGCGACCGCGACCAGCGGCCGGTGTGTCTTTTGCGAGCTGTCCGTGGTGTGCAATTTGGCGTGCGGTTTTGCAGGATCCCGGTTCTCCCGCGCGATCTGGCGCAGGCCGCGCGCTGTCTGGCGCAGGACTTTGCGCACCGGCTCGTGGCCGGGCAGCCGGGCCAGATCCTTCTCCAGGGCCTCGAACCTCTCAGCCAGGCAATCGATAAGGTAAGGGCCTGCGCCGCCGCAGAGAACACGGATTTCGGCAATCCGGCCGCCTACGTCATCACCAGAGCGGACCCGTTTGGCGAAAGGCCGGCCACTGGAAACTGCG
>NZ_JWLD01000074.1:0-26704 GCF_000813725.1 Leisingera sp. ANG-Vp
GGGGGGGCCACCCGAGAAAGCGCCGCGGGGGGCCCGGCCAAAAGAGGGGAACGGGGGGGAAAAACCCGCCCCCCCGCCCCCGCCCCTCTCTGTCCGCGCCTCCCCCGCCGTTGGCCGCACCCAGCCGGACAGGAAAACACCCAACCGGCCGGAACACGCGCTGGAGCCTCCAGCCAGGAAATCCGCCGCCAGCACACTGCTGGCGATGGAAACCGCCATCCGGGGAGTGAAGTGACATGATGTCGATATCTACCGTCTCGGCCGGGGCAGCGGCCAGCGGCTATTACAAACAGGAAGGCTATTACAAAGCGGGAACCGAGGAAGGCGAAAAGGCAGCCGCCTGGTTCGGCAAGGCGGCAGAAGAAAACGGCCTGACCGGCTATGCCGATGACAAACAGTTCGCGCAGCTGCTCGAAGGCCTGGCTCCAGACGGAAAGCTGATGGGCCGCTATGTGGACGGCGAACGGCAGCACCGTCCCGGGCTCGACCTCACGTTTTCCGCTTCCAAGTCGGCCTCCGTGGCAGCTTTGGTGATCGGTGATACGCGCATCATAGACGCCCATGATGCCGCGGTGCGCGCGGCTATGGCTGTGGTGGAAGAGCGGTTCATTAAAACGCGCTTCCAGCAGGACGGGGAAATCGTCACGAAGAACGGGGAAGGCATCATTGCCGGAATTTACCGGCACGATACGTCCCGTGCACTGGATCCGAATTTGCACAGCCATGCGGTCATTGCAAACATGGTGAAAAACGAAAACGGCGGATTCTCGGCACTCCGGAATGACGCCGTCTACAAAAACCGAAAGATCATTACAGAGATCTACCGCTCCGATTTCGAGAACCGGATGGCGGATCTTGGAATTGCCACGGAGCGCGGAAAATACGGAGAGGTGAATATCTCCGGAATTCCGCAGGAGGTAACTGAAGCCTTTTCCAAGCGGCGGCAGGAAATTTTGCAGGCAATTGAACAGAAAGGCGTCGAATATACGGCCGATAACGCCAGCAAGGCAGCACTCGCCACCCGTGCAGCCAAGCACAAGGAAATCGACCGGGATGCATTGCGGGAAACCTGGCGCGCGGATGCGCTGGCTGCCGGGCTCAGCCGGGACCAGCTGGACCTCGGCCGGATGGGGCACGCTGCGCCGCAGCCTGTGGTGCCGCTTGATCGGCAGCGCCCGATCGCCCCCGTTGCGGAGCCCGGCCAGCCGGTTGGCATGTTCGAAAAGGCCAGGTCATTACTGACCAGCAAGGCAGCCGTGACCCGCGTGCCGACTGACCCCGCACTGGCTGTGGATCGCGCCATCGCGCATATCAGCGAACGGGAATCCGCCTACAGCCGGGCAGATCTCACGGTGGCGGCAATGCACTTCGCATACCGCTCAGACTTCAAGGCGGTGGATGCGGAAATCAACCGCCAGATCAAGGCAGGACGGCTCTTCGAAAGCGGCGGGGACGGGCAGATCCTGACCGACAAGGCGTCTGTGGAACTGGAACGCTCCATTCTGACCACCTGGCGGAAAGCCGAAAAATCAGACGGTCTCACCCTTACTTCCGAAGCGGGACGGAGTAGTGATAGCTTTTTGGCCCGCAAACTGAATGTTGTCCGCAGCCTCACAGACGGCCAGCGTTCTTCAATCGAAACCGCTCTGACCGGCAATGGCCGCTATACCGGCATCCAGGGCTACGCGGGCACCGGCAAAACCTTCATGATGGAACGCATGGCTCACTACGCCGGTCAGAGCGGTTATGAGGTGAAGGGCTTTGCCCCCAGCCACCAGGCCGTGCGGGAACTCGCCAGTGTTCTTGGCAGTGCGGAAACCCTCGCCAAGATCACTACCGCTGAGCGCCACCACCCTCAGGACGTGGACAACAGCAGGACCATCCTCGTGGTCGATGAAGCCTCGATGGTGTCCGCCCAGGACATGCGCAGCTTCATGGATTACGCCGAGCGCACCGGCGCCCCCCGCGTCGTCTTCGTGGGCGACACGCAGCAGCTCGACGCGGTCGCGGCTGGTCAGCCCTTTGCCCAGATGCAGAAAGCCGGGATGCGGACGGCGGTCATGGACGAGATCCGCCGCCAGCGGGATGATGATCTGAAGGCAGCCGTCTATCACTCCATCCGCGGGGAAATCACGGCAGCCTTCAACCGCATGGAAGACAATGTTCTGAAGGTCGACGATCCCCGGCAAGAGGCAGCTGAAAGGTTCCTGGCGCTCACTCCGGCAGAGCGGCAAGGAACCCGGATCCTCGCCCTCACCAACGCTGCCCGCGCGGAGATCAACGAGGCGGTGCGGGACGGCCTCCGGCAGGAAGGCCGCATCGCCTCCGAGGAGGTCAAGGTGAACGGCCTGCTGAACCGCCAGCTCACCGAAGCAATGCTGGCCGACGCTCGCAGTTACGCACCCGGCGATGTCGTCATGTCCGTGGCGACAAGCAAGAAATACGGCCTCAGAAAGAACGACCTCCATGTGGTCCGGGAAGCCGATCACAGGGGCAACAAGCTGACTGTGGAGCATGAGGAAACCGGTGTCCTGACTACCCTGCCCCTCGCTGCGAGGTTCAATCAGCGGGAGCTTGGAAAGGCGCTTGTGGCCTATGAGCGCGAGGCCCGTGGCATGGCTGAAGGCGACCAGGTGCGGTTCCGGATCACGGACCCGGAAAGCGGCATCAGGAACGGTCTTCGGGCTGAAATCAAATCAATCACTGGCGGCGTCATTGAAGCTGAAACAGCGGACGGCGCCCGCGTCACCGTACCGGGCAGCAGCCTCGCCGCCCGCGGACTGGAGCATGACTATGCCGCCACCGCGCACGCGGTGCAGGGCGAGTCCGTGGACCGCGTGATCGTGGCCATGCGCTCCACCGAACGGCTGGCGACCCGGAAGAGTTTCTACGTCGAAATCAGCCGGGCGCGCGATGAGGCAATACTGCTGACCGAGGATCCCGAGCGCCTTTCCAGGACCATCGAGCGGGAAACCGGCCTCCGCCAGACCGCGCTTGATACCTGGATGGATGGACGTCTTGCGGGCGCCCGTGAGCGGCAGCCCGAGGAGGAGAAGACCAGGGAACAGCCTCAGGAAAAACCAGCGGCGGCGAAGGAGAAAGAGGCCAGGGAGAAAGACGCGCAAACCCCCACCCTGCCCGGCCTCTTCGAGGAGAAGATGAAAGAAGTCGAAAAGCAGGCCGAATTGATCCTGCAACGCCAGAAGGAGATTGAACGATGAGTGAGGCATCGCAGAACGTTCGGATTGTCCTCGGACCGGTGGCCCGGCAGCTGATTGCTGGCTTGGACGGGAACCGTCCCAAGGCACTGGACAACGCCATTACCGGCCTGCTGGAGCAGCTGGAGAACGCGCAGGCCAATGCCGGTGGCAACACCCCTTTGGCCGCGCAACTCGCCGCCCTGGAAGCAGCCGTTGCGCGCCAGACGGAGGCGCTTCAAAGCCTCACCCATGCCGCCACCCTGGAGATGAAAATGACCCGCGTGCTGATCGCCTCGCTGATGAGCGAGAGCAACGAGGAGCATCAAACGATCCTCGCACTGGCGAATTCGGCCGTGGAAGAAGCCCATGTGAAATCCCGGCTGCTCGGGGATACCGAGCTGGAACGGTTGCGGGAAAACGAGGCCTCTGTTCAGACGGCGATCCTGCGCGATCAGGAGCGTGGCGGCCAGGAGCAAGAGCTGGAAACAGAAGCGGAGATCGAGCGGTGAGCACCTCTCTGAAACAGCCGGAAAGCGGCCTGCTATTCTGTGCCATCCCGTGCCATTCGCGTGGCATGACCGTGCCACGCCCCCTGCCATGGGCCGTTTTTGGGGCTTCGGAACCCTTAAAAATAGGGCTTCACAAGGTGCTGCCATATCAAACTTTCCAAAAGATCATTTTTGGCAATTAAATCAGCGTCTTGCGCTGATTGCAGCTTTGCTGCGTTATGTGTGGACCTTCTATGAGGACCGAAGGGCCGAATTGGGCGTTGCTGGCCCGACTCCTAGAGGAGGGCTGAGCCAAATGCCCGCCAACGGAGCCGCGCAAAGCGCCTCAATTTCTCTCTGGGCCAGAGGACAAGGACGGCTTTTGGGGCGCTCCTGACGGCGCTCTTGGCCCCTGCGGTTGTCTCTGCTGAGGGATGGTCCAGGTCGGGCAGCTTCAGCCTGGAAGAGACCGCTGAAATCCGTGAAAGCCTCGCCTCAGCCCCGCCCACCTCAGAAAACGGATGGGACTTCTCTTCGCGGGAAAGCGAGTGGGTTGCACTTGATGCCTTCGAGCGTTCCCGGCCGGGGAAGCAGCCCCCTGCCCCCGCCTCCTTCCAGCTGCCTTCTGGCTCCAGCGTTGAACAGCTGTTTGCCCTCATCGCCTTTGCTGAAGCACCCCGCGGCCGGTATGATGCGATCCACCACGGCGCCAAGGTGAAGCCCGGCAAGAAGCCCTCCCAGATGACGCTTGCGGAAATCTACACGTGGATCGACCGCACGCCCGGTCAGCTCCATGCCATCGGGAATTTCCAGATCATACCTTCGACCCTGCTTAATCTGCAGAAGCGTCTCGGGCTTCCGGATGCCACCCGCTTCAGCCGGGAAACACAGAACCGGATGGCCGCGTTGCTGATCTCGGATGCAGGGTATCAGAGGGTCGCAGCTGGCCGGATTACCCGGGCTGCGTTCATGGACAACCTCGCACGCATCTGGGCCGGCCTGCCGCTTGCCTCCGGAAAATCTGCGTACCACGGATACGCCGGAAACCGGGCCACCATCACACGGGCTTTCTTCGGCCAGCAGATGGAAAGGATCTTTGGCTCCGGAAAACCTCCTGTGCCATCTGCCTCCCCGGCACCGCAGGCAAAGACGGTTTCTGCTGACTGGACCAAGCTGGGGAAATGATGCAGCCCGCCAGAGACCGGCAAACCGGACAAGACAGGTCGCTGGGTTCAGGAAAGCCACCCTAAGAAGAGTCCTGCAGCGAAAACAGAAACCAGAAGACCGCCCGAAGCAGCTTCAATCCGAGCGCCTGCACAGGGTCTACAAATGCGACATGAGGGCAGCGGACTATGCGTTGAAAGCAGCGGCTTTGATTGTTGTGTCTGGATCGCTCGCAGGAGGGGCTTTCAACGTTCTGAAGTCCGCCACCAGCCTTTGGCACATTGTTTGGCCTATTGCCGGTTTGGTGAGCAGCATCGCCTTGCTGTGGTCCGCCTTTAAACTGATGTGCGCCTTTGCCCTCTCCATGGCCAAGCCTGGCATGTTCCGTGGCAATACGCGCGCGGTTCAGCTGGTAGCTTCTGCTTTGGTGGCAGGTATTCTTGGTGCACTGGCCTCGCTCTTCCTGACGATTTAGCAGACCGGTTTTTGAACAGATCAGCCGCGGCCGGGAAAACTGACTTCATCAACTGTGCGAAAAAAGGAACCGGTTGTGATGCCGTGCAGGAAGAGGAGACACCCGGCGGCAAACAAGCCCGACCAGATCCCGAACACCAGGGTCCAGCACGCCGTCAGAAAAAACAGCAGTCCTCTTGCTGGCAATTCGCTCTCCCTTGCTCACCGCTCCTGGAACCGGTCAGAAGCCTTGCTGATCGTAGCTCGGCGCCGGTTAACAACCTTCTCACCTCCTTTGGAGCTGGCCAGCATCAGGGGCAAGATTTGCAAAACCGCAGGCCGTAAGAATTACGGGCGCCCGAAGGCACCCGCAGATCGACTGCAATGTTGATGTGAGAGCCTTTACGGCCTCAACTCCCATTATCAGGGAGTTGTGTTACAGAAACATTTATGCTTCCTCGGATCCCGGCAGCAAGGAGAGTTGATGTGACGGAACATGAGCGTCAGGTGCTTCGGTTCATCTATGGCAGAGGCTTGGAATTCAGCCTGCAGCCGAACCGGGTTTCCGCGTCGCTTCGCATCCTGCTGGAAAACGGGCTGATTGAGCGCGGCCGGGATCCGAATGCGGATGCCGGATCCGCCATGTACAGGGTCACGGAATGGGGGCGCGCGGCCCTGGGCGTCAGCGAGCTGGCAGCCCACTGACCGGGCATCGGGAAAGAAAAATGCCAGGATGCACAGAAGCACATCCTGGCAATCTTGTGTTTTGGTCTGGCGCAGGAAGCTGCCGCCGCCCTTCAACCGCTTACTGGATTTCCAGGGAAGCGATATCAGTGCCGGCTTTTAGCGCCTCGATGATCCACTTGGGTTTGCGCCCCCTGCCCGTCCAAGTCTCTTCCGGGTTCGCGGGGTTGCGGTACTTCGGAGCAGCCTTGGACTTTGGCTTTGCCCCCGCAGCGGCAATCACTTCAGCAAGCGAGAATCCGAATGCCGAAACGGCTTCTTCTGCAGCTTGATAAGCCGACAGTAAATCCTGCTTCTCCCGCGCCTCAATCGCGGTAGCAACATCCGCCTGAAGCTGCTTCAAATCGGCGGAAGACATGTCAGTCAAATTCATTGTTCAATCCCATGGCTGTGTTTTGCTAAATTCGCGCATAAATCAAATGCCGGTCGCATGCCACAAATACGTGACGCCAGAATTCAGCCGCACCATCCTTTTCTGCGGCCTCTGGTATAACGGCGGGCCAAGCCCTCGGAAATGAGAATACCTCCCAAAGTAAGGCTCCGGCGGCGGCCGCCTGATCTCGGGATTGATCCGATGGTAAGTCCGGCCTTATGTCCGACTTCAATAACCGCCCTCAAATCGAAGTTCTTTCCGTTGCCGATGGTGATCGCCGCCGGTATTGGTCAGATGATGATAAACTGCGCATCGTGGAGGAGAGCTTTATCGGCCACCGACAAGCGGCAGCCACAGCGCGGCGGCATGGCATTTGCCGGTCGCTCCTGACCACCTGGCGGCGGCAGTATCGAAACGGTGAGCTTGGTTCTTCTCGCCCGGTGCCGTTCGCGCCGGTTACCGTGGCAAAGGGAGCTCCCGCGTCGCAGGCAAATCCGGTTGATTCCTGTCCGCCCCCGGACTGTCAGGTTGAGATAGCCCTGCCGAATGGGCGCCGGCTCATCGTGCCGGTGGGCGTGGAGCCCGAAGCACTTGCACGGCTTCTGGCAGTGGTGGATCGGCAATGATCGCGTTTCCGGCTGGCGTGAAGGTGTGGATTGCGGGCGGCGTCACCGACATGAGGCGGGGCATGAACACCCTGGCGTTGCAGGTGCAAGAAGGGCTCGGCCGCGATCCCCATGCGGGCGAGCTCTTTTGCTTCCGGGGCCGCAAGGGCGATCTGGTCAAGATCCTGTGGCATGATGGCGTGGGTATGTCGCTGTATCTGAAGCGCCTGGAGGCGGGCAAGTTCATCTGGCCGGTGAGCCGGTCCGGCGAGGCGGTGCAGATCTCTGCGGCACAACTGGGCTATCTTCTGGAGGGGATCGACTGGCGCAATCCGCGCTGGACGCAACGTCCTGCAAAGGCTGGATAAATTGTTCCAGCCGGCCTGTTTTTATTGGCGCCCCTCGAGCCCGGATGATAGACATCCGCCATGTCGAATACCGCTTCCGAGCTTGCGAGATTACGCGCCGCCCTGGCCGCTGCGGAGGCCCGCGCAAAGGTTGCGGAAAGCGAGCTGGCACAGACCCGCGCCGTCGTGTCCTGCTCGGAAGCGATGATCCAAGAACTCAAGCTTGAGATTGCCAAGCTGCGCCGCGACAAATACGGCATCTCGTCGGAACGGCGCGCGCGGTTGATTGATCAACTGGAACTGCAACTCGAAGAGCTGGAAACGGCGGCAACCGAGGATGCCCTGGCCGCAGAACAGGCGACTGAAAAGGCCAGCAAGGTGCGCGCCTTCACGCGCCGCCACCCTTTGCGCAAGCCGTTCCCCGATCACCTGCCGCGAGAGCGGGTTGTTGTTGAGGCACCTGCCGCCTGCACCTGCTGTGGTTCGGATCGGATCGTGAAGATGGGCGAAGATGTCACCGAGACGCTGGAGGTGATCCCGCGGCAGTGGAAGGTGATCCAGACCGTGCGCGAGAAGTTCACCTGCCGGGCCTGCGAGAAGATCAGCCAGCCACCGGCCCCGTTCCATGCGATCCCGCGCGGATGGGCCGGGCCCAGCCTGATCGCCATGCTGGTCTTCGAGAAATATGGCCAGCACCAGCCGTTGAACCGGCAGGCCGAACGCTTCGCCCGTGAAGGCGTCGAGTTGAGCTTGTCGACCCTGGCGGACCTGGTCGGGCATGCCACAGTCGCGTTGCAGCCGATCCATGCTCTGATCGAGAACCACGTGCTTGCCGCGCACCGCCTGCATGGCGATGACACGACCGTGCCGCTCCTGGCGCGGGGCGGTGCAAAAAAGGCCCGGCTCTGGACCTATGTGCGCGATGACCAGCCCTGGAATGGTGGCGCGCCACCGGCCGCGTTCTTCCGCTTCTCCCGTGATCGCGCGGCAACCAATCCCAATCAGCATCTTGCCGGATGGCAAGGCGTGCTGCAGGCCGACGCCTATGGCGGATACAACGACCTCTATCGCGCGGACCGCGATCCGGGGCCCGTGACCAGCGCGCTGTGCTGGTCGCATGCGCGCCGGAAGTTCTTCGAACTTGCGGATATTGCCGGGAATGTCCGCAAGGACAAACCGGCCCATCAGATCTCGCCGGCCGCCCTGGAAGCGGTGAAACGGATCGACGCCATCTTCGACATCGAGCGCGAGATCAATGGGCTGGATGCCGATGCCCGGCTTGCCGTCCGTCAGGAACTCTCCCGTCCCCTGGTCGATAATCTCCATGACTGGCTGCAGGAAGAGCGCGCGAAAATGTCCAGGCACAACAAGGTGGCCAAGGCGATCAACTACATGTTCGAGAAAGAGGACCGTTGGCAGGCCTTTACCGCATTCCTCGATGACGGACGCATCTGCCTGACGAACAATGCGGCCGAACGCGCCCTGCGCGGCGTGGCCCTGGGCCGGAAGTCATGGCTTTTTGCCGGCTCCGAGCGCGGCGGTGAGCGGGCCGCCGCCATGTACACCCTTATCGTCACTGCCAAAATGAACAATATCGACCCGCAGGCGTGGCTGGCCGATGCCCTCGCCCGGCTGCCCGACATCCCCGTCTCGCGCGTGCCGGAACTTTTGCCCTGGAACTGGAAAGCCCGTGAGGGCGCTACTGCGGCGGCCGCGTGAACAACCGTTGAAACAGGGCCTTTGAGCGCTGTAGCCCTTCATCGGTCAGCACGACAGATTTGGCTCGGTTAACCGGGTCATGGATCAAACCCTTCCGATACAATCGATCCAGTGCCGACCAGTCCATTCCCTTCCAGGCGCGACGCTCATCATGCAGCGTCAACCAGAGCAATCCCAGAACCGCGTCGTCAATCTTGTCCTCTTCGATCTCCATGAACAACGGGTATCACATCACAGAGCAAAAGGGACCGCGGTCTTCGCCGGAGCCTTACCTCCCAAATCATTGCCGTGCAGAATAATCCGCGCCAATCCCCTGCCGTATTTGCCCCGGCCTGGCAGAATAATGAAATCGACTGTTCCAGCATCACGCACCAGTTGACGTGCACGGCGCGTTGCTTCTTCGCCCAGGGCTTGTTCGTAGCTGCACTGAGGCTTGTAAGTCTCCGGGGTGTCGTACCCCACGAGCCGGAAACGATCGCCTCCAACATCTGCCGTGTCGCCGTCTATCAGGTAGATATCCCGGCTGCTGACTGGCGCTGCTTGAACCGGAACGGCCAAAAAAAGGAATAGTGCCGCAAGAAGTAACCTCATGCTGTGTCCTCAAGAGAATGCAACTGAGTGCAGAGACCCAATGTCCCCAATATGAAACTGGCTGACTAACGGGCCTTAAGACCTCTCCACCGGCATAAATTGCCGCAGAACCTGAAGCGGCAAGCCGAAACTATTCTACGCCCGCGTCAAAGAACTGGAACACCGCAATTGCCCTACCGTGATTTTGCGATCACCCCATCTTTTCCCACAGCGGCGATGCTGTCGGGTGTGCGGCGCTTCAAGTCTATTCCATCGGCCGAAATGCTGGCCTCAGCAAAATCGGTTTTCTTCAGAACGGACCCATCCGCTTCAACCCAAGTGGTATCTGTCTCGCTTTCGCGGGTGATCGAACCATCATGATTGATCCGGATGGAAATCCCGGCCACCGCAACAGATACAAAGTCTTCGGTTACAAGAACCCCATTCCATGCGTCCTGAAAATCACGGCGCAGCACGATCTTGTCCGGGCGCAGTTTAATCTGCACGTCCTGCTCCGGATCCCCTTGCGCGCTTTTGACCACGACAAAGGCTTCCTGTTCGCTTGGGTCGCTGTGAATGCTGGCATTGGCATTCTTTGGCGGCCACACATTTGGCTGTAAACGCCGGGCCCCCTTCTGATCCCGGTGGAAGCCAATATAGAGCTGCGCGGAACGCCAGGTCTGGCGCAAGGTGTTCATAATCTCAGTCATCAGAAATGTGGTCCTCAATTTATCCGGCGTCTGGGCCCGGTTATTCGAGCGCCAGCGCCGCCGTTGGCAATTCATTCGTGCAGGTTGTGCTGACCAGCGCTGGCCGGTCAGCAGCCCTAAGGAGCATAGAGTATTAGCCCATCGGTTGAGGCAGGCCCAAGCTCCCTACAAACTCGGACTCAACTCAGGCCTGGATGGCACCGTGTATACGTGCCTCCCGAGCATATTCCACCAGAGGCTTGCTTGGCGTCCAATGGAGGTCACGCTCGACCCGCAAGCCGAAGGGGCCCCGGATGGCCATCAGCTCAGGAAGGTAAACACTCCCGATCTCTGGGCACCCCATTCCCAGATCACACAGACCAAAGGCGATGTCCCGGTCCTCCGGATCAATCTCGCTCAGCAGCCAAGTTGCGGCCCCCCAAGGGGTGAAGAGTTTCACAACGGGCTGGCGTGTCAAATCCTCAGCGACCTCCCCTGCCCTCTCCTGGTTCGCAATCGCTCCGTTTTTCAGAAGTTCCTCAAATTGGCTCTTCGCAAACAAGTTCATTCCCAATATCTCCTATGCAGGTGAGCCATCGGCTTGTCCCCTTTAGCTCTGGTTTTGAGCAGAGCCCTGAAAGGGCGCCGCCTCTAAAACCTGACCCGCTGGCGAAGCGTAGGGGGTAGCAACTGCAACCGGAAAACGCCGGGAGTGGTGCGGCCCGCAGGCGCAGCCGAGGACACGGTCACGGCGATTTCCGGTTGCGGGCGCGTGGGGGCAAGAGCCCCCTAGACATTCGTCGCAGCGGCGTTCGGCTCGCCCGAACCCCAAGACAATCGAGATGATGGAAAATCGGCGAAACGCTTAAACAGCTTAGGCGCATTGCAATTGTCTAAGCAGTGCTCGCGGATAGCAGAAAAAACTGTTCGTGCGACGACGGCGCAATGGCACGCGGATAGAGCTACGCGCAGGCCCAAGACAACAAAACTGGCAGAGCACGGCTGTGCGGCAATATGTTGGCTGGCGGCCGGGGTGACCGACATGCGCCGGGGTTTCAACACGCTGGAGGCGCAGGCGGAGAAGGTCTTGGCGGAAGATCCCTATTCCGGCCATCTGTTCGTGTTCCGAGGGCGGCGCGGGGATCTCTTGAAGATTATCTGGTGGGATGCCCAGGGGGCCTGTCTGTTCTCGAAGCGGCTGGAGAAAGGCCGGTTTGTCTGGCCCGCTGCGAAAGACGGCAAAATCAGCGTGACGGCAGCGCAGCTTTCGATGCTTCTGGAAGGGATCGACTGGCGGATGCCGCAAAAGACCTGGCGGCCGCTGAGCGTCGGATAGATCAATAAAAAATGGGCATTAAGCGCCTTCAGGATTCACCTTCGGCCTTGGCTCCGGTATAGGGGTGGCAATGCTGAAGGACTTGGATACTGCCCCTGACGACCCGGCTGAGCTGCGGCGCATCAACACGATACTGGCCGCCGAGGTCAAATCCCAGGCGTTGCTGATCGAGAAGCTTCAGCATCAGTTGTCGGGCCATAACCGGTACCGCTTCGGGTCGAAATCGGAAAGCCTGGAGCAGCTCAATCTGACCTTCACCGGACGATCACAACACTCGAATGGGTGGATTGGTTCAACAACCGCCGTCTGCTTGAGCCTATCGGGAACATCCCGTCGGCAGAAGCAGAGGTCAATTTCTACGCCGCTCTGAAAACTGAGGATATTGCCGCGTAACTAACTGAAATCAGCCTCCGGCAAACCCGGTGCGGTTCAGAAAGGTGCCACCAGCCGTGATGACGATCGGAATACGCCATTCCAAGATGATGCAGGTAATTCCGACCCTTTACTGTCCTTGGTCTTGCGCAATTGTCGCAGTGCATCGTTTCCGCAGAGCTCCCATTCGCAAACAATTGTAGCAATTCACCTTATAGAGTGATCCTTGCGTGTTACAATCAAGCGCTAGCTGAAAGTTTCGACCTCCACCGGATACACAAGCCTTAGGTCCATAACAGTTAAATACCGGCCCCGGCTGGGATGTGTAACGGAAAGGGGGCAGGCTCTGCATAAAATTGGTCCCAGCCTTCAAACCAGCAGTTCTATCTCCGAATTGCTCTTTAGAAAAACTGCAACTAACTGAGTCCCGATGCCATGGCCGGACCAGCAGGTGGCGTTCGCCAGCTGGCGGCCATGTTTAAAACTGAGAACTATCTGATATCCAGTTCATGACCGGGTTTCGTCTGCCGACAAGCAGGCGGGACATGGAGTAGTGGTTGATCTTAGGCAAAACCATCAGCTGGGCGCGGATACCGGCACGTGAAAGCTGACTGCTGTAGTCTTTTGACTGAGAGATGAATTGACCCGTTTCACGGCTTCCAGCTGCCACAAGGATATCCGGGCGCTCAGTTATTGCTTCTGCGCGGGGATTGAGGTTCGCGGCATCCGCGTCGCTTAGATGCAAGTCGCGGTTCAAATAGGACCGCTTCATAGGACCAAGGTCAAAGAGCCCGCTCAGCAGCGCCGCTTTCCGGATGCCGCTGCCGCCGGTCCAATCCGCTTCCAGTATCCGCGCGGCCAGAAAGGCGCCCACAGAATGCCCGCACAAAGTTATCCGCTCCGGATCACCATTCCACTCCGGGATGTTTTCCCGCACCCAGTGAAACGATGTCAAAACCTGGCGGATGATCTCCGCTACCGGCACTTTTGGTGCAAGGTCGTAATTCACGAGCACAACAGTGCAGCCTTGCCTGACCATCCGGTTTGCAATGTAGCGGTACTGGCTTTTGTCCTGCGCGCGGAAGTAGCCGCCATGGATAAACAGGAATACCGGGGCATTGCTGACTTGGGCCGGGAAGACATCGAGCTTCTGGCCTGCACTGCTGCCATAGCTGACATCCAGGGAACAGCGGAACCGGCAGCGTGCAACATGGCTTTGAACCAAGTTTGCCAGCAAGTGGTACCGGGCAATGGGATGCCGCCTGCGGAGGTCAAATTGACTGTCGATATTCGGCACTTGCCAATGCTCCTGGTTGCCAGTGTCTTACGGCCGCGTTTCCGGCCGTGCCTCATGGTGTTTCCGGACAACAGCCCGGCAGTCTCGGGCGCCCGCTTGTACACCAGACGCCCGCAGTGAATGTTATTCTGCAACTTCAAAGTGGTCTTCGCGAAGGCGCGCGGTGCCATCAGGCTGCAAAACCCACAATTCGTTGGTGATGATGCCCCGGGCATTGTTCATTTCCCAGTCCGCTGAAACACGCGCAGCGGTCAAGGTTTTGTCCACAACAGTTGTTGTGGTGTTGAAATAGATCACGTCATCAAACCCCTGTGCTATTACGTTTTTCCAGAACCCCTGGATCGCCTCACGGCCTTCAAATCTGCCGAAAGGTTTGGCAACCATGATGGCATCTTCTTCGTACATAGCCGCTGCAGCAGCGGCGTCGCCAGCGTTGAAAGCCTCCCGCCAAGCGCGGCTGGCGGATGCGACGGCCAGGCTCAGCTCATACTCGTTCGCGGCGCGGGCTTCGGCCTCCTGAGCCGGTGCCTGGGCGGTCATGGCGGCAAATGCAATTGCAGCCGCGGCTACGGATCGGATGGGCGTCATGAGAGTTTCTCCTTGATTTGCATTTCTTGGAAGAGAATGCGCGCCTTACACTGTTTTAAAAACAGGCTAAATGTGAAATCATTGTTCACAATCAGAGAACTGAAGATGCTGTCACCACTCCCGCTTAGCTTTGTTGCTATCGTTGAAACCGGATCTATCTCACGGGCTGCGGAGGATCTGGGAATTGCCAAGTCTGCGGTCAGCCAAAACCTAAAAAGGCTCGAAGAACGACTTGGCGTAAAGCTGGCGAACCGGACGACACGCCAGTTTGTGCTGACACCCGCCGGGGAAAAATACTATCAGCATTGCAAAGGGTTGCTTGCACTGTCCCAAAGGGCAGAAACAGAAATGGAAGTGTTTGGCGCGGAGCCGGCTGGACCACTGAAAATTACAGCACCGCATGCATTCATCGGCCCGGTTATCGCCCCTGCGATACACCGGTTGAAGCAACGGTTTCCTCGGCTTGAGCCTTTTGTCATAGCCGAGGACAAACGCCTTGATCTCATTTCAGAAGGCATCGATGTAGCGATAACCGTCGGACACCTGCCGGACAGCAGCTTGCGCGCACGGCGGATAGGCCAAATATGCGATGTTCTTTGTGTCTCGCCCGCCTTGATGTCAGAAGCACCTGCAGCCGCAGACCCGGCCTATTGCCAATGGGTTCAATCACTCCCCTACTTGGCGCACATGCGCGAACCTTTAACAGTAGAGCACAACATTCCGGTTGCCGGCAGCACCAAATCCTCCGTGGCGCGTTTCACCCCAAGCCTCCGCAGCAACACGATTGAAGCATTGGTGTCATTTGTACGGGAAGGCCTGGGGATCGCACTTCTGCCGGACATTGCTGTTTTGAAAGACCTCCAAGCAGGTTGTCTCGTGCGGTTATGCCCGGTAAGGGAAAACGAACCAGAACCAATCTTCGCAGTACACGCTTATGGCGCCCTCGCTCCGAAATCGGTGCACGCGGTCATTGAGGCTATCAGTGCAGCTATCAGAGCTGCTGGCCTTGACCCGCGTGACTACAACGCCCAGTGCAGCGCTTCGACCGCAACCGGCCGCTCAGCGGCATGTCGCCGGAATAGATAGATTCCGCCCGCCGACCCGGGCTGGTCTCAGGGACGACGCATCGCACAGCTCCGATGCCCTTTCAGAACGTACAATGCGGCCCGCAGCGCTAGCGTACCCAGTAGCAAAGCTTAGGGCACTTCATCACGCCGCAGCCCCATATGCAGGTTGCTGAGCACAGCGCCAGACAAAAATGCCGCATCCTCAGGGGATTCCGCCCGGGCCCGGATGATTCAGGGCGCCACCCGGGGTATCGCCTGCAAATCACAATTCAGGCTCGGACGGGAGTAGGTCATAGCTCAACATTATCCGCTGACGACGCTTATGGTCACAATATAGAGTGCAATCCGCCGCATCTTACAGGTATTCTATTGTGTCAGATGGACTCCCCTTACCGGACATAAGGGAATACCCTCCAGAGGCATAAGCAAAATTGCTAGAAACACGCAGGAACGTCCGGTTTACATTTCTCAGTGGCTAAGATCGCCTGCGCAACCCAACTAGGCGCGATGACCTCTGGTCCGAGCCGCGAGGCGACGGTGTTGCTCACGATGAGACTGTCAAAAGCCGTCGATCAGGATATCCAGACCGCGCTTCAGCTGATCCCGCTCCTTGTGCAGGGACCCAACCCGCTCCCGCAGTTCTGCCCCTGGAACCGCCGCCAGTTCCTGAATACGGACAATCCAGCTGTCTCCATCTATCCGAACCCTCGGTGTCAAACCGGGAAAGGCAGAATATGCGCCCTCTTCCCGCAACGGCGCCACAATCCTGGACGCATTAATGCCAATCAAATCGGTCTGAAGATCGACGACAAGAATACCGCTTTGCATGCGAAAAACGTCGAACTGAGCCATTAGAACATCCGTCAGAACGTGCGGTATTGAGCAAGCGGCAAGCCGTTTTCCTCGACCTCCCGGGCATACGCTTCAAGCGCCTCCCGATTTTCCTCGCGCCAGACCCGGTTCCGTTCAAGCCGTATGGCATCAGAAATGGCTGCCTCCGCAAGGCGGGACATATTGAGACCAAGGGCTCTAGCCTCTGCGGACACAACGCTATCGAGCGTAAGGTTAACTTTTGCGCGTCCCATGGCAGGCGTCCTTTTTACCCGTATGAATGAGGAGTATAAAGCATATGCCTGGTGATCTCAAATCTCAAGTTAGCCCGGCCAGAAAACCGCTGCTCCGGAGTCTGCTGCGGGCTCCGGCTCATTGGACAACTGGCTGAAACCACCCGCGGCAGTGCCAGCAGGGCTTATGCCGAGGACTGGGCTCATTTCTCAAGCAGGCCTTGGCGCCGCGGTGCGGACCAGTTCACACCTGATCCGCAACTGATCAGCCTCTTCATCCCCGGAAGAGCGCATCACTTCAGAACGGCTCCCCTGCCCTCTCCGTTCCGACCGTTAAGCGGTGCCTGTCTGGCTTGTCATGGAATAATCAGCAGCACGGCCAGAGCCTCGACCACAAATGACCCGACGCTCTCAGGGACGCTGAAACCGCTTCCAAGTGAACCTGACCAAAGCCGCAGGTTTGTAACTGCACCTCAGAACGGCGCAGCGCTTTAAGGTGGTTGAAACCCGGGACCGACTACGATGCTCCTCAAACACGTTCACGGACCGATGCAAGCCGGCCTTGATACCTCGGCCCCCCCGGAGAATGGACTTGTTGATCCACCGCGACAGCGCGTTGTGCGCCAGGCGGACATCAATGCAGCTGATGGGAAGGAAGCGTTTCTCCAACTCGCAAGTGAGCCAGATGGCCAGAATGTCGCTCTTATACGCAATCTGCTCGGTCTTGGTGGTATGTTGCGAAATAATCGATGCAATCTCGTCCGGATCCGAACTGGTCTTGCCGCGCGCAAGTACCTCTCTTTTTCGGCAAACAACACAGATCGATACGGATTTGATGAACACGTCCAGACAACTTAACACAACATGGTCGTCCTCCTTCGCGGTTGGTTTTTCTGAAGCCGATCTTTTCGGACATCGTTCGCCCTGGAAGAGCGGCGGCCACAACCTCACCACTTCATAGGCCGCACGCATAATAATTTCGAAACTTGGCTGCACGGCGCGGGAGGGTACGGCGCTGCTGCAGCGCCTGCCCGACGATGTATTGAAGATTGCTTTCGCAGGTGAGAAGAAGATGCCATTGTTTAGCGTGTGGCACGGCTAGTATTGCTGAGTGGGAGCATAGGCGCGCCAAATCCTAATTGATCTCTGCGAACATCGCCAGGCCAATGTAATGTCCACCGCGGTGGACATTACATTGCATCGCCACTTGTCGCTTAACGGCTCTTACATGTCCACCCAAAAATCCGCTGGAAGGCGCCCCAGTCCATTTCTGTGCGTGGTCCTCCCCAACTGCATCGTTCAGCATGTTTGCTAGAACTTCGCTGATCAGCGGACCCTTGGACAGGGTCCTATCCTCCACCAAAAGGCCCTGGGTCATCTGGCTAACAGCTGCACTGCTGGATCTGAACGGCGTCATCGGACCTCAAGATTTCAAGATTCAAGCTACCTTCCGGGTTGATTGCGCAGGTCTCTTCTATGCCCTGTATCGCCTTGACCTGGCCGCGTTGCTAGCCAAGGCAAGGGAAGTTCCGCGCCGACAACATCCAGCGTCGTAGTGAATACTTAAGAGCGTTCCATCCTGTCTATCGACAGCTTCTTTGCGGTCGCACACATTTCGCGATTGACCCTCCAGCTCGTTCAGCAAATTCTGCAGAGGAGTAAGGTTAGTTGTGGTGGAATTGTGTGTTCTGATTCCCTTCCCAAGCCGGAATCAGGAAATTAGACAGAAGCCATTTCCTTTTGGGCTTAGTGTATCCAGACACCCGCCCTTTAGATTCCAGTATTCCCTTGCCGTCTTTCTTGCGGTTCATAGCTGCGCTAACCCGATCCCGGACCTTTACTAGATCATGCTTTTTCTGGACTAAGAAAGATGTCCACCGCGGTGGACATACTGAAAGTATCTTCCCTTTGTTCCACCTGGCAGCTAGATAAATCTGCGGTCGGGTATTCCCATGAAGTGATGAGAGCCGGGATGAAGGAGTTTAGTTCGCCGATCTCTCGTGGTCTTGCCGCAAGAACACATTCATAGTGGTTGACATCACGCCAACCGGCTTTCAGCACGTGCCAATTGTGCCAGTAGAGCAGGGGGGTTAAACTGGGTTTCCCGCCTACCGAGGGTTACACTGCTGAAGTATGCAGCAAAGTCTCGTATCCGGCTCCCGAACTGCAGAATGATGAAGACAGCGCTGGAAGCTTTCCAGGCACCGACTGCATCCTTTGCTTTGTCGAAGGTGATCGGATGGATTCCCATCATTGGAGCTAGAGTCTTTGCATGTTGCTCGACATCTTCCCAAGTAAGCAGATCCGTCTCAGCAAAGGATGTTGCTTCTTTGCAAACGGCGGTGAGCAGACGGACATTTGGCTTGTTGTCCTCCTGCGGCCTATCTAAATCTTTACTTTCCTTTTTAGACTTAGAATGGTGCCGGACAATTTGACCGTCATTGGCGGGCAAAACAGGTGTTTCATCCATGTCCATCACGGTGGACGTGGCGTGGTGGGCAGCTTCCACTTCGCGCTGCAAGAACCGGTATTCAACAATGGTCAGCTTTCTGCGGAGCGTTTTCCGAATGCCGTCAGAGAAGGTGCTGTTTGGATCAGCTGCGTCGATTTGGGCAAGCAGAGCGAGAATCTGTTTGCGGAGAAAGAGACAGTCGCGCCGTGTATCCTCCAGCATTTGTGCGATTTCAAGAAACTCAGAAGCGCGTTTGAACATCGGAGAGAGACACAGGCCGAAGCTGATGCAATCGCCGTTTGCTGCCCGGATCCGGTACCGTTTCCGGTTTGAGCTCTCATGCCGCGTCATGAAGCCGAGCTGGATGAAACGGCTGATGTGGCGGCGGAGCGTGCGCTCGTCGATCCCACCTGTGCGTCGGCAAAGCTCAGTGTTGGAAGCGAAAACGGTTTCGCCATGGCCAGGCTTGAGACAGCTGAGCATGGCCTGAAGCGTTTGAAGATGAGCCGGGCGCAGTCCAAAATGGCTGCGGGCATCACGGAGGGCGCGGAAAACAGCCCAAATGTCGGCGGTTTCTGGAGATTGGTCGACGTTGTAGGCTGCCCCGGGGCAGGCGGCGTGAGTCGATGGTTTTGTAAATGTCATGCTCAATGAACGAGGGCCGTTTTGTCCGCACTCCCCCGGTCCCTTCCCAAGCGAATACCTGAGAATAGGCAATAAAAAGCTGTCCACCGAATCGGTGACTCTTGACCGTGTTGCTGGAGATTGCTACATCATGGGTGCTAATCGATGATGAGGGCTCTCCAGGGGAAACCTTGGGGGCTCTTTTCTTTGGGGCCTTCGCCTTTCTCCTCTGTTTGTGTTTTCGGTATGGCCGGGGTCAGGACCCCGGGCCGCTCTCATTCTGCCATTGGTCAAAGAGCTTGCGAAGCATGACTTCAGCATTCTCCTCAATCCATTGGCCGAAATCCGGGTTGTCCTTGCGCAGGATCTTGATAGCGACGGAGCGCCCATCAATGGCGAGCGTGCCAAGCCGTGCGCCGCTGGCGTCCTTCACAACGGTCGCCTGGTTGCTGCGTTCAGCCTTGCTGCTGCTATCGCGGGTGTATTGCTGCACCGCAGCATAAACTGCCTGAAACTTCTCGGGGCTTGCCGTGTGACCGGGAAGAGATGCCAGTGTACTCCGAGCGACGTCCAGCAGCGGCACCTGGTCAGCCAGATCGGCCAGATACGCCCATTGGCGTCGGCCGATGCCATGCGCCGGGCCTATGAGATAGACCAGGTCCATCGGCAGCTGCCCGGTTATCACCCGATGGTTCGACAGACCCTGCCGCGACAAGCCAAGCGCATCCTGAATGACAGACGACTTGTAGCCCGCATTTTCCATTTCGCGGATGAACAGCGCCTTCTCTATGAAAGACGGGTCGAGCCTTAAGTTGTTCTCCTGACCCTGGGCTATGAGCGACGCTTCATCGTCCAGCGGGCGGACAATGGCTTTGATGGTGCCGCCGATCTTTCGGACCGCGGCTAGCCGGCGGCGGCCGTAAATGATGCGATATCGGTCCGGCTGGTCTGATGGCCGCACCAAAATCGGGACTTGCTGGCCATGTTTGCGGATGCTTTCAGCAAGCTCCTCGATACTGCTGTCTTCCAGCACCAGGCGGTCCTGCAGGCCGTCCAGCTCAATCTGGTCAGGCGCAATGTCGCGAATGGAGTTCGCAGTGATCTCGCGCAGGCTGTCTCGCAGCCCTCCTACCGATCCGGCCAGCATTGCACGCTTCGCCGGGGCAGGGGAGGCGGCCTTGGTATCCTTGGCCGCTTCGGGTGTCTGGTTGAAGATGTTGCGTCCCATCAGCGCCGCCCCCATGCCATCTGAATCGTCTGTTCCAGTTCATCGGCGACGCTGTTCACGCTGGTCAGAGCGCGGTCAAGCGTCTTGCGGATCAACTGGCTGGGATCAACCTCGTAAATGGTTTGCTGCGTCATCCCAGCATCCGAGATCGCAGTGGACTTCAGCATCGGTTCCGTCATGACCTGGCCTGCGAGCATGGACCTGAGGTAACCAGCCATCTGCGTTTGCGGGCCATCGGAAGGTTCATACCGGGTGATCAGAAACTTCACGAAGTCCCAGCTGACACGCTTGCCGATCGCGTCCTCCACGGCTTTCACAGTCTCGGAGGCCAATTTGAGAAACTGGCTCATGGATGCAATGTCGAGCATCCCGGGAATGACGGTGACCAGAAGACCGGTGGAGGCTGCCAGCGCCGTCAGGGTGATAAAGCCCAGCTGTGGGGGACAGTCGATCAGCACAAGATCATAGTCGGCCTCGACTTCTTCTAAAGCCAAGGACAACCGCTCTGCAAAAATCGGCCGGATGCGGTTGGAAAGGGCATTTGCCGTTTCCGTTTCATATTCCGAAAGCATCAGGCCAGCTGGAACCATGTCGAGCCTGTGGAAATAGGTCTTCTGGATAACGGCCGAGAGGGGAACCTGGTTCTCGTAGCGTAGCGCGTCGTAGATTGTCCCGCCTTCGGCAAACTCCAACTCGGGCCGGAAGCCGAAGAACGTGGTCAGGCTGGCTTGCGGATCAAGATCCAGCACCAGCACGCGGTAGCCGCGCAGGGCATAACGCTGTGCCAAATGTATCGTTGCAGTTGTCTTGGACGAACCACCTTTGAAATTCACCATGGAAATGACCTGTAACCGGTCACCCTCTCGGCGGCCGGGCTGGTATGCGGCAGCGTTTTTGCCGGTCCGCCCCAAGATCCCGCGCAATGTGTCGATTTCTTCTGCGCTGTAGAACCTGTGACCTCGATTGTCAGTAAAGACATCCGGGAAGCTTCCATCCTTGTGCCGGTTGCGCAGGTTGGATGTGCTGACCCGCAGCATCTCGGCCACCTCGCTGGAGCTGAAGCGCCGTAGGGTCTTCCGTACTTCAGGTTCGAAGGCAATCTTCATCTGCCGGTCGAGCGACTCGGCCAAATTATCTGCAAACGCCCCGATCTCATTTGAGCCTATTGCCTGCGCAAATTCGAGGTTATGCTCATCCATGCTCTGCTGCCTCTCGTGGCCTTTGTGGGGGCTCTTTGGGGTTCTGACGGCGGAAGGCGTATCTGACGCGCAATGCCGTCAGAAGTGAAATGCCATGAACTAACCCGTCCGGCAAGTAGATTCTAGATATAGTAGGAAAGTTATCCACAGCGGCGAATGGAGTGCCACGGTCTGAACTGCGGTGTCTCCGCTTTTAGAAGCCCTGTTTTACGGCTGCAGTTTTGACCGGGCCTTCGATGGCTGCGGTGGAAAGGCCAAGCAGTGCAAGGTAGAAAATTGTCGTGGCAGGCTTGCTGCTGGCCAGCTAAAGCGGGCTTGTGCGTCTGGGTGAACCGGTGTTCGGGCTGCGGTTTTGGAGGTGATGCAGGGCTTTGACTTCTGTGACGTTGAACCGGTTGCGGTGGTTTCGATCTCGGTGCCGATGGATCAGATGCCAAAGGAATTGATCTATTGGTCCGACTTTGTCCTGCTGGGCCAATTCGCGCTCCTGCAGCGCCTCCGTCGGACCAGAGAGAACAGTTGGAAGGAATCAGTAAGGCTCTCGCAAATTGTGCGAAAACATTTGCAGCGAGAGAAATTTGGTTCTGTCAGAGGGCCATGCACTGATGCGGTGAAACCTTGGCTATTTTCGTACCCAAAGGAAACTATTACATAGTTTGATCTACTTCTAGGAGGGAAAGTAAACTCTGCCTAGGCTAGCTGGCTTTGCAAGGCAAATCGCCTAACAGGGAATTCGCTAACAATTTTTCTACTTGGCCAAGGACGTGCATAGTGACCAAAATTGCTCCACGGCCGGTCTTGCGGTCTCTTCCGTGCGGTGGAGGCGGATTGAAACACTGGCTTCGCGGCGTTCATCGCTAACCTTGACCAAGCGCCCGTCGGCGAGTTCCTGGTTGACCGCAAGTTTTGGCATCCAGCAGACTCCAAGCCCTTGCAAACATGCGGCCTTTACTGCTTCTGCAATCGAGTTTTCGTATCTAAAGTCGACTTCGAACGCGGTATCGTCGCGTTCGAGGATCATTTGTGTGGTTCTGCCCATGAAACTGTCTGCAGGGTGTCTGAGAAACGGAACCGGGCCATCTCCATCCAAAGTAAAATATGGCAACCCGTTGCGGTCAGCAGCGCTAACGGCAATCAGCGTGTCCGTTTCGATTGTCACGTAGGGGTGCTGCTTGCTTTCCAGAAAGCTGGGGACAGCCGGGTGGTGAAAGCTAAGTACAAAGTCGCTGGAGCCTGAGACAACGGCTTCGATACAGCCGGAAAAATCCTCTGCCGTTACCCTGCAGCGAACCGGGCCGATCATTTTCTCCAGTTGCACCAGCCATTGAGGGAAGAAAGAAATCGCCAAGGAATGCAGGGCATGAAACTCCAGCACCTCATCACTTCTCTTGGCAATGCCCTTGGCTTCCTGCCGCGCGTCTTCCATGGCTCTGATGATGTCATAGGCCGTTGATTTGAAAGACTCGCCCGCTTCGGTCAGCGCGACAGGGTGGACGCTCCTGTCAAAGAGCGGCGTCCCGATCCAGAACTCCAGGTTCTTGATCCGTCTCGTGAATGCAGACTGGCTGATGTTGCGGACTTCGGCTGCTTTGGCAAACACCCGTGTGGACGAGAGGGCGAGAAAGTCCTCCAACAACTCGATTTCCATGCCAGCGCTCCATCAGCTTCAGTGATTGTTGCATACATTTGCATACTACTTGACGCAAGTGGGTTGCAAGAAATGCAAGATGCAAACTTTGCAACATCCAATCGTCCTTTGCAATCCGCGCCGCAATTCCAAGTGCTAGTTGCCCGGCAACCGTATCGCAGGTCAGGAGGATCTGGGGGCGGAAACCAGTCTTGGGGAGAAACTCATGAACATGGAAAAACAAAAAGCAGGCGGCTTCGCAGCTTGGCGAAACCTCCTGCTTTGGAAAAAGATCGCCATTGCGCTGATGCTGGGCGCGATCTTGGGCGTCATTCTCAACAGCACAGGCAATGAAACGGCTGCGACGTCAATCAAGGTGGTTGGCACCGCTTTTGTCTCTGCGATCAAGATGCTGATCGTGCCGCTTGTCTTTGTCTCGCTGGTATGCGGCATGACCTCGGTGAGTGATATGGCAAGGATGGGCCGGATCGGGCTGAAAACAGTTGCGTTCTATCTCGGCACAACGGCGTTTGCGATCACCATTGGTGTCGGGCTCGCCCTGCTGATCCAGCCGGGTGTTGGCATCGAGCTGGGAGAGGCCGCAGCAATGGAGGCGCGTGAGGCGCCGCCTTTCATCAACACATTGATCAGCATTATCCCTACCAATCCGGTTGCAGCGGCTGCCAATGGGAACGTCCTGCAGATCATTTTCTTTGCCATTATGTTCGGTCTTGCGATCAACCTGGCCGGTGAGCCGGCCAAGCCCCTCCGTAACCTCTTCGAGGCGCTCAATGCGGCAATCATGAAATTGACTGAAATCGTGATTTCGTTTGCGCCCTATGGCGTATTTGCCTTGATCACCTGGGTTGCAGGCACCTATGGCCTGGACGTTCTGCTGCCGCTTGGGAAGGTGATATTCGCGCTTTATCTTGGCTGCCTGATCCACGCATTGGTCGTTTATGGCGGTCTTGTCTCCATGCTCACGAGGCTCAACCCCGTGCGCTTTTTCCAGGGGGTCATCGAGCCTCAGATGGTTGCCTTTACCAGTACATCAAGCTCTGGCACGCTTCCGGTGACGATGACCGCGGTTCAGCAGAACCTGGGTGTCGGGCGCTCGGTCTCCAGCTTCACTCTGCCGCTGGGGGCAACGATCAACATGGACGGCACCTGTATGTATCAGGGCGTTGCCGCCATCTTTGTGGCCCAGGCATTCGGCATCGATCTGAGCACCGGCGACTATTTCACCATCATCCTGACCTCGACGCTCGCCTCCATCGGAACCGCCGGCGTGCCTGGTGCAGGTCTTGTTATGCTGTCCCTGGTGCTGACGTCCGTTGGCCTGCCTCTGGAGGGCGTTGCGGTCATAGCAGGCATCGACCGGATCTTGGATATGGCTCGGACCGCACTGAATGTGACCGGCGATGCGGCCTGTACCGTTGTGGTTGCGAAGTCGGAAGATGAGCTGGAAGAGGACGTCTACAACGTGCCTCACGCGCTCAAGACGCCGGTGTAATCCGGTCTCAAGACCCGGTGCGGGGGGCTCGCAGAAGGCTCCCCGCACCCTTCTCATAAGCATTGCGCCCGGCTTGATTGGCCCGCGCCCTGAAAACCTGCACAACGAGAGCAGCTATGTCCCGTACTGAAACCGACGGCCTTGGCCAGATAGAAGTTCCGGCTGACGCGCTTTACGGCTCACAAACACGCCGGGCTCAGATCAATTTCCCGATCACCGGTGTTCCGATCAGCCACTACCCGGAGATTGTCCGTGCCTTGGCGCTGGTAAAGAAGGCATGTGCCCAAACCAATGCTGAGCTGATGATACTTGACCAATCGAAAGCGGATATCATTGCCAAGGTTTGCGATGAGATCATTGCAGGTCAGCACCACGAGCATTTTGTCGTCGACGTGATCCAGGGCGGCGCAGGCACTTCGACAAATATGAATGCCAACGAGGTGATAGCAAACCGCGCGCTGAGCATTCTGGGCAAAAGCAGCGGTGATTACAGCCATTTTCATCCCAATGACGATGTGAACAAGTCGCAATCCACAAACGACGTTTATCCCACGGCAATCAGACTGGCGGTGCTGTTCACCAATGAGCGTCTCACCGGGGCCATGCGCCGCCTGAGTGCGGCCTTTGATGAGAGGGCGTCATGCTTTCAAGCTGTCGCCAAAATCGGCCGTACACAATTGCAGGACGCTGTCCCAATGACCCTGGGCGCGGAACTGGCAGCATTTGCACACACCATCCGCGAAGACGTTCAGCGCGTGGACGAGGCGGCAGATCTGTTGCGCGAAGTCAATTTGGGCGGCACTGCCATTGGCACCAGGATCAATTCGCCCGAGGGGTATCAGCAGCGGGTAGTGGCCAATCTGACGGAAGGCTCGGGCCTTCATCTCGTACCGGCTGATGACCTGATCGAGGCGTCTTCGGATCTGGGCGCTTTCGTCATGTACTCCAGCACGCTCAAACGTATCGCGGTCAAGCTTTCAAAGATCTGCAATGACCTGCGGCTGCTGAGCAGCGGCCCAAGAGCTGGTCTGGGTGAAATTCTGCTGCCGCCAGTGCAGGCCGGCTCGTCGATCATGCCGGGGAAGGTAAATCCCGTGATCCCCGAAATGGTTAATCAGGTTTGCTATCAGGCAATCGGCAATGATCTTATCGTCACAATGGCGGCCGAAGCAGGTCAGCTGCAATTGAATGCGATGGAACCTGTTATTATCCACAAGGTTCTTGAGACCGCAAATACGCTGGTGGCCGCGATCCAGCAACTGTCATTGCTCTGTATTGAAGGGCTTGAGGCCGATACAGCCCGTTGCCAAGATCTCCTTACCGGCAGCTTGGCACTGGCCACTTCGCTGGCACCCCATGTTGGCTATGAAACCGCATCTAAAGTCGCCAAGAAAGCACAGTTGCAGGGGCTTAGCGTTTCTGAGGCGGTATCGCAAATGGGCCTGCTTTCGGATGAACAAGTACGCCAAGTTCTCGGGCTTGATTAAGAAGAGGGCCTAAAGCCCTTCTACGTCTTGCGTCTGTTCGCGTTGGAAGTGGATGGCGACATTTCAGAATGGGGGAAGAGACCGCCGCAAATGGCATTCCGCAGAGCAATTATCGAACTCGCTGAATAAGGCTACTTGGACACCGGCGGCAAATCTGAAGGGTAACGCTTTAAAAGTTGTGCTATCCGTGAATGGCTCCTTCGAAAAATTGCGCCGCGAAATCTCTGAAGTGAGGACAGTAACCGTTTGGGGCCACCTGAGCCTGCCAGGATAGGTATGCTTAGGACGTGTTGACAACAGGACTTCCCATCGGGTGGCGGCGCAGCGTTTCATGTTTACGGCAAGTGGCGGTTTAAGGTCGGCCGGGGTGTCTAGCGCGGAGACGCTGCCTACACTTTTCAACCCCCACGATTTTGCGCAAAGTTGCCGTTAGCTGTGTGCTATCATACGTTTAGATGATTGCGGAGAGGGTAGGTAGGAAACGGCGGGTGCCTGCTC
>NZ_JWLD01000074.1:26764-33399 GCF_000813725.1 Leisingera sp. ANG-Vp
CCCAAGGCCACCACCCCCGCCAATTCCCCAACAAGTTCAAGCTGATGACCGCCCGGCGCATCTGCGTCAGAAACCATCCGCACCTCCGAAATCAGCGCTCGCAGCGACGCCGCCGCCTCCCGCCGCACCTCCGGTGCATTCAGGGCGCTAGCCAGGTCCTCGATCAGCTCCCGGTACCGCGCCGACAGGCTCGGGTGCAGCCGCAGGGCAGGGGGCTCCGGGTTGTCCGCGATGACTGCCTCCAGGCGGGCCTTCTCTCCCTCCAGCTCAGACATCTTGTCCTTCATTGAGGCGGTGTACATGCCGTCCTCGATTGCGGTCAGGATGTTTTGCTATCCGGCTCTTCAACTTCTTGAGGGAGTGTTCGGCTTTCTGCCGGTCCTGGCAGGCCCCATCGGCGGCGTCGTTGAAGGCCTTGCGGTTTTCCTCCGCGAACTGCGCCAGCAAGTCCGGCGCCAGCAGGCGCTGCTTCAGCCCGGAGAGAACCCGCTCTTCCACTTCTGCCCGGCCGATGGTTGCGCGGTTGCGGTGCTGATCACCAATGGAGACATTTCCTGCCCGTCCGGTAGATCCGCCTTATTGCGGACGCCGCCCGCACTGTCCGCGCCGCTATCCCGCCGCAAAAACCGCCAAACCGCGGAAACCAACAAACCCAGGGGCCATCGCCCGCAATTAAGCTGCCAATGCATCGCGATTTCCGGGCCGCGCAATCTGGCGACGGTGGAGTGGATACCACCGCCGAAACCGCGTCGAAACCAAGATGCGTTGTGCGAAACTTCTGGAACAGGCCTGATGGCGAGAGACTTCGACCTGCAAGTAGCGGAAATCCAAATCCGCATCGCCGTGCTCAACCGCTACACCACTCTTGGCATTCCCGTAACCGAGCCCGTAGGATAAATCCGTACTGGGAAAGCGGAGGACCGGCATTCAACCGATTTGTGCAACAAAACCCCTTCTCCTGGCCGTTGCACCTGAGGATCTTGCTGAATTGGCAGTTACGTGTCCGCGACCGTAACCGGGGGGCTCAGCAGCTGATCAACAATTGCGACAGCCTGATCCATAGTATTAGTACTCCTTCTGGGTTTCCGGCCATGCGTTCTTGAACAGTTTTGGAGCCAGAAGCCGTCGATGAGAGAGGTTACCGTCCTAGCGTGTTTCACCGCAATTTCCTCATCGTAGATTTGGCCCGTCAGAGATAGAAGCGTGTCGAAACTTCGCTGCTTGTAGGCTTCCAAGCAGGCGTCGAAATCGTCATCGCAGGCGGCCAGATAGTATAGAGCAAGCCAGGTCGCTGAAAGCTCTTTGCCGAATTGAGAAGGATCCAGGGCCATCTGAACAATAGACAAAACCGCCTTCCGGGGCGGGATTCCCCGGCCGCCCAATTGCTGCAGCCTTTGTCCGTAAAGAGAGACAGCATATTCCATAGAGGCCAGAAGCAGACCTTTCTTTGTTTCGAAGTGGTGGCAAACAAGACCTGCCGAGACATCGGCCTTCAAAGCGACATCCTTGATTTTCATGTCGCAAAATCCGCGTTCATACAGAACTGCCATCGCTGCTTCGATGATTTGCTTCTTTTTCAAGTTCGATTTTTCAAGCCTGGACACAAAAGAACCTCGCGAATCTGGCGGATTAAGCAGGTCTTCGGGCTCACCGAAACTGCCGTCTCGGTCCTATTTTGACGTTACTTTGAATGACTTGCAACCAAACACTGAACCGTGGTTCAGTTAAATATTGAACCACGGTTCAGTGTTTGGTAGTGCATTGAAATACCGGCAGGCCAAACGGGCGCAGCGTCGGAGAATCAGGGAGAAATGACATGAAGCGTGCAGTCAATTTAACCAGCGCAAAGACCCATGCACTTGCTGCCACCCCAAGACCGCTTCCGATGGCACAGGCGACCGCAATCCCGCCGACTGAATGGGAAAGCCTGGCTTTGGACCGGGCTTCAGACGAGGTGCGGCTTGGCACGTGGTACTGCGAACCCTATTGCGACACGATCAACGACTACCCCTATGACGAGTTCATGTACATTCTTGAGGGAACTGTGGAGCTGCAATACCCGGGGGGCAGCAGCCAAACCTTTGGGCCTGGGTCTGCCCTGATTTTGCCCAAGGGATTCAGCGGTGTCTGGAAGCAAGACGAACCCATGCTCAAGTATTTTGTGATGATCAAATGATGGCGCCTGCGATGTTGAATGAAGCCTGTCAGGACCCGAACCGCATCGTTTCGCAATTTGAAGAAACCGGACAGGATCATGACACAGTCATGCAGGCTGTCAGGAACATGCACGATTTCGACCGTACAGAAATCAGCCTGCGGAAAGGGCAGCTTTCGTGCTGGGCAATGGCACCAACAGCTCTAATGAAAGAAAGGCTTCTTGAAACGCCTGCGGAGGCAGCCAAGCTGTATTTGAATGACAACCTGTTTTACCGGCGCCTGCATCCAAGCATTGGTCATATGTATGACAGCGTCATGGGAATGGCCCGGGTCGTGTCCGGGATTCCCAAAACCGCTACCGGCGCGTTCACCCTGGGCGGCACCGAAAGCAATATTCTGGCAGTGCTGGGAGCCCGGGAATGGGCCAAACAGAAGGGAAAGGATCCCTCTGGGCTCAACATCGTTATGTCGAACACTGCGCACCTGAGCATCGACAAGGCGGCGCATTATTTCGGCCTGGAAATCCGGCGTGTTCCCGTTGGGGAAAAATTCGCAGCAAGGGCTGAGGACTTCAGGAAACGGGTCGACAGCAACACCGCGATCATTATCGGCTCGGCGCCCGACTATTGCTATGGCCAGTATGACCCGATCGAAGATCTGTCCGAACTGGCGCTGGAACACAACACCTGGCTGCACGTGGATGGCGCCATAGGCGCGGCCTATGCCCGGACGATGCGTGACTTGGGCGAATCTATTCCTGCATCTGCATTTGACCTTGACGGCGTGACCTCTGTTTCGGTTGACTTGCACAAGCACGTCTATGCCCCCATCGGCGCCGGTATCCTGTTCTGCCGCGAGCAGGAATTCACTGACTTGCATACTTTTTCCGAAGGAACCTGGCCGGTAGGCCTGATGGTATCCACAGGTATGAACGGCAGTCCCCCGGCGAGCTCGCTTGCAGGCGCTTATGCGGTGATGCGGCGGCTTGGCCTGGAAGGCTACAGAGCACAGACCGCGCAGATCATTCACAACCGGACCAAGCTTGTCGGCCTTATTGAGGCTCTTGATGAAACGAGGATATTCGGGAATCCCATTGGCACGGTTGTGACCTTCGGCTGGAACGACATCGACGCTTCGCTTGTCGCCGCGGCGATGGAAGAACGGGATTGGAAAATCAATCAGGTCAGCGATCCGGCGGGAATTCATTGCACCTTGGACGCGTTTGACAACGATCCGCTGCTGGAAGCCTTTGCCGCAGCCATGGCTGAATGCGCCGATGCTATCCGGGCCGGCTACCGGCCCAAGACCGTCAAAGGAGCCACCTATGGATAACCAGCGCGCGGAACTGGGGTGCTACGACTACGTCATCATTGGAGCGGGCTCGGCTGGATGCGTCATGGCAAACCGCCTGTCCGAAGATGCAAATGTTCAGGTCCTGCTGATCGAAGCTGGCGGCTCGGAGCGCAGCATCTGGACACGGATGCCCGCGGCCCTGTCGATTCCCATGAACATGAACCGTTTCAATTGGGGGTTTTCGACCGAACCGGAGCCGCATTTGGGCGGCCGCGTCATGAATGTGCCACGCGGCAAGGGGCTTGGCGGATCGTCTTCGATAAATGGGATGGTTTATATCCGCGGCAACCCGATGGATTATGAGTACTGGGCGGAAAGCGGTGCGGACGGCTGGGACTATGCCGGCATGCTTCCGTACTTCCGCCGCTGCGAAACTTACGCGGGGCCAGCCTCGGAGTGGCGCGGAACAGAGGGGCCGCTCCGGACACAGCGCGGAGATCTGACCAATCCCCTGTTTCACGCCTTCATGCTGGCCGGCGCTCAGGCCGGGTATGGGCTGAGCACGGACATCAATGCCAGCCAGCAGGAAGGCTTTGCGCCTCTTGATATGTCCATCGGAGACGGGGAACGCTGCAGCACCGCAGTTGCCTATCTGCGCCCTGCCATGAAACGGCAAAATTTGACGGTCCTGACGGGGGCTTTCGTAGAACGGCTGCAGTTCGATGGCACGCAGGTGACCGGGGTCGAAATTACCCGGGGCAATGCCAGGGAAACCGCCACAGCGGCGAGGGAGGTTGTACTTTGCGCCGGCGCAATCGCCAGCCCGAAAATATTGCTGCAATCAGGTGTGGGGCCGGTCAGCGATCTGAAAGACCTGGGTATTTCCCCAGTCGTGGACCTGCCCGGTGTCGGATCCAATCTGATGGACCACCTGGAAGTTCTGGTTCAATACGCCTGCAAGAAGCCCGTTTCGATTTACCCGTCTTTGAAGCTTCACAACAAGCTGGCAGTCGGATTGCGATGGATGATGACCCGCAAGGGCGCGGGCGCCACCAATCACTTTGAGGCAGGGTCATTCCTTCGCAGCGAAGTGAACATCGCATACCCGGACATCCAGATGCATTTCCTTCCTTTGGCGTTGTCCTACGATGGTTTGAATTTGCACAAGGGGCATGGGTTTCAAATTCATGTCGGACCAAAGAGATCCCGCAGCCGGGGCAGCGTGACGCTTCGAAACAGCGATCCCTTCAGCAAGCCAAAGGTCGTTTTCAATTATATGGCAAAGGCGCAGGACTGGGTCGAAATGCGCACTGCTGTGCGCTTGACACGGGAAGTGATCGAGCAACCGGCCATGGATGCATTCCGCGGCAAAGAACTGGCGCCGGGGTTAGACATTCAGGATGATGACGCTCTGGACGCCTTTATCACTCGGTCGGTCGAAAGCGCGCTGCATCCATCTTGCACCTGCAAAATGGGATCGAAAGATGACCGTTACGCGGTGGTCGACAACAAACTTCGGGTATTTGGTGTGCAAAATCTGCGCGTTGTCGATGCCTCGATCATGCCGCGCACCACCTGCGGCGACATCAATGCCCCGACAATTGCGCTGGCCGAACGGGCGGCTGACATCATGAGAGAGAAGCAGCTGTTGCGGGATACACAAACAGGCTTTGCTCGCTCGCCTGAATGGCAAAGCACGCAACGCCCCGGAGCACCAATTCGCAAAAGAGCATAGATTAGGTGAGGAACCAAAAATGAACCTGCAGGGCCTTGTTGAATTGGTAAGCCGGGATGAACTTGTCAGAACACTTAGTGATGTTGTGCGAATTCCCAGCGTGAACCCCTATGATGAATTGCCCGGCCCAGGCCGCCGCGAGCGGGAAGTCGGTGATTATCTCTTGCAGCGTTTAGACCAGCTCGGCTTCGAGACAGGGGAAAGGGAAATTGCGCCCGGGCGGCCAAATATCTGGGGTAGGCTGCGCGGATCAGGGGACGGGCCGACCGTCATGCTGGCGGGTCACATGGATACGGTCACCGTTGAAGGGTATTCCGATCCTTTCGAGCCGAAGGTGACCGAAGACCGGGTTTATGGCCGCGGTTCCTGCGATATGAAAAGCGCCTTTGCCACTTACCTCGAAATTGCGCGCATTCTTGTCGAAACGAATATCCCATTGCGTGGCGATTTGCTGATAGTCGGGGTCGCAGATGAAGAGTATCAGCTTCGCGGCTCGGCGGACATGGGCTGGCATGGTCCCTTTGCCGATTACGGAATTATCCTGGAACCAACCGACTTGAAGATATGTTTGGCGCATCGCGGCGACGTTGCCTTCAAAATCCGCACGTTTGGCGCTTCCTGCCATTCCAGCTCACCTGAGCTGGGACACAATGCTATTACGGATATGTCACAAGTCCTAAATGCACTTTCGTCTTACGATGATGAATTGCAAGCACGGGAGCACCACCCGCTGTGCGGAGCCCCCCGGTTTTCCATGAATGTCATCCGTGGCGGGACTATCACCCATGCCATTCCCGACTTCTGCGAGCTTGAGGTTGACCGCCGAACCTTGCCACACGAGACGCCAGATATTGTGTATGAGGAGGTCCGGCAGAAACTCGACATGGTTCCAGGCTTGAAATACGAACTCACTGAGCCGCATTCAGTATCTTTGCCGCTGGAAGTCGACCAAGATTGCGCCATTGCCCAAGCTGCGAGAAATGCGTTCCGGAAAGTCACTGGGCACGTCGCGGGTTTGGGTTCCTGTTCAGGCGCAACAGACGCGCCGAATTTCGGGTTTCCCACGATTGTGTTTGGGGCGGGCCCATTTATGACTGCCCACACCTTGAATGAGTATGCCGAAATAAACCTGATTGAAACCGTAACCAAAACTGTCTTGGGAACAGTTCTGGAGCTCATTGAGTAAGCTTGGGGTTGCGGGAAAGGGCTCTCCTTTGGTCGGCTTGTTCTCCTCTTCCGGAACCGCAGTGCTGATGTATCGAGAGATGTTGAGATTGCGGCCTTCATCGGCAATACACTCCTTGCTCACACGCTTGGAATAGCGGTCCTCTTCCTTCCGGAATTGGTAGGTCGAAACGATTTTCCCGATATGGTCCGGCGCCCCGTTCGTGCCATCCCCCAATTGGTTTTGCCGCTTGAATGCGGCGGGGGGGGGCGGCGCCGCCCCGAC
>NZ_JWLD01000075.1 GCF_000813725.1 Leisingera sp. ANG-Vp
TCTCGACGGGCGCGAGGGCAGCGTGGCGGGTGTCCCCGTCCGCGCCATGCGGATCGGCTTCACCGGCGAGCTGAGCTACGAGCTGCACTGCCCCTCCACCTATGCCAAAACCCTATGGGATGCGGTGCTGGAGGCGGGCAAAGCCCACGGAGTGCGCCCCTACGGCCTGGAGGCCAGCCGGATCCTGCGCCTTGAAAAAGGCCACATCCTGATCGGCCAGGACACCGACGCGCTGACCTCCCCGGATGAGCTGGGCTTTGGCTGGGCGGTTTCCAAGACCAAGCCGTTCTTTGTCGGCAAACGCGCCATCGAGATGCGCCGCAACAAGGGACTGCCGCGCAAGCTGGTGGGGCTGACCTTCGGCGGAGCTGATGTGCCGGGCGAAAGCTGCCTGGTGCTGAAGGATGATGTGCCCGTGGGCCATGTGACCTCGGTCCTGTGGTCACCGACGCTGAACACCCATATCGCGCTGGCCTACGTGCATGGCGACGACGCGGCTGAAGGCACGCCCGTCACGGTGAAATGCCGCAATGGCACCCGGGTGACGACGCCGGTGCGCGGCCACGCCTTCTTTGACCCTGACAACAAGCGGCAGGAGCTTTGACATGCGCATCTACCCGCTAGACCCGCAAGGTGCCGCTAAAGGCGTACCGCTGATCACCGGCCCCGTCACCTTAAGCGACGACAGCCGCACACCGCGCTTCGGCCTCAAGGGCCGCGGCACCGTCAGCTTCCTGCAGGCGCAGGGTTATGAGGTCCCGGAAGTAAACCGCATCGCAACCGGCGTGCTGCGCCTTGGCCGTGAGGAAGCCGTGGTGCTGAACCACACCGATGATTTGCGCAGCCGCTGGGATGCCGCCGCAGCGCCAAAAGGCTATTATTCATGGCGTGAGGAAACCTGGGCGATGATGCACCTGTCGGGCCCGTGTTTGTTCGACCTGATGGCCAAGATCTGCCCGGTGAACCTTAACCAAGGCGCATTCGGTCACGGCGAGATCGCCCAGACCCGCGTCGGCTATGTTGAAGCCATTACTTGGCGGGACGACCGCGGCGCTCCCGGCTTCTCGGTGCTGTTCGACATCGCCGCCACCGCCTTTTTCGCTAACGCAGTAGCCACTGCTGCAGGCGAGTTTCAAAAGGGAACCGCATGATGAAATCCCCTGTCATCATCCTCCACACCGACAATCCTGCACCTGCGGCACGGGTGCTGGCAAATGGCCATCCGGATCTGCAAATCCACACATGCGATACCTACGAGGGCCTGCCCGCGATGGTCGCGGAAACCGGTGCCGAGGTGGTTTACTCCGTCCGATTTAACGGCACGCCGGCCTTCCCGCGCCAAGCTCTGCTGGACGCGGAAACTGTCAAATGGGTCTCTGTCGGCGGTTCCGGCACCGACCACATGAACCCCTGGAACCCAGCGGCCTTGACTGTGACCAACTCGGCCGGTGTCGCCGCCGACATGATGGCGCAATATGCGCTAGGGGCAATGTTTCACTTCAGCCTCGGCCTGCCCGCGTTCCGCGCGGCACAAGAGCGGCGCGAGTGGCTGTCGGCCCAAGTGGAACCGATTGACGGGAAAACCGTGCTGATCATCGGCCTCGGCAAGACCGGCGAGGCAGTGGCAGCGCGCTCCAAGGCCCTGGGCCTTAACACCATAGGCGTCCGTGCCCGGCCGAAAGACACGCCCAACGTCGATGAGGTATACAGCATGGAGGCCCTGCCCGGTCTCTGGGGCCGCGCCGATTTCATCGTGACTTGCGTGCCGCTCCTGGACAGCACCCGCGACATCGTAGGTCCGGAGGCCTTCGCTGCAATGAAAGACACCGCAGTGATTATCGACGTTTCCCGCGGCGGGGTGATCGACGAGGCAGCCCTGCTGGCCGCACTCGACGAAGGCCGCATCCGCGGCGCGGCGCTGGATGTCTTCACTGTCGAGCCGCTGCCCGCGGAACACCCGCTGTGGGCTTATGAAAACGTGATCATCACCCCGCATTGCTCCTCGGTCTACCAGGGTTGGGACCTGAAATCGGTGGAGATGTTCTCGGAAAACCTGATGCGCTACCGCAAGGGCGAAGCGCTGAGCAATATCGTCAATCCTGAAAGGGGATACTGAAGTCATGGCACGTGAACGGCGCAGCGGCGGACGCCGCGGAAAATCCACCCGTTCCGGCGGCAGCATCGAACAGCTGCCTTGGACCCAGGTGAAAAACACCTACCCGGCGTATGAATTACTGTATCCTGAACAGATGGATCAGCTGCACGCCACCTCGATGCGGATCCTGTCAGAGGCCGGCATCCGGGTGATGGGCGACAATGTCATGGACATTTTTGAGGCCGCAGGCGCCATCGTCGACCGGGACAGCAAGACCATCCGCATGGATGAAAGCCTCGTCATGGAGGCGCTGAAGACGGTGCCGCGCACCTTTACCCTGACCGCGCGCAACCGGGCCAAGCAGATCACCATGGGCGGCAACAACGTGAACTTCGGCCTGGTCGCCGGCCCCCCGAATGTGCACGACTGCATCAACGGCCGCCGCCAGGGCAACCTCACCGACTATCAGAACTTCATCAAGCTGGCGCATCACTTCAACGCCATCCACCTGATCGGCAACCAGGTTACCGCCCCGCTGGAACTGCCGGCCAACAACCGCCATCTGGACACCTATCTGGCCAATCTGACCTTTTCGGACCTGTCGTTCCACTGCACCGCCATCGGCCGCGGCCGCGCGATTGACGGCATCAACATGATGGCGATTACCCGCGGTCAGAAACCTGAGGAGATGAACAGAGACCCGGGCGTGATCACCATCATCTCAGTCAACTCGCCGCGGCTGTTCGACGACGCCATGGGCGACGGGCTGATTGCCATGGCCGAGCACGGGCAGCCGGTCTCGGTTACGCCCTTTACCCTGATGGGCGCGATGACACCGGTGACCCTGCCTGCCGCATTGGCACAACAGAACGCCGAGGCACTGTTCGGTGTGGTGCTGACCCAGCTTGTCAATCCGGGAACGCCAGTGATGTACGGGTCGTTTACCTCGAATGTGGACATGCGTTCCGGTGCGCCCGCGTTCGGAACGCCTGAAAATGCCAAGGCCAATATCGTCGGCGGCCAGCTGGCGCGGCGCTACGGCATCCCCTACCGGACCTCTAATGCCAATGCTTCTAACGCGGTTGACCTGCAGGCAGCCTATGAGACCATGATGGCAAGCTGGGGCGCGGTCCTGGGCGGTGCCAATATCGTCTACCACGCGGCCGGCTGGCTGGAAGGCGGTCTGACCGCGTCTTATGAAAAGTTCATCATGGACGTGGAAATCATCCAGAACATGATCGAATTCCTGAAACCGATGAAATTCGACGAGGATGAGCTGGGCTTTGACGCGATCCAGTCAGTGCCCACCGGCGGCCACTTCTTTGGCGCCGAGCACACAATGGCGCGCTACGAGACCGCGTTCTACAAGCCGATGCTGTCGGATTGGCAGAACTACGAGAACTGGGAAGCGGCGGGCGCCAAGGACGCGCTGCAGCGGGCCACGGGCCTCTGGCAGCAGGCGCTGCAGGACTACGAAGAACCCGCAATGGACCCGGCCATCAAGGAGGAACTGGAGGCCTATGTGGCCAAAAGGAAGGAAGAGATCGGTTCAAATGAACCTTAAAAGGGCGGGAGCGAGGGGCCAGCCCCTCGCGCTCTTAGAGTTAATACACGAAAAGCAGGTTGATTCAGTTGGCACTACTTTCAACTGACGTGCTCCCCCTCAAAGTCCTCGCTTTGTGGTTAGCCTGTTCTCCAACTGATGTGATCCCCAACGTGCCCTCGGCCGTTGTTAGAATTTCCGCAATTCCATCAGGTTCACGGGCTGGTGTCGTGAAGTGATTTCATCAGGTCTGCCGGGACCTTATTCCCCATAGCCCCGTGCGGGCGTTCTTCATTGTAGATCCTATGCAGGTTCTCCGCGGGAGCCGATTGCACGATCGTCTAAGGAGTTCAAACCGAGGAGGATCGATATGCAGACCCAAAACCATGACTCGCGTAGTGCTTCGGCCGACTGCCATGTGGCGCTGGAACTCAGCCTCAGCAAATGGCTGCTCGGCGCCTCCTGCCGGGGCAGGAGAAGGTGCTCACCGTGACCGTCTCGGGTGGCGACGCGGACGGACTCCTCGCAGCGCTCGCCGGTATTGCCGACAAGGCGGCCGGCAGGAGGTATCTGAGCGTCCGGCCGCGGGTGTGCTTTGAAGCCGGCTACGACGGGTTCTGGCTGCCGCGGTTTCTGACCGATCGCGGGATCGACGTGACGGTGCTGGATGCGTCGAGCTTTCTCGTGCCTCGCCGTGGCCGGAGGGTTAAGACCGACCGGATCGACGTCGAGGTGATGGTCTTCACGCTGAAGGCGTTCCTTCTCGGCGACAAGTCAGTCTGCCGCGCCATGCGCGTACCGAGCCCGGAAGAGGAGGATGCGAAGCGGGTCTCCCGGGAACGCGTGCAACTGGTCAAGCAGCGCACACGCAATGTCAATCGCATCCGTGGACTCCTGAACCTGCACGGGATCCGCAGAGTGCAGGGGCTTCACGGCGGCGACTGGCGGGCTTGGCTCGACAGGGTCAGGACAGGTGACGGTCGACCCCTCGGCAGCCATCTCCTGGGGGAACTTGGGCGGCAGTTCGAGCGTCTCCACTTGGTGATCGCACAACTGAGAGCGCCGGGCACAGAACGCGCGGCAATCGCCGAACAGCCTGGTATGTGAACCACAAGCGCCTGTACCGCCTGTATTGCGAAGAAGGTTTGTCGATCCGCACCCGGAGCCCGAAACAGCGCCGGGCCTGCCGGTACAGATCCGGCCGCTCTGAGGCGGATGGCATGAATGACGTCTGGGCGATGGACTTTATGTAGGACCGCTTGTTCGATGGGAATCCATTCCGGATCTTGACCATTGTGGACTGCTTTACGAGAGAGGCTCTCGCGACGGCCGCGAGGACAAACTTCCGCGCTTATCAGGTCATCGGCGAGGTGGACCGGCTGGCGCGGATCAGGGGCAAACCGCTCAGCATTCGCGTTGACAATGGCCCGGAGTTTGCAGGGCGGCGGCTGTACCAGTGGGCTTATCTGAACAAGGTCGAGCTGGACTTCTCAAAGCCGGGAAAGCCAACAGGTAATGAACCGCACCGGGTTTGCCGGAGGCTGATTTCAGTTAGTTACGCGGCAATGTCCTCAGTCTCCAGAGCGGCGTAGAAATTGGCCTCTGCTTCTGTCGGCGGGATGTTCCCAATAGGCTAAAGCAGACGGCGGTTGTTGAACCAGTCCACCCATTCGAGCGTTGCGTATTCCACGGCTTCGAAATTGCGCCATGGGCCGCGGCGGTGGATGACCTCAGCCTTTCTGTGTATTTGATCGAAAGGTATTGGCTACCGCGGTCGGAGTGATGAACAAACCCCATGGCATTTGTTGGGCGCCGCTCGTGAACAGCCTGCTCCAGAGTATCGAAAACAAACCCGGCATGCGCCGAGGTGCTGACACGCCATCCGACAATCTTGCGGGCATAGGCGTCAATGACAAAGGCGACATAGTCAAACCCTTTCCAGGTGGCGACATAGGTGAAATCGCTGACCCAGAGCATGTTTGGAGCAGGCACACGGAATTGCCGGTTCACTTTATCCAGAGGGCATGGAGCCTTCTTGTCGGGCACAGTCGTCTGGTGCGGCTTGCCCCGGATGATACCTTGAATGCCCATGCCCCTCATCAGCCGGGCGATCGTACAGCGGGCAACAGTGAAACCCTCCCGCTGCAATTGCCGCCAGATCTTCCGCACGCCATAGACCCGCCAGTTCTCTTCGAAAACACGCAGGATCTCGGGCCGCAATGCTGCGTCACGCCAGGCACGGTCCGACAACCGGGCCGGATCGGCCCGCTGCGCCAGATGCTCATAATACGTGGAAGGGGCAATCGGCAGGACAGTGCAGATCGGCTCGACCCCATGCTCCGCGCGATGAATGTCGATAAATGACACCATCACTTCGACCGGCGGTCGAGCTCCGCCATCGCAAAATACGCCGATGCCTTGCGGAGGATCTCGTTCGCCTGGCGCAGCTCGCGGTTCTCCCGCTCAAGCGCCTTCATCTTGTCGGCGACATCGGTGGGAACACCCGCCCGCTTGCCGCTGTCGACTTCCGCCTTCTTGACCCACTCGTTCAGCGTGTGCGCCGAACAGCCGATCTTTACGGAAATCGACATGATCGACTGCCAGCGGGAGCTGTGCTGGCCCTGGTTGTCCAGAACCAGCCGCACCCCACGCTCGCGGACCTCAGGAGAATATTTGTTTGTTGTCTTGCTCATTGTGGCTTCATCCTACTCAGGAGTTGAAGCCTCCGGCAAACTCGGTGCGGTTCATAATGCCCATATCGAAGCCTTCAACAGCCGGCCGCGCCAGGAATGCCTCAATGCATCATGGTTCCTGTCCATGGATGATCCCCGCACACGGATCAACGATTGGAAAGCTGACTACAACGAAACCAGGCCGCATTCTTCTCTCGGAAACTTGACGCCGAGCGTATATGCGGCCCAATTGAAGAAAGCCCGAAAGGTCGCATGAAGCCCGGACCAGAAATGGGGTGAGCTCCACTCTGCGGAAAACTCTAATCAAAAACAGAGGCGTTTTCGGGGATCACATCACAGCGTTGGGGGCAAGCCCAGTTGGAGAACAGGCTAACCTTAAAGCGAGGACTTCGAGAGGGAGCACGTCAAAGGTTAACTCATCAAATAGCGTAAGAAAGAACGTCACCCGAAAGATTCAACGAAAAGCGGTGAGAGCTACACAGCCGTTGTCAAATTTCATCCTTTGCCAGCTTCAAAGTAAAAAATATCTTGAGGGGCACACTGCTTATTGAAGAAGCTTAGAGCGCGCACTCGCGTCTAAGAAAATTCAATCCGATAGCAACACCTAGATTATAAACGAAAATTTGGAAAGTCAACGGAACACGGTTGAAAGAACGTGACTTGCAAAATTTTTCCAAGGCCATTGACTAACTATCTTTTGCTCCCAGCCGCCCAGTAACTCAATAAAACTTAGCTGTGACTTTACTGGAGCGTACGCAGTGAAACCTATTCCGCACCTGAATCACATACGGTCATTCGAAGCTGTGGCTAGGCATCTCAGCTTTACCTTGGCTGCAAAAGAACTCAACTATACACGGTCTGCAGTCAGCAATCATGTTCGGAGTTTGGAAGGCTTCATCGGCAGGCCACTATTCACTCGGAAGCCACACGGCCTTGCCTTAACCAACATTGGTGAAGCTTTTTTACCGACCATCCAGAGTTCACTAGTGCAAATTGACACTGCCGCCGAAACAATAATTAGCTCAAGGCACGGGAAACGGGTGTCCATTTCATGCCCGATGAGCCTTGCAGAAAATTGGCTAGCTGATTGTATCAATGCTTTCCAGAAACGTCATTCGGACATCGGCATATCCGTTCATGGTACCATTTGGGAAGACATTGAACAAAGCGTTGCTGATATCAGGATTACAATCAACAACTCGGATATGGCTCCATCAGGGGCTCGAAAGATGTGGCCAGAAGAGATGACAGTCGTTTGCGCCCCTAACTACCGTGTTCAAGGCAGAAGGCTGATGTCTGGGAATGATCTATTGGAGGCAGATCTCATTCACATTATTGGTCGGCCCGACTACTGGTGCAAGATCGCCGACCAATTTAACCTTGGCAATTTCCCCCTAGATACCGCATTGCAAACAAACGCCTCAAACATTGCACTGGAACTTTCAACTAGGGGTCTAGGTTGTTGCGCCTTGCCAAAGTCACTCGTGCAAACTTATGTCGAAAGAGACCTTTTAATCGAACCCATTGATATGGAAATAGAGTGTCCTTGGGCCTATTTTATTTCTGACTTTGATGCCACAATGAGCAGACCGGCGAAGATACTCTATGAGTGGATCAATTCCTACATAATTAGTAGATAGGTTCGAGGCATCACGGAAGTCGGCCAAGTGCGAACGAAGCTGTTCGTTTTTTCCTTGTGACAGCGTTTGACGATTGCGTCCTCGATAGTGCGGTTCATGCATTCAACCTGGGCGCTGGATGGCCTGATCTGACTGGTCCAGTTTGATTGTTAGTGCATCACTGGCCTCATTTCCATCGGGATGATTGTTTCAGGAGCCGGGGGCCTGTAGCCCAATGAACTGTGGGGTCGTTTTGTGTTGTAGTGTTTTCTCCAGCCTTCGATGATGATTTGTGCCTCCCTCACCGAATAGAATATCTCGCGATTGAGCAGTTCGTCCCGCATCCGGGCGTTGAAGCTCTCAACGTACCCGTTCTCCCAAGGGCTTCCGGGTTCGATGAAGGCGGTCTTTGCCCGGACAGCCTCAATCCAGGCCCGCACGTTATTGGCAACAAACTCCGGCCCGTTGTCGCTCCGAACGAATGCTGGCGTCCCGCGCAGGATGAACAGATCCGTCAGGGCATCAATCACGTCGGTCGAGTTGAGTTTCCGCTTCACTCGGATCGCCAAGCATTCACGGCTGAACTCATCCAAGATGTTCAGAGTGCGGAACGCTTTCCCATCGTCGGTTCGGCAATGCACGAAATCATACGACCAAACATGGTTGCGATACTCAGGCCGCAACCGGATGCATGACCCATCGTTCAGCCAAAGCCTGCCTTTCTTCGGTTGTTTCAGCGGCACCTTCAGCCCCTCCCGTCGCCACAGCCGCTCGATCCGGCCGTCACTGACCTGCCAACCTGAAGCTCGCAGCAGTACGGCAACGCGCCGGTAGCCGTAGCTGCCGAATTGCCTGGCCAGCTCGGTCATGTCGGCAACCAGCCGTTCCTCGTCTTCCCGGCCCCTTGGACGATGCCGCTGCGTCGAGCGATGCTGCCCGAGCACGCGGCAGATACGACGCTCTGATACCTTCATCTCGCTACGGATCAACTCAATGCAGGCTCGGCGACGAGCGGGGCTCAGAAGTTTCCCCGTGCGGCCTCCTTCAGGATGAGTTTGTCCAGGGTCAGGTCCGACACGGCCTTTCTCAGCCGCTCGTTCTCCTTCTGAAGCCGTTTGAGTTCTTTCAGTTGGTCGGTTCCCATTCCGCCATACTGTTTGCGCCAGCGGTGTAAGTCTGCTCAGTGATGCGCACTTCGCGGATCGCATCCACGCGCTGCATCCCCTGGCCGACAAGCACATCAACCTGCCGCAGCTTCTGAACTATTTCCTCCGGCTTGTGCCGCTTGTTCGCCATTCTCAGTCCTCCGTTTCCTAAACATAACGGTGGGCCAATTCAGATGGGGCACTCCAGACCGAATGCACCTCCTGCGGGGCAAACACGGCCGTTCCGCCTGCCTCAACGATCACCTCTGCCTTGTCTTCGCGCCGGAACCGCAGCCGGCCGCTTTGCACCGCCAGCTGGCCCCAGACGCCTGCCTTGGTGCTGTGATCCTTGCGCAGTTTCTCCGGCAGAGTGTCCTGCGTGAACCGCGAGGTGGCGTAATGCACCGCGCCTTTTGGAAGAGCCTCAGACATTCATGCATCTCCATGGAACAGATCCGCGTAGGCATGCCAGGTGGCATAGCCAAGCAGCGGAAAGACAATCGCAAGCCCCAGCAATCCGGTCAGAATGCCCAGGGCGGTCAGGAAGGTGATGGCCGCGCCCCACCAGACGCAGAGCCAGAAGTTATGGGTGGCGGCGTTGAAGCTCAGCCCCATGGCTGAAAAGCCGTCGATTTTGCGGTCCACCAGCATCGGCAATGAGAAGGCCGAGACCGCAAAGCCAAGCGCGGCAAACAGCCCGCCGGTAAGCGAACCCGCCACCATAAGCACCCAGCCTGCTTGCGTGCTGAGCAGCAATTGCAGCGTTTCGGTGAAACCGGCAAAGGGGCGCAGCCCGTAGACGATGGCAAACAGCACCGTGGCCGCCCGGATCCAGGTCAGGGCAAAGACCATCAGGATGGCCCCCACCAGCGCGATCTGCCCTTTCGAGGCCACCTCCCGCTTGCCGCGGGCCACCGCGTAAAGACCGACAGTGGCCACCGGCCCCACCAGCACGCCGCCGGCCAGCAGCGGAAGCAGCATCCAGGCCATGCCGCTGGCGTTCAGGAACCAGATTGTTCCCCAGCCTGCCAGCACCAGCCCGATACCGTATCCCAGTGAAAACCCAGGGTTCGCACGCAGATCCCGCCATCCGGCGATCAGCCAGCGCTGCACCACCTGCCCTGGATCCCCTTGGATCACCCGTGCTTTGGAATAGACGCCTGCAGTCATTTTCGTCTCTCCTTATGGCCGTGCCGGACAGAATGATGGTTTATATCTTAACACACCGGGGCAGACGCCTGCCGGCAGCCGCCCGTAAATTGCTTACGCCAGGACGGGCGGCGCCCCTTCGGGCCTGCGGAAATTCTCGATCCCGTAGGACAGCCCGTTGCCGATGCGGTCGGCAAGGCTTGCAAAGGCAGCAGCTGCTTCCGGCTTCAGCTCGCGGTTTGCAGTGTCCCGGAACAACTCCAGCCACAGCGGGAAATGCTCCGGCTTGACCGCGGCGTTGGCCAGGTGGATCTGCATCGGATTGCCTGCGTACCCCGGCTCGCGCAGGATTGCGCCGCGCCAGAAGGCTTCGATCTTGGCCTCATGCGCCGGCCAATCCGTTATAGCCGCGCCGAACACCGGCCCCAGCACCTCATGCGCGCGGATTCTTGCATAGAAGCGGGCAACCAGGCGGCTGATTTCTGCTGCGGTGATTTCGAACATCTGAGGCCGTTGCGGCTGCACATCTGCCATGGGAATCGCTCCAAACATGTTTGTCACAGGCATATTTGATATAATACGCATTCTCTAGTCCTATTTAAAGCCACCTAAATTCCAAGAGTGAGAAGGGTCGAAAAGCGGCTCCGACCACGTCAGCATTGGGCTGCGAGCAGTCCAGTACGCTCGAGGCATCCAGGGCGGGCTGAGATGGCGGCAAGGGCCTCAAAGCGCAGGTAGTCTACGCAACGGATACAAGTATGGCCTTTAGCAACTGTATTTCTCAGGTGGCTTGAGGGGGCCATTTCTGTCGCGCTTTGAAGAGTGCGCTTGCGTTTGCATCGAGCTTTCGGGCGACCGCAGTGATGATGGCTTTGTGCGGTTTTCCGGCGGATCGAAGGCGTTCTGCGTAGGTTTTGGACCCACCGCGCTTTTGTGCCGCCCCAAGTGCTCGTTTAGGCCTCTTTCCGTTCGAAGGCGACCAGGCTTTTCCAGCCCAGTGCTGAGCGCTGTCGGCGCGGGTTGTAGAAGCCATTGATGTATTGGAAGGTGGCGATTTCAGTGTCTCGGCGTAACCTCCACAGCCGTAATGAACCGCGAGATGTTTGGCGTGACTTACAGCACAACTAACCCAAACTCGACCCGATGCCCGCGATGGTCGGAGCGACGCCGTCGCCTCCCGCCGCATTCAAGCGGCAAAACCAATTGGGGGATGGCACGAACGGGGCGCCGGACCATATCGGGAAAATCGTTTCGACCTACCAATTCCGGAAGGAAGAGGACCGCTATTCCAAGCGTGTGAGCAAGGAGTGTATTGCCGATGAAGGCCGCAATCTCAACATCTCTCGATACATCAGCACTGCGGTTCCGGAAGAGGAGAACAAGCCGACCAAAGG
>NZ_JWLD01000076.1 GCF_000813725.1 Leisingera sp. ANG-Vp
CCGCCGCCATAACCGCCGCCGCCGCCGCCTTCGCCGCGGCCGTCAAGCATGGTCAGGGTGGAGCCGAACCCCTGCAGCACCACCTCGGTGGAGTACCGGTCCTGGCCGCTCTGGTCCTGCCATTTGCGGGTTTGCAGCTGGCCTTCGATATAAACCTTGGAGCCTTTGCGCAGATATTGCTCAGCGACCCGAACCAGGCCTTCGCTGAAGATTGCGACCGAATGCCATTCCGTGCGCTCACGGCGCTCGCCGGTGTTGCGGTCCTTCCAGGTTTCGGAGGTGGCGATGCGCAGGTTGCACACTTTGCCGCCGTTCTGGAAGCTGCGCACCTCGGGGTCGCGGCCCAGGTTGCCGATAAGCATGACTTTGTTCAGTGAGCCGGCCATAGGGTTCGGTCCTTTGTTTCTTGATGTTCTGGTTCCGCAGCGGTCTGGCGCGAATCCGTCCGCTCTGGTTTCCCAGCACACTATAGACCCGCGTGGCCCTAGAAAAGCAGGTCTCTGGGGATGAATTTGACTGTGTTTGCGCGGCGTGGCGGCAGCTCACGCCCGTGTTGCTTTAAATTTGTTCTGAATTAGTTATATTCCGGCAGAGTGGGACAGTGCCGGGACAGTGAGTATGCGCCAAGCGGTTGCGTGGGTGGTTGTTGCGATGATCGGGGCAGGGCAGCCTGCCTCAGCGGATATTTTCGGCACCAAGAGCAGGCGGGACTTGTTTTCCGCCCACACCAGGGTGCTGGATGGCCGCGCGGCGACACAGTACAAGAACTCGGCCCGTCTGCAGCCCAAGACCTATAGTATTCCGTCCGCTGGCGGCGGCTTGCCTTATTCGGGCAAGTACCGGGGGGAATATCTGCAGATGGCGCGCGATGCTGCCCGCTTGCATGGGGTGCCTGAGGAACTGTTCCTGCGCCTGGTGCAGCAGGAGAGCAACTGGAACCCGAATGCCAAATCGCACAAGGGTGCGCTTGGCCTGGCGCAGCTGATGCCGGCCACGGCGCGGGCGCTGGGGGTGGACCCGGCGGTGCCGAAACAGAACCTGGAAGGCGGTGCCCGCTATCTGGCCCGCCAGTTCCGCAAATTCGGGTCCTGGCGGCTGGCGCTTGCGGCCTATAACGCGGGGCCGGAAGCGGTGCAGAAATACGGCGGGGTGCCGCCTTACAAGGAAACCCAGAACTACGTGAAAAAGATCTGGGGCAGCTGAGGCCGTCCCGGCTTATCCTTTGAGGCGGTTAACCTGTGGGTAAGATCTATTAATGCCCCGTTAACTCCGCCGATGTGTCACGCATTTGCCTTAATTTTTCGTGAATCTGTCTTCAGGTTCAGGAGGGAAATGCCTTGTATATCAAGAGCTTTGACGAACGCATCGATGGTATCGACTGGCAGCCGAGCGCAGTGCCGACCCGTCAGATGATCGACAGCGTGCTTGGCAGCCGCCTGCCGCGCAGGCCGCGCAGCGCAGCCTTGTCACTGGCCGGGGCAATAAGCGGTATCGTTGTTGGCGTCGGGCTCAAGGGCATGGTTCTGCCCGGTTCGCCCTGGGGCCCGGAGACCGGTTTGACTGGTGCCGTGGGCGGATCGCTGGCGCTGGCTGGGCTGGCGCTGTCTGTCGCTGCGGCGCTTTATGCGGCGGCCCGCGGTAAACAGGCGCCCCGGCTGATGCAGTTTGCGTCGATGAACCTCCTGATGATTGTCGTGCTGCTGCTGAGCTGAAACGCGCCGCCCCCGTGGGAGTGGGGGACGCAAGAAAGGCGTCTGGGCAAGGTTTCAGGCGCCTTTCTTATTCACTGCGTGTTTACCGGAATCTATTAGCTTGGGCTGGTTCTCGAAGAATTGAGTAGGCTAATGAACCAGCATTTGCGCACAATCCCTGATGACATCGTCCCTGAAAACACAGCGCCGAAAGAGAGCTGGCTCGTGGAAGTCGACCGGCTGAAGGACGAAGGCGACTTCAAGGGAGCGCTGGCAGTCTTGAACCCGCGCCTCAGGGGGGGGGACCTGGAAATAAGGACCATCGACCGAGCCGCTTTGTGTTACTTCTATCTTGGCAACGAACATACGGCCATTTCCCTGATGAAGGTCATGTGTGACCGCTGGCCGGATACGGCTGCAGTTTGGGGTAAACTGGCAAGCATGCAAATGGCAGCGGGTGACAAGGAGTCCGCAATTGAGAACTTCAAGAAGGCGCTGGAACTTGACCCGTATTTGATCAGAGCCTTGACTGCGCTGAATAATCTTGAACCTTTTTCGCCGATGAGCGGGCACACAGCACGGCTGAAGAAACTGGCAAAATGGAAGGACCTTCCTCCTAAGGATGCTTCGATTGTGTTCAATGCGTTGGGCAATATTGAAAGGCGGCAGAAAAAACCTGCTGCGGCTATGCGCCATTTCCTGAAATCCAAGGAGTTGCTCGGTGCAAAATTCAATCCCGTTGATTCCACCCAGCTGGTCGACATCCAAACTGCAGTATTTAAGGCTAATGACCCGTTGGAGATGCCTTCGGATGGGCCAAAGATGGTATTTGTGTGTGGACTTCCCCGATCAGGAACAACGCTGACTGAAACGATCCTTAAACGCCACTCTTCCGTTGGTTCCGTGGGGGAGAGTAAGGCTCTGGGCAGTACTTACCGGGAAGTTCGGAAGTACTGCGAGGATGTAGGGCGTGGTTCAAACCCATGGTCCTGGTTCGGCAGCCTGACGGACCAAGAGATTTTGGTTTTCAGGAAGTTCTACTATACAGCCGCCTTGCGTGGTGATGACAAGGGGCCTGTGGTTGTTGATAAGATGCCATTGAACTGCTTTAATATTGGTTTGGCGCATGTACTGCTGCCAGAAGCGAAAATTGTGTTTATGTCGCGGCATCCGCTTGACGTCGGGCTGTCCAATATCTCTATTTCTTTCCGCGAACTTACGCCTTTTACCTGCAAGCTGGAGTGGATGGGGCATATGACTTCGGAGGTTTACAGGTCAGCCTTGGATTACCAGAGCAAAGTGCAAGATCAAATGCGGGTACAGTCGTACGAAGCGCTGGTACGTGAGCCTGAAACGCAGATCCGCGGTTTGCTTGCGCATTGCGGATTGGATTGGGAGGACGCCTGTCTGAACCCGGAAGAAGGGGCAGGGATTGTCAACACAGCTTCGGTTAATCAGGTGCGGGAAAAGATCAACACCAAGGGGCTGGAGAAATGGAAGCCCTTTGAAAAACAGCTGCAGCCAATGGCTGAGGCCCTGGGGGGGCAGGAATGGATCAGCAAGTGGCAGGAGTGGGACCGCAACGCTGCACTGACTGGTAAGTTTGAACCGGGTTCCTCTTAAAGCGACATCATCTCGGGCAAATTTTTCAAGAAAAAGCCGGGCTGAAAGGCCCGGCTTTTTCCTGTCTTGATTGGCCCGTTGGCCGAAGCGGAAACTGTTATTCCGCGGCGATCTTGATCACCGGGGTCATCCGCTCCAGCACGTCGTCGCTGAGGTGGCACTTGATCTGGTGTCCATCCTCCAGCTGGCGCACCGGCGGCACTTCGCGCTCGCACAGGCCGCCTGCCACTTCGGATTTCCAGCGGCAGCGGGTCTGGAAGGGGCAGCCCGGGGGCGGGTTCATCGCCGAAGGAATGTCGCCTTCCAGAACGATGTGCTCTTTCTCGATGGAGGTATCGGCAATCGGCACCGCCGACAGCAGCGCTTCGGTGTAGGGGTGGTAGGGCGGTGAGAACACCTGATCGGTGTCGCCCAGCTCCACCACATGGCCGAGGTACATCACCATCACCCGGTCGCTGAGGTAGCGCACGATCGACAGGTCGTGGGAGATGAACAGGAGCGTGGTCTTCTCGTTGCGCTGGATCTCCATCAGCAGGTCCGTGACCGCCGCCTGCACCGACACGTCGAGCGCCGAAACCGGTTCGTCCGCCACCACGATACGCGCACCGCCGGCAAAGGCGCGGGCGATGCCCACACGCTGTTTCTGGCCGCCCGACAGCTGGCGCGGCATCCGGTCCGCAAAGGCCCGGGGCAGCTTCACCAGATCCAGCAGCTCCAGCATCTTTTTCTTGCGTTCGGCCTCGGAGTTGCCGATGCCGAAGATCTCCAGCGCCCGCATGATCTGGCGGCCGACGGTCATCGACGGGTTCAGCGTATCGAAGGGGTTCTGGAACACCATCTGCACGTCCGAGACGGTCTTGGTGTCGCGCTCTTCGATCGGCACCTGTTCGATGTTCTGGTTGTCGAGCAGGATTTGGCCTTCGGTGGCGGTCTCCAGCCCCATCAGCACCTTGGCGAAGGTCGACTTGCCGCAGCCGGATTCGCCAACGATGGCGAGGGTCTCGGATTCGCGCGCCTCGAAGCTGAGGGTCTCGTTGGCCTTGACCACCTTGGTCTCGCCGCCGCCGAACAGGGCGTTGGCGGCTACCTCGTAGTACTTCTTGAGGTTGTCCATCTTGAGCACGACCTTGCCGGGCGCGGTCTTTTCCTTCTGCTCGCCCACCGTGATCGGCGCGTTCCAGTCGATCTCCTGGAACTTCAGGCAGCGGGTTTCATGGCGGTCATTGCCATGCACCGGCGACATCGGGATCACCATGTCCTGGTCGCAGCGCCCCTCTTCGAAATAGTCGCAGCGGGGGCCGAAGTTGCAGCCGGACGGGCGTTCGTGGGGCAGGGGGAAGTTGCCTGGGATTGCCACCAGCGGGCGCGAGTTCTTGTCGGCGCCGGGCAGCGGGATCGAGCGGAACAGCGCCTGGGTATAGGGGTGCTGCATCTCGTCGAAGACATCCTTGATCGAGCCGCGCTCGACCGCCTCGCCGGAGTACATCACGCACAGGCGGTCGCAGGTTTCCAGAACCAGGCCGAGGTTGTGCGAGATGAACAGCATCGAGGTGCCGTATTTCTTGCCCAGATCCTTGACCAGTTCGACCACCGCGGCCTCAACCGTCACGTCCAGGGCGGTGGTGGGCTCGTCCAGGATCAGCAGCGCCGGTTTCGACATCAGCGCCATCGCGATCACGATCCGCTGCTGCTGGCCGCCGGACAGCTGGTGCGGGAAGGAGTTCAGCATCCGCTCGGGGTCGGGCAGGCGCACGTCGGTCACCACTTCCAGCGCGCGGGCATAGGCTTCTTTCTCGCTGACGCCCTCGTGGATCATCGGCACTTCCATCAGCTGCTTGCCGATTTTCATCGCCGGGTTCAGCGAGGCCATCGGCTCCTGATAGATCATCGCGATCTCATTGCCGCGGATGTCGCGCAGCTCTTCGGCGCTCATCTCGGCCAGGTCGCGGCCCTTGAACTTGATGTTGCCGCCGACAATGCGGCCGTTCTTGCCCAGGTCCTGCATGACGCCAAGCGCAACAGTGGATTTGCCGCAGCCGGACTCGCCAACGAGGCCGACAGCCTCGCCGGGCTGGACGGTGACCGAGAAGTCCATCACCGCAGGAATTTCGCGCAGGCGGGTGAAGAAGGAGATCGACAGCTTGTTAATCTCGAGGATCGGGCCGTCGTAGTCTGCCAGTTTGTTCATATTCTTGTCTCCCTGTTGGAGCGGGCGGGGAAGGCTTCCCCGGTGTCTGGCTCCAATTTACCGGGGGACCGGGCGGGCCGGTCCCCCAGCCGGATCAATCCTTGAGGCTCTCTTCGCGCAGGCCGTCGGCCAGCAGGTTCAGACCAAGAACCAGCGTCAGCAGGGCGAAGGCAGGCGGCAGGGCCGGGTGCAGGTAGATCGACAGCAGCTTGCGGCCGTCATTGATCGTCGAACCCCAGTCCGGACTTTCCGGCGGCAGGCCGAGGCCGAAGAAGCCCAGGGTGCCCAGCAGGATCGTGGTGTAGCCGATGCGCAGGCAGAAATCGACGATCAGCGGGCCCCGTGCGTTGGGCAGGATCTCCCACAGCATGATGTACCAGGGACCTTCGCCGCGGGTCTGGGCCGCAGCCACATAGTCGCGGGTTTTGATGTCGAGCGTCAGGCCGCGCACGATACGGAACACCGTGGGCGAGTTGACGAAGACAACCGAAACAAAGACCACCAGGATACCGCCCGGAATGTCGAACATGTCCATTGCCGAGGGCAGGCCCCAGATCGAGTAGGACGGCGTGTTGATCAGGTAGCCGCCGTTGGAGACCAGCTGCAGGTAGAACCAGATGATCAGGCCAAGAACCAGCGGCAGCAGGAAGTTCCGCAGCTTGGGCCGGGTGTAGTACCGCGAGTTCAGCAGCACGCCGACAAAGACGATCGGGAACACGAACAGGACGATCGCCATATAGTTCGGCACGCCGGTTGCGACGATCTCAGGTGTGACCAGCAGGTAGAACAGCAGGATCACCGGGAAGGCCAGGATCAGGTTGGCAGCAAAGGACAGGATGGTGTCCAGGCGGCCGCCGTAATAACCGGCAGGCAGACCCAAGGTGATGCCGACCATGAAGGCAAACACCGCAGCCATCGGGGCGATCTTGATCACTTCCCAGGCGCCTTTGACCAGACGGCTGAAGACGTCGCGGGCCAGGTTGTCGCCGCCCAGCAGGTAATAGGGGTAATCCCCTTCTTCTGCGCCGCGCAGCGGGGTGCCGGGGACCTTGTTCTTCATGCCCGAGACCTGGGTCAGCGGGTCATGCGTCACGATCATGTCCATGGCGCCGTAGATGCCGGTGAACACCCAGAACATCACCAGGCCGAAACCGATCATGCCGATGGGGCTGTCAAACAGCTTGCCGTAAAGGCCCAGCTTGCGTTTGAAGCCGATGGAGAAGGCGTAGAGGAACACCAGCGAGATCCAGACGGGGGACAGCTGGTAGATGATACGCCCTGCAATTTCAAATGTGCTAAGAGGTTCCATGCTCTGCTGCTTTCCTTAAGAGATCCGGATACGCGGGTTCAGGTACACATAGCCGATGTCGGAGATCAGCTGGGTCACCAGAACCACGACAACTGAGACCACGGAGACGGCCAGCAGCAGTTCGATGTCATTGTTGCCCGCGGCTTCCACCAGCACCCAGCCGAAGCCCTTGTAGTTGAACAGGGTCTCGACGATCACCACGCCGTTCAGCAGCCAGGGGAACTGCAGCATGATGACGGTGAAGGGGGCGATCAGCGCGTTGCGCAGGGCGTGCTTCAGAACGATGTTGTGGAAGCTCACACCTTTGAGGCGCGCGGTGCGGATGTATTGCGCTGTCATCACCTCGGTCATCGAGGCGCGGGTCATGCGGGCGATATAGCCCATGCCGTAAAGCGCAATGGTGAGAACCGGCAGGAAGAAGTTTTCAAAGGTCGGATTGTCCATCGCCGAAGTGGCGGTGCCCTTGAACCATTTCAGGCCGACAGTGGAAGATGTGAAGACCGCGATGAAGATAACGCCGGACACGTATTCCGGTGTTGCCGTGGTCAGGATCGACGCGGTCGACAGGCTGCGGTCGGTTGCCGAGCCTTCGCGCATCCCGGCCAGAACGCCGATGATCAGCGCCGAGGGCACCATGATCAGCAGCACGCAGAGCATCAGGAACCCGGTGTTGCCCAAACGCTCGGACACGATGGTGGAAACCTCGTCCTTGAAGCGGGTGGAATAGCCCCAGTCGCCTTGCAGAATGCCGCAGAAGGTGGAGGCCTCTGCAAATTCCTCAGCCGTTGCGGTACCGGTGATGCAGCGGCCGGTGAAACCGTCTTCGGTCTCACGGGTCCAGCCCGGCAGCACGCCCAGCCATTGACCGTATTTGACCACCATGGGCTCGGCATAGCCGTTGGAATCCAGCCAGCTGGCCACGGCTTCGTCCGACATCCGGAAGTTGCCTTGGGTTTTGGCGAGTTTCTCGAGGTTTGGGTATAGGTTCGTCAGGAAAAACACGATGAACGTCAGGCACAAGGCCGTCAGCAGCATCACGCCCGAACGTCGGAGAATGAAAAGTCCCATGGGGTCCCCTGTCAGTCTGGCGGATCGGACCCGGCTGAAAATGCGGGTCTCTTATCATCTAAGCTGGAGCGCACCGCCCCGGATGGGGCGGTGCATCAGTCTAAGCCTTGCTGAAGGACGCTTACGCGGCCCAGCCCCACTTGTAGTGGTGATGCTCGAAGGACACGTGCATGTCGGCGTTCATGACGCCTTCGCGCATGTGGCGGTACAGCGAGCGCCAGTAGGGCTGGATGGTCACACCCTCTTCCTGGATCAGGGCCTCGCCCTTGGCTGCGATCTCGCGGCGCTTGTCAGCGTCGGCGATCGACAGGGCCTCGGCGAGCAGGGCGTCAAACTCGGCGTTTTCCCAGCCGAATTCGTTCCAGGCTTCGCCCGACTTATAGGCCAGCGCCCAGATCTGCACGCCCAGCGGGCGGTGGTTCCAGTTGGTCGAGGAGAACGGGTACTTGGACCAGTCGTTCCAGAAGGTCGAGCCAGGCAGCACGGTCCGCTTCACTTTGAAGCCTGCATCGCGCAGCTGTGCGGCCACCGCGTCGGTGGTGTTCCGGCGCCAGTCGTCGTCGATCGACAGCAGCTCGTGCTCATAGTCCATCATGCCGGCTTCTTCCATCAGCGCGCGGGCGCCTTCGGGGTCAACCTTCTGCGGCGGCAGTTCGGCATACTCCGGGTGGATCGGGCCGACATGGTGGTTTTCAGCCGGTTCGCCGCGGCCGCCATAGCCGAGCTCCAGACAGACCGAGTTGTCCACGGCCATCTGGATCGCCTGGCGCACGCGCTTGTCCGCGTAGGGCTTTTGACCGTCGACTTCCGCCAGCTGGTTCGGGCGGATCACGATCGAGGACATGGTCACAACTTCGGACCGCTTGTAGCCGAGGCCGTCCATCACGTCGATGAATTCGCCAACCGATTCATAGAGCATGTCGACTTCGTCGGATTCCAGAGCTGCCAGCCAGGACGACGGGTCGGTGCCGAAATCGATGTATTCGATGGTGTCCAGCGCCGGTTTGCCGAAGATGGCCTCGCCCCACCAGGTGTGGTTGTCGTTGCGGACCAGCTGCGAACGCACGCCGACTTCCAGCTCGTTCATCAGATACGGGCCGGTACCGACGTTGCTCAGGAAGTCGTCCGCCTGGAAGGAGGAGTGGACGATTGCCGCAGGGTAGTCGGCCATGCCCGCGATCAGCGAGATGTCCGAGGACGGCAGGTTCAGCTTGACGGTGTGGCTGTCGACCACCTCGATGCCGCCTTCGATGGCCTGGCCGGTCTCACCGTCAACCAGGGTTGCGAAACGGCCGGCCATGGAGTTGCCTTCCAGGCCTTTGTCGCACCAGCCTGCGATATTGCGGGCCACGTCCTCGGCGGTGAAGTCGTCGCCGTTGTTCCACTTCACGCCTTTGCGGACGTTCAGGGTGTAAACGGTGGCGTCTTCATTGACTTCCCAGCTTTCCAGCAGCATCGGGCTGAAGGAGCCGTCGTTGTTGTACTCAACCAGGTATTCGATGGTGCCGCGCGAGAAGTTGGCCATTTGCGACCAGTCGAAAGTCCGCGGGTCTTTCAGCGGGCGCACTTCGGTTTGAACGCGCAGGGTGCCGCCTTGCTGCAGGTTTTCGGCAGCCTTCACCGGCGCGGCCATGCCGATCATGCCGTAAGCTGCGGTTGCGGTCACACCAAGCGCAGTGGCGCGGGTCAGGAACTCGCGGCGGTCAAGCTTGCCATCCAGCACTTCTTTGGCGTGCATTTTGGCGGCCCAGTGTACCGGTGCTCCGTTGATGGTGTCTTTGGTCATTTAGGTCTCCCTGTTGTACCGTTTGGTTTTTGTCTTTCGAAACGGATTTTGGCCCGGCGGCTGCCGGGTGCTTTTGTTTGGTGTTGCGGATTAAAGTTTCCCCATACCCGCATTCGGGCAGAGATATGCCGTTTCGTCAATGCACAGTTTCGGCGTTTAGAGGTAAAAATACGACATTTCCGCCGTCGTTTTTCTGATTTGATTTGGGATGCCGCCGTATACTGTTCAAAACTGCCCAGTAATTGGGCGGAAACCGGCCTTCGAAGCCGTGTTCACGAGAATCTGCTTCCGGATCAAACTATTGCGAACCGGAACGTGCCGCCTTGCGAAGAGTGCTTGGAGTTTGACCGGTGTGCTGGGAGATAAAGCGGGTGAAGTAGGCGGCGCTGCCGAATCCCAGCTGGGCGGCAATGTCGCGGATCGCCAGCTCGGAGCTGATCAGCAGGGTGCGGGCAGCGTGAAGCTGGCGCTCCGTCAGCAGGGCGGCGGCGGTCTTGCCGGTTTCCGCCTTGCAGACACGGGTCAGGTGGGTGGGGGTCACATCCAGAGCTGCGGCGTGGTCTGCCATGGTGGCGGGGGTGCCCTCCATCCCGGCAACGCGGGCGCAATAGGCCTGGCACAGGCGCCGGGCTGCGGTCTCCCGGCTCGGCGGGGCGGCGGGCTCGGCGTGCCGGCGCAGGGTGATTGCAGCGAGTTCACAATAGGAATGAACCGCCCGCCGCCACAGCGGTGCCTGCGCCGCCTGCTCGCGTCCGATGGCTTCGAACAGCGTCGTCAGCCGCGCCTGCTCCTCAAGGCTGGTAAAGCGCTTGTGCCCCGGTGTGTCGGGGAAAGGCGGCGGCAGCGGGCCAGAGATCGAAAGAAACTGCCCCTGGCACTGGCGGCCGAAGTCGGCGTACCAGAGGGTGCCCGCAGGAATGAGAATGGCGCAGTTCGGGCCAAACCCGCGCTGCACCCCGTTGAGGCAGATCCGCCCCTGGCCGCGGGTGATCCAGATCAGCAGGTGTTCACGGCGGGTATGCGCCAGTCTGGTTTGCCACGCACCATCGGGCGCCAGGCGGGACAGCGTGGCAACTTGGATTTCTGCAGAAAGATTGGGATCAAATGGCATTAGCTATTTAGGTCACAGGAACAATATTGATCGGCTGCACAAGGCCATGAATCACTGATTCTGGCAAGTTTTTGCCGGCCGAAACGGAAATTGCCTAAACTTGTCCGTGCCGTTTCCTTGCTGCATGCGCCATCAGTATCTTGATGCCTCAGCAGCAGCGCAGGGCGCTGGCTTCAGCCCAGTGCAACCTGATGCCAGGATTTCATCCGGGCGCGGAACCAGCTGCGCTGCCGCTTGGCAAATCGCCGGGTCGCAATGGCGGCACGCTCTTCGGCCTCTTCCAGCGTGATCCGGCCGCGGGCGTATGCCATCAGTTCCGGCACCCCGATCGCCTTGCAGGAGGGCAGCGCAGGATCATACCGGTCCTGCATGGCTTTGATCTCACCCATGGCGCCCTGGTCCAGCATCAGGCCAAAGCGTTTGCGGATGCGTGCCTCCAGCCAGGATTTGTCCGAGTTCAGCACCAGTGCGGTGCAGTTTTCCAGCGGCAGCGCAGGGGCGGGGGTGCTATCCTGCCACTGCGCCAGCGGACGGCCAGTGGCCCTCAGCACTTCCCAGGCGCGCTGCACCCGGGCGCGGTTTTGCAAGTCAATGCGCGCAGCCGTCTCCGGATCAAGGCCGCTCCGCAGCGTCTCCAGCGAAAGCGTGTCGCCTTCAGCGCGCACTGCAGGCGGAGTGGCAGGGATTTCGGCCATGCCTTCTGTCAGGGCGG
>NZ_JWLD01000077.1 GCF_000813725.1 Leisingera sp. ANG-Vp
CGGGGCAATTCACCCCGGGGTATTTGGGACCAGAAAGAAGCAAAAAGGGCGGCGCTCCATTGGGAAGCCGCCCTTGCTGATTGGATAGGCTGGTGCGGTTTACAGCAGGCCTGCGTGCACCATGGCAGCATCGATGGCAGCCTTGGTGCTGTCTTCCAGCGTGGTCAGCGGCGAGCGGACCTCTTCGCTGCACATGCCCAGTTTCGACAGACCGTATTTCGCGCCTGCCAGGCCCGGCTCGATGAAGATCGCCTCATGCAGGGGCATCAGCTTGTCCTGATACTCCAGCGCTTTTGCGTAATCGCCTGCCAGGGTGGCGGCCTGGAACTCGGCGCAGAGCTTCGGTGCCACGTTGGCGGTTACCGAGATGCAGCCCACGCCGCCATGGGCGTTGAAGCCCAGGGCCGTGGCATCTTCGCCCGACAGCTGGATGAAATCCGCACCGCAGGATGCGCGCTGCTGGCTGACGCGGGCGATGTCGCCGGTGGCGTCCTTCACACCCACAATCCGCGGCAGCTTGGCCAGCTCGCCCATGGTCGCGGGCGTCATGTCGACGATCGAACGGCCCGGGATGTTGTAGATGATGATCGGGATATCGGCACAGTCATGGGCTGCGGTAAAATGCTGCAGCATGCCGCGCTGGGTCGGCTTGTTGTAATAGGGGGTCACAACCAGCGCGCCGTCGGCACCGGCTTTTGCGGCAAACTCGACGAATCGAATCATCTCGACGGTGTTGTTGGAGCCCGCACCGGCGATCACCGGCACCCGGCCGGCTGCTGCCTTGACGGTTTCCGCGATCACCAGCTCGTGCTCGTCATGGGTCAGGGTCGGGCTTTCGCCGGTGGTGCCGACCGGCACCAGGCCGGTGGAGCCTTCGGCAATCTGCCATTCCACCAAGCGTTTGAGCGCATCCAGATCCAGCTCGCCGTTCGAAAACGGGGTGACGAGTGCTGGCATAGAGCCTTTGAACATGGGCACGCTCCCTTCGCTAGTGGTGCAGGCGGCAATCCGCCGCCGTCAAGATATGGAATGCCGGGGATTTGAGTTGATACCGGCACGCCAATGAGTAACGTTCAAGCCTCTATCCCCGGTCCGCTGGAAAATGCAAGAGATGACACGCATTCTGGTCTTTATTCTGCTGATCTCGGCGGCCCTGCAGGCACCGCCGGCCGGGGCCCGGGGTCTTGGCGATGCGCTGGAGCTGATGCGGGCCGAAAAATGGCAGCAGGCCGCGCGGGAAGCCGGACGGAACCAAAGTGTATCCCGCGACATCATCGAATGGCACCGGCTGCGCGCCGGCTTGGGCTCGGCCGCCGATGCGGTGGCGTTCCTGGAGCGGCGGCCGGATTGGCCCGGCCTGGCCTATCTGCGGCGCCAGAATGAAGCAGCAATTGCCGGGGCGGGCCGAGGCACCATCCTGGCCTTTTATACTAACGAGCGGCCGCGCACAGCTGAGGGCGCGCTGAGCCTGGGCAAGGCGCTGATCGCCTCCGGGCGGCGCGGCGACGGCGAGGCGGAAATCGTGCTGGCCTGGCGCACCATGGCGATGGGCAGCGCCATTCAGAAAGATTACATGCGGGACTTCGCCAAGCTGCTGAAGCCGCATCACACCGCCCGGCTGGACCGGCTGTTGTGGGACGATCACCTGGTCAGCTCCAAGCGGATGCTGCCGCTGGTACCCGAAGGCGAGCGCAAGCTGGCCGAGGCCCGCATTGCGCTGCAGGAGCGCGCGCCGGGGGTGGATGGCAAGATTGCGGCTGTGCCGGACCGGCTGAAAGGATCGGCGGGGCTCGCCTATGACCGCTTTGCCTGGCGCGACCGCAAGCGGCTGCAAGCAAGCGCCATCGCTATGATGATGGAGCGCAGCACCAGCGCCGACAAACTCGGCGAACCGGGCAAATGGCTGCGCCGCCGCCGCGACCTGGCGCGGCAGCTGATGCGCGACAGGGATTTTGAGCGCGCCTATCAGCTGGCTGCCTATCATTTCTCTTCGCCCGAGGACGGGTACGGATATTCCGACTGCGAGTGGCTGGCAGGGTATATTGCCCTGCGCAAACTGCGCGATCCGGAGCTGGCCGCGGTGCATTTCCAGCGGTTCATTGCGTCAGTTGAAACCCCGATCTCGGTCAGCCGCGGCGGCTATTGGCTGGGCCGCGCCTACGCGGAGATGGGTCAGGCCGACAAGGCGCATGAAGCCTATGCACAGGCGGCGGAGTTTCAGACCGCGTTTTACGGCCTGCTGGCCGCTGAACAGCTAGGCCGTCCTTTTGACCCGGCTCTGACCAGGCCCGCGCAGCTGCCTGACTGGAGCACGGCGGAATTCGCAAAATCCTCGGTCACCCTGGCCGGTCTCGAACTGCTGAAGGCGGGCGAGCTGGCGCTGGCCGAGCGTTTCTTCACCCATCTGGTCGAGACTCTGCCGCCGGTGCAGGCGCGTCAGCTGGGCCAGATGGCAGTGGAACTTGATCAGCCGCATTTGGCGGTGATGATCTCCAAACGCGCGGCGCGGCGCGGGCTGGAGCTGGAAGGCGCCTATTACCCTCTTCACCCCGTAGCCAAGCGGCAGCTGCCGATGGCGGAGGAGATGACCCTCGCCATCGCCCGGCGCGAGAGCGAGTTCGATCCGGAGGTGATCAGCCATGCAGGCGCGCGCGGGCTGATGCAGGTGATGCCTGCAACGGCCAAGCTGGTGGCATCCGAGCTGGGCATTCTGGCCAATCACAAGACGTCGCGCCTGACCGCTGAGTGGGACTACAACGCCAAGCTGGGTGCCAACTACCTGGCCGGGCTGGCGGGCGAGTTCCGCGGCAATGTGGTGATGATGGCAGCCGGCTATAACGCGGGCCCCCACCGCCCCAAGGCTTGGATGGAACGCTATGGCGACCCGCGAGATGGCAACCCGGATATCGTTGACTGGATCGAGCACATCCCCTTCAACGAGACCCGCAACTACGTGATGCGGGTCACCGAAAGCCTGCCGGTTTACCGGGCCCGGCTGGGCAAGACGCCCTTGCCGGTGCCGTTTTCACAGGAACTTAGAGGCTCAACGCTTCACGCGTTCGCGCCATAGGGTGAACAGCCCGGCCGCCAGGATGATCCCGGCTCCGATGGCCACATTGGAGCGGATCACCTCGCCAAAGACGGCAACCCCCAGCGCCGACGCCCAGATCAGGTGGAAATAGGCAAAGGGCTGCACTGCGCCGGCCTCGGCCACCTCGTAGCACTTGATCAGCAGCCAGTGCCCGGTCACCCCGGTCACGCACAATAGCGCCATCCACATCCAGTCGCCCTGGCTCATCGGTTCCCAGTACCACATGCCGACAGCGGTCATGAAAACCATCCCGGCAATGCCGGTCCAAAAGAAGCTGGTTGCGGTGCTGTCCCTGCGCGCGGCAAAGCGGGTCACCAGGCCGTAGACAGCAAACATCAGGGCCGAGATGAAGGGGATGATGGCCGCCGGATCAAACACGCCTGCCCCCGGCTGCAGAATGATCAGCACGCCGATCAGCCCCACGCCGATGGCCGCCCAGCGCCGCCAGCCGACGCTTTCGCCCAGCACAGGGCCGCTGAGGGCCGCCACCAGAAGCGGATAGCAGATGAACACCGCCTGGCTTTCAACCAGCCCAAGCAGGGTAAAGCCATAGACCGCTACACAGATTTCCCCGGCCAGCAGAACCCCGCGGAAGATTTGCAGCCACAGCTGATCCGTCTGCGCCGTGGCCCGGATGCCGCCTGGCGCGCGCATGGCCAGGAACACCACAAAACCCGCAAAAAACCAGTAGCGGATCATCACCACCATATAGGTGTTGTAAGTGCCCGCCAGATGCCGCGAAATCCCGTCCTGCAAGGCAAAGACAATGGTCGCCCCGATCATCAGCAGGATGCCCAGCGGCACATTGCTGGCTTGGGACTGGCCGGTCCGGGTCTGTGCAGGGGCTGCCTGGGTCATGCCTTTGTTGCCTTTGTCATATGCCGCTTGCGCCCGTAGCCGGGGATACGGGTCACCTCAAATCCTGCCGCCTCCAGCCCGCGGCGCACAAAGCCTGCCGCGGTATAAGTCGCTGCCGAGCCGCCCGGCGCGGTATGCGCCGCCACCTGCGCCATCAGCGCCACTTCCCACAATTCGGGATTCTTGGCCGGAGAGAACCCGTCCAGAAACCAGGCATCCGCCTGCCCTGTCCACTCCGGCAGCGACATTCGGGCGTCGCCCTGGATCACCTCCAGTTGCAGGGTGCCCAGATCACAAGTGCCGGTGCCCTCCCATTTTGCCAGAAATCTCTCCGCCCAGGGCGCCACTGCGGGAAAGGCCTCCAGCGCCTTGGCCATATCGGCGGGCGCCATCGGAAAGGCCTCGAAACTGGTGAAACGCAGCGGCCCTTCCTGCCCCGCCTCTTCCCAGGCGCGCCAAGCCGCCAGCATGTTGAGGCCTGTGCCGAACCCCAGCTCTGCGATATGAAAGCCCGGGGCAAACCGCGCGGGCAGATCATTGCCCGCCAGAAACACATGCTCCGTTTCCGCCAGCCCGTCGTGGATCGAGAAATAGGGATCATCGAACTGATCCGACACCGGCACAGTGCCGTCGCGCCAGCTGAGGCGGGCCTGCTGGTCTGCCATGCTATAATCCTCTAAGCGGTTGTCCGGAACGGCGCGACACTGGCGAAAGGAACGGCAAATGGCAATGGCAGATATCACGGTGCGCGGCGCAGGCATCTTTGGCCTCTCGGTTGCCTGGGTCTGTGCCCGGCGCGGCGCATCTGTGCAGGTGGTGGACCCGTTCGGTGCCGGCGCGGGTTCCAGCGGCGGACTGGTCGGCGCCCTCGCGCCTCATGTGCCGGAGAACTGGAACCCCAAGAAACAGTTCCAGCTCGAAAGCCTGCTGATGGCAGAGAGCTTCTGGGCAGAGGTTGAGGCCACCGGCGGCGTCTCCCCCGGCTATGGCCGCACCGGCCGCCTGCAGCCCATCAACGACGAGCGCACGCTGGAACTGGCCCGCGCCCGCGAAATCACCGCCCGCGAATTCTGGAAGGATGAGGCGGAATGGCGGGTCTGCAAGGCAGACACGCTCGGCCCCTGGGTGCCGCCCAGCGCCACCGGCTATGTTATCCACGACACCCTCAGCGCCCGCATGCACCCCCGCCGGGCCTGTGCCGCGCTGGTGTCCGCTTTGGCCGTGATGGGCGTCGGAATTCAGCCCGAGGCCCCGGACCAGGGCAAGGTGGTGCATGCCAAAGGCTACGCCGGCCTGCTGGAGCTGAACGAGACTTTCGGCAAAACCATCGGCGGCGGCGTCAAGGGCCAGGCCGCGCTCCTGCGCTTTCAAGAAGGCGAGGTGCCGCAGCTCTATGCCGACAGCCTGCACATCATCCCGCATGCCGACGGCACCCTGGCCATCGGCTCCACTTCCGAGCGCGATTTCGAGGACGGCAAGGCAACCGACGCACAGCTGGATGACATGATCGAACGCGCCCGCACCGCAATCCCGGTGCTGCATGGCGCCGAGGTGATCGAACGCTGGGCCGGCGTGCGTCCGCGCGCAAAGTCACGCGCGCCGATGCTCGGCGCCTGGCCCGGCCGCGACGGCCACTTTATCGCCAACGGCGGCTTCAAGATCGGCTTTGGCATGGCGCCCAAGGCCGCGCATGTGATGGCAGACCTGCTGCTCGATGGCAAAGACAGCATCCCTCAAGGCTTCCGGGTTGAAGACAACCTCTGACCGGGCCGCCCCTGCCCTTTGCCGGGTCAAGGGCGGCAACGCCGCCGCGCGGCACGCGCGGTTCACCCTTGAGGCGGCAAAGGGCATCCCACAATCGAAATGGCGCTTTGAAGAGCAATCCTGCTCTTCAAACGCTTCTCAGCAGAAAACTCTGCGCCGCGCAGCGGCGCCACGCCCAAGCCCCTATCTGCCCGCCAGGGCAGCTTGGGGCGCGGGAGTACCCCCTTTCAGCCGCAGGGCACGGCGGAAGCGATCATGCACTGGCGCCCGTCCGGCCCGCGCACCCACAGGTCCAGGCCGTTGCGGCATAAAACAGCGCTTTCGAAATGCATTAAGGGCGAGGTGGCCCGGAAGGAGAACTCCGCCAATGTCCCCATCAGCTCTTGCGCCAGCAGCATCAGCTGCTGCGCCAATAGCGGCCCATGCACCACCAGCCCGGCATAGCCCTCCACGTCGCGGGCATAGTCGAGGTCATAATGGATCCGGTGGCCATTGAAGGTCAGCGCCGAATAGCGGAACAGCAACGTCGAGCTGAAAGAGACCTCCCGCACATCTGTCTCATCCGTGCGCGCCACTGGCGGCACCGGCTTCGGCGCCGCCGGGTCCGGATCTTCGCGGTAGACCAGATCATGCCATTCACTGAGGCACAGCCGCCCTTCCTGGCGGATCTCATGGCGCAGGGTCACCACTCCCAGCGGCCCGGTGCGGCCGGCTTTGCCCTCAGCTTTCTCCAGCACAGACGTCTTTTCAGCCGGGACCCCGGCCCGCAAGGGCGTCTCAAACCGCAGCCGTCCTCCGGCCCACATCCGCCGCGGCAGGCCCAGGTCCGGGATCAGCCCGGCACCTCCGACTTTCGGATGGCCATCCCGTCCCAGCCCTTCGGGCGGCAGCGGCGTCCAGAAGTAGAGCTGGTGGAAAAACGGCGGCAGCGCGCTGCCTGTTTCAATGTCCGGCTCAAGCCCCAGCGCGGTTTGAAAGGCAGCGGCCCGGACCGGATCCATCATGTCGGTCAAGCGCTGCGCAGATCCGGCAGCGGGGGCAGAGGCGGTGGTTTCAAAACTCATGCCGCCACCTTAGCCCGCCTCCTTAGCAAGACAAGCTCAGCGCTCCAGTTCCGCGCGCAGTTTCTGCATCAGCCGGGTCAGCGTGCCCTCGTAGTGCTCGCTGGTCAGCCGCCCGGTCTCATCAAACTCCTTGCCTGACCCCGCCAGATGCACGCCCGGCCCGGTGATCAGCCTTGGCTGGAACGGCACCAGGAACCCGCGCAGCAGCGCCTGCGCCTGCTCGCCGCCGGCCCGGCCTGCAGCGGCCGACATTATTGCCACCGGTTTGTCCGCCCAGGGGTTTCCTTCGGTGCGGCTCACCCAGTCGAGCGCGTTTTTCAGCACGCCCGACGGGCCCTTGTTGTATTCCGGGGTCGAGACGATCACCGCATCTGCCGCCGCAATCTGATCCGCCAGCGCCTGCACTGCGGGCGGGATACCTTCCGCTGCCTCGGCATCGCCATCATAGAGCGGCAGATTCAGGTCCGCCTCCGCCACGGTGGCCGGGCCAAACACCCGCACCGCTTCCGCAAGCAGCTTGCGGTTGGTGGCTTCCCGGCGCAGCGAGCCGGACATGGTGAGCAAAACGGGGTCAGTCATGGGGAAATCCTTCTGTGCGCATCTCTGTTCCGCCCATCATGTATGAGCCCGGCCCTGCCAGGAAACACAGATCTGCGCGCATCCGATGTGCAGCTTTACAAACCCCTCTGCACAAAGAAAAAGCCCGCCCCCTAAGGGACGGGCTGACAAAACCGCAAGAGCCGGGGATCAGGCTGCCTGCGGGATCACGACCACTTCGACGCGGCGGTTGCGGGCCTTGCCCTCGGGCGTCAGGTTGGAGGCCACGGGCTGCTCCTCTCCGCGGCCGATGATGCGGATCCGGTGATAGGGCACGCCGCCCGCCTGGATCTGATCTGCGACCGCATTGGCACGGCGCTCGGACAGGCCCTGATTGTATCCGGCATCGCCATCGCTGTCGGTGTGGCCGATCACCTGGATGGAGCTGTTGGGGTAGCGCACCAGGCTGTCAGCCACCCGGCGCAGGTCGCCCTGCACTGCCGGGGCAATGGCATAGCTGTCGGTGGCAAAGGTCAGATCATTCGGGAACGACAGGATCAGCCGGTCGCCGGTGTTGACGATGGTGATCGAGTCGTTGGCCAGGGTCTGGCGCAGCTCGCGCTCCTGCGCATCCAGCTGGTTGCCGATGATGCCGCCCGCCGTGGCGCCCACCAGCGCCCCGGTCACTGCGCCCAAGCCGCGGTCCGAATCATTGGCGATGGCGCCGACACCCGCACCGATAATGCCGCCAAGGATCGCGCCCTGCTGGGTGTTGCTGCCCGGAGTGCCGATGGTTGCGGGATCGGTACAGGCGCTAAGGCCCAGGGTTGCGGCAACAATACCTGCCGTGGTGAGTTTCATCTGCATCATCAAAAACTGCCTTCTGCTTTCTCAAATCCGGGCCGCGCCCGGCATTCCAATGGAATATCGGGGTGCTGCGCCGCCTTCTCAAGGCAGGATTGCCTCACATGGGCGAAATCCCGCGCAAAAACTGCGGTCAGGGCGCAAAAGCAAAGTCCCAGCCTTCCTGCTCCATCCACAGTTTGCGCAGGGTTTTGGCTTCGCCCGCGAATTGCTCCTCCTGCAGTTCCGCGGCAAACATCCGGTCGGTGCGGAAGTGGCGGAAACCGCCGCGCAGCTCGCACCAGGCGGCCAGCATGGTGCATTCGATATGGTAGATCAGCGCCAGCGGCCGCAGTGTCCGGCAGGTCTCGCCGCTTTCGGGGCTGACATAGGTAATCTGCAGCTTACGGCATTCCCGCACCGCCTGGCGCAGCAGCGCCTTGGAGACGCAGCCCTGCTCCGGATCGTCCAGCGGCGCACCCCAGGGCGCCACCTGCAGCCATTCCGCCGAGGCATGCACGTCGCAGATCTTGCGGCTGACACGCGCAGCGGCCTGCTGCATGGCGCCATCGCCGGTGCGCATCAGCATCGCAAGCCCCACATGCAGCGCCTCAAGCTCTTCCTCATCAAAGTTGAGCGGCGGCAGATCGTAGCCGTTGCGCAGGATGTAGCCGATCCCTGCCTCGCCCTCGACCGGCGTCCGCATTGCTTGCAGTGCCGCTATGTCGCGGTAGATGGTGCGCTTGCTGACTTCCAGCTTCTCCGCAAGGTCCTCAGCCCGCACCGGAGAGGCCGCGGAGCGCAGGATCTGGATGATTTCGAACAGGCGGCCGGTGCGGGGCATGGGCAGGCTCCAGTGACAATCTGCTGACATCCTAGCACAGGCCACTGACAACAGCCTGTCAGCAGGGATCTGCTTTTCTGATTACCAGAGAAGGAGAGTTACCATGCTGAGTTATGAATGGATCACCATGATCACCCTGGGCCATGACCGCTGGGACACCATGTACCGGCTGCCGAAACCGCATGAGATCGAACGGGACGCAGCCCGCCGGCGGCATGAGGCGCAGCAAGCAGCCAAACCGTCAGGGCCGGGCCTGCTGCAGCGCCTGTTCAACCGGCGGCGCGCATATCACCTGCCGCAGCCTCCTCATCCCTTGCCGCCTCGAAAGCAAGCATGGCGCGCTTGACCGGCAGCCCCCAGTGGTAGCCGCCCAAGGCTCCGGACTTGCGCAAGGCGCGGTGGCAGGGGATCAGCCAGCTGACCGGGTTGCGCCCCACCGCCGTGCCCACGGCGCGCACCGCCTTGGGCGAACCGATGGCCTGGGCCAGCTCGGAATAGGTGGTGACATGGCCCGAAGGAATGCGCAGCAGCGCCTCCCAGACCTTGATCTGCAGGGGCGCACCGATCATGTGCAAGGCAGTCTCGCCCTTCTGGGCAAAGGCTGCCTCGGCCAGCGGGCGCAGCGCGGTGGGATCTTCGATGAATTCCGCCTGCGGCCAGCGGGCGCGCATGTCGGCCATGGCGGGCTCTGCCCCGGTTTCCGCTGCAAAGGCCAGGCCGCAGATGCCCTTTTCCGTGCCCATCACCAAAGCCAGGCCAAAGGGGCTGTCGAACCAGCCCCAGTAGATCCGCAGGCCGTCACCCTTGCGGGCGTATTCACCAGGGCTCATCGCTTCCCAGCGCAAAAACAGGTCGTGCAGACGGCCCGAGCCGGACAATCCCACCGCATGCGAGGCCTCCAGCGTGGTGAACCGCTCCCGCAGAAGCGCCTTGGCATGGCCCAGCCGCAGATACTGCTGGTAGCGTTTGGGGGAGACCCCGACCCAGGCAGAAAACACCCGCTGGAAATGCGTGGGGCTCATGTCCATACGGGCGGCCAGCTGATCCAGGGACAGGTCTTCGCCGCCATCGTCGATCAGCTCAATCGCCCGGCGCATGACGCCATAATGATACGTGTCTTCCCGTGCTTCGATATTCATCGGCTCAACCTGTTCTGACTTGCATCCCAAAGTAATACGGGCAGCCCAGGCAATCGACCCGGAACTTGCGGTAAACCTGCAGCAGCTTCCTGCAGCCTCCCCGCCCGCGGCAATTTCAATTGCTCTTTAAGGCCTGACCTGTACATAAGCGCAGGCATGGCAAAGCAACTCGATTATCATACGCTCCGCGAGATCTTCACGCGGTTCCAGGCAGCCGAGCCTGAACCCAAGGGCGAGCTGGAGCATGTCAACGCCTATACGCTGGTGGTCGCGGTGGCGCTGTCAGCCCAGGCCACCGATGCCGGTGTGAACAAGGCCACCCGCGAGCTGTTCAAGATCGCGGACACGCCGCAAAAGATGCTGGATCTCGGCGAAGAGCAGCTGATCGAGCACATCAAGACAATCGGCCTCTACCGCAACAAGGCCAAAAACGTGATCAAGCTGTCGAAGATCCTGGTTGAGGATTACGGCGGCGAGGTGCCCAATTCCCGCGCCGCACTTCAGTCCCTGCCGGGAGTGGGCCGCAAGACCGCCAACGTTGTGCTGAACATGTGGTGGAAACAGCCTGCCCAGGCAGTGGACACTCATATCTTCCGGGTCGGCAACCGTTCCGGAATTGCGCCGGGCAAGGATGTGGATGCGGTGGAACGCGCGGTGGAAGACAATATCCCGGCGGATTTTCAGCAGCATGCCCATCACTGGCTGATCCTGCACGGCCGTTATCACTGCAAGGCGCGCAAGCCGATGTGCGGCAGCTGCCTGATCCGCGACCTCTGCATGTATGAAGACAAGAATCTGTAAACCATTTGCGCGGCATATTCACCAAGTTGAAGCCGCTCCGAAAATCCCCAAGGAGGGACCATGACCAAGACCTACCAGCTCGTCGGTATCGGCAATGCCGTGGTCGACGTGATTGCCCAGTGCGAAGACAGCTTTCTGGCTGAGCAGGGCATCGAAAAAGGCATCATGCAACTGATCGAACGCGACCGCTGCGAAGACCTGTATGCGGCGATGGGCAACCGGGTGCTGACCCCGGGCGGCTCGGTCGCCAATACCATCGCGGGTGCCGGCGCGCTGGGTCTCGAGGCCGCCTTCATCGGCCGGGTGCGCGAAGATGCGCTGGGAAAATTCTACGCCGATGCGATGAACAACGAGGGCGTCGCCTTTGTGAACCCGCCGGTTGCTGAAGACGATCTGCCGACCTCGCGCTCGATGATCTTTGTCTCGCCCGATGGCGAGCGGTCGATGAACACCTATCTGGGCACGTCGTCGGAGCTGAGCTCGGCGGATGTGCCCGCCGTGGCAGCAGGCACCGCCCAGATCATGTTCCTGGAGGGTTACCTGTTCGACAAGGACAAGGGCAAAACCGCCTTTCTGGAAGCTGCGCGGGCCTGCCGCGAAGGCGGCGGCCGGGTCGGAATTTCGATCTCGGATCCGTTCTGCGTCGAACGCCACCGTACCGATTTCCTGAACCTGATCGGCAACGAGCTGGACTTTGTGATCGGCAACCAGGACGAAATCTGCGCGCTGTTTGAGACCAGCGACCTGGAAGCTGCGATGGCCAAGACCGCAGCGATCTGCCCGCTTGTGGTCTGCACCCGCTCCAGCGACGGGGTCACCGTGCTGAACGAAGGCGTGCGCATCGACGTGCCGGTCGAGGCGATTGTGCCGGTCGACGCAACCGGGGCCGGCGACCAGTTTGCCGCGGGCTTCCTGTTCGGCATGGCTACAGGGCGCAGCATGGAAATCTGCGCCCGGATGGGCTGCATCTGCGCAGGCGAAGTGATCCGCCACATCGGCCCGCGCCCGGAAACCAACGTGCGCGCGCTTCTGGAAGAGGCCGGTCTGGTTTAAGCTAGCCAGTTTAAGACCGCCAGGGCGCTCCCGCCCGCCGGAACAGCACCTGACGGTGCTTTCCCGTCCGTTGGGCCCGGCGCGGGGCGGCTTTGCCGCCCCGCGCCGGGCTGCCGCAATCGCAGCGCCTCAGCTGTCTGCTGCAGCCTGAGCCTTGCTCAGCAGTGAATTGAGCATTGCCACATCCCCGCTGCTGAGCCCGTCCAGCAGCTGTGCCTGTGTTTGCACATGGGCTGTCACCGCCCGGTCAATCAGCGCAAAGCCTTCCTCCGTCAGCCCGACCAGGAAGCTGCGGCTGTCCTCCGGGTTCACCTCGCGCTTGACCAGACCATCCGCCTCCAGCCGGTCCAGCCGGTTGGTCATCGTGCCTGAGGCCACCATCGTCGCTTTCAGCAGATCCCCCGGCGACAGCACATACGGCGCGCCGGACCGGCGCAGCGTGGCCAGCACATCGAACTTCGCCGCGTTCAACCCGAACTCCGCAAAGGTCTCATGCATCCCGCGCTGATAGGCCAGATACAGCCGTGCAACCCGGCCGATTACCCCCATGGCCGTGACATCCAGGTCCGGCCGCTCCCGCTCCCATTGCTGGGTGACAAAATCCACATGGTCCATATCACCGGTTTAGGCGGAAACATCTTGACGTCAAGATTAAACTCATTATCTCGACATCAAGATAAGGAGACCCGCATGACGATCCGAACCCTTTTGCTGACCGCGCTGGCCCCTGCGATCTGGGGCAGCAGCTATATTGTGACCACCGCCTTGCTGCCCGGCCATTCGCCGCTGGCAGTGGCGCTGCTGCGGGCGCTGCCAGCAGGGCTTTTGCTGCTGGTGCTGGTGCGCCGGCTGCCGCCTCTGGACTGGCTTCCGCGGCTGCTGGTGCTGGGCGCGCTTAACTTCTCGCTGTTCTGGGTGCTGCTGTTTGTCTCCGCCTACCGCCTTCCCGGGGGCGTTGCCGCCACGCTTGGCGCAGTGCAGCCGCTGATCGTGGTGTTCCTCTCCGCCCTGCTGCTGAACACCCAGGTCCGTGCTGCGGCCGTCGCCGCCGCCCTCCTGAGCATCGCAGGCGTGGCCCTGCTGGTGCTGACCCCGTCTGCCGAACTGGACATGATCGGTGTGCTGGCCGGCCTGGGCGGGGCGCTGTCGATGGCCGCAGGCGTGGTGCTGACCCGCAAATGGCAGCCGCCGGTTCCGCCGCTCACCTTCACGGCCTGGCAGCTCACGGCGGGCGGGCTGCTGCTGGTGCCGGTGGCGTTTTGGATGGTGCCGGAATGGCCGGTCTTCACCGCTGCCAATATCGCAGGCCTGGCTTACATGAGCCTGATCGGCGGCGCGCTGACCTATATCCTGTGGTTCCGCGGCCTGGCCCGGATTGATCCGGCCCAAGTCTCGCTGCTCGGAGTGCTCAGCCCGCTGTCAGCGGTCATTCTGGGCTGGGTGCTGCTGAACGAAAGCCTGACCCCCGCGCAATTGCTGGGTGCCGTGCTGGCTCTGTTCAGCCTGTGGCTTGGCCAGTCCCGGCCGGGAGCCAGAAAAAACGCGGCTCCGGCAGAGTAACCCGCATCACCGCGGCAGGGCCGGCTCACAGGCTTTGCCGCGGTGGCAATCAATCACCTGCCGCCGCACCCCGGAAGTGTCGGCAAAGGCAAAACCGCCGCAGGCGGCTGCCCGGATCACCAGATCGCTCCCGCGCTGCTCAGCAAAGAACAGCAGATCTTCGCCCGGGGCCATGCCGCCGCACCAGGGGCCGAGGCATTCCACCTCGAGCACAGCAGGCGCATTGATGCGCTTGGAAAAATACTTGCCCTCCAGCATCTTGCCCGAGAGCTGCGCCGGGATGCGGGTCAGCGGCGGTGTGTCATTCGGGTCTTCCGCATGAGATTTTGGCAGCAGGCTTTTATCGAACCGCAGCCTCCCCGCAACGATGCTGAAGACGCTTTCTGACTGAGCCGCCTGCAGATAGGCGTCTGCGGGTCCCCAGGGCAGGCAGCTGAGGGCAGCTGCCGGACTGGCTGAAAGTGCAGCCCAAGCTATGGCAAGCCGGACGGGGGCAGTCAGCAAACCACACAAAAACCGCATCTCACAAATGCTCCCTGAACTCTTCCACCACCCGGGCATAAACCTCGCGTTTGAAGGGCACGATTTTCTCGACCAGGCTGTCCACCGGCTGCCAGCACCAGGCCGAAAATTCCTGATGGTCGGTCTCGATATTGATCTGGTCATCAGTGCCGAGGAACCGCATCAGATACCATTTCTGCTCCTGGCCGCGGTATTTGCCGCCCCAGAACTTGGGGACGACGTCATGGGGCAGATCATAGGGCAGCCAGCCATCGCTCTCGGCGATGATCTCCACCAGTTCCGGCACCACACCGGTTTCCTCTTCCAGCTCGCGCAGGGCCGCGGTGCGCGGGTCTTCGCCCGCATCGATTCCGCCTTGCGGCATCTGCCAGGCGTCTTTGAAACGGTCCTTGCGCTGGCCGACCCAGACACCGCCGCCGGCGTTGATCAGCATGACACCGACATTCGGGCGGTAGGGCAGCCTGGCGATCTGTTCCGGGGTCATGGCGGCTCTCCTCAGTATACTTTAACTTGCACCTTAGACCGCTTGCCGCCAAGGCACGCAAGAGGGTGACGCGGCGTTTGCCCGTGACAAGGCGGCCCATGGCAATGATCCTGAGCCCAACTGCCAGGGAGAGTTGAAGATGACTGCGTACCCGAACCTGCTGGCCCCGCTGGACCTGGGTTTCACCACATTGAAGAACCGGGTGCTGATGGGCTCGATGCATACCGGGCTGGAGGAGACCGGCGACTGGAACCGGGTGGCCGAATTCTATGCCGCCCGCGCCCGCGGCGGCGTGGCATTGATGGTGACCGGCGGCATTGGTCCGAATCTGGAAGGTTCGGTTTTGCCGGGGGCCTCGATGATGACCACGGCGAAGGATGTGGAAAACCACCGGGTGGTGACGGAACGGGTGCATGCCGCGGGCGGCAGGATTGCGATGCAGATCCTGCATGCCGGCCGTTATGCCTACGGGCCGGAATGCGTCGGGCCCAGCCCGGTGAAATCGCCGATCTCCCCCTTCCCGCCAAAAGAGCTGGATGAAGCTGGGATCGAGAAACAGATCTCGGACATCGTGAACGCCGCCCGGCTGGCGCAGGAAGCGGGGTATGACGGGGTCGAGATCATGGGGAGCGAGGGCTATTTCCTCAATCAGTTCCTGGTCACCCGCACCAACAAGCGCGAGGACCGCTGGGGCGGCCCGTATGAGAACCGGATGCGGCTGGCAATCGAAGTCGTCCGCCGCACCCGCGAGGCCGTGGGCCGCGAGTTCATCATCATTTTCCGCCTGTCGATGATCGACCTGGTGCCGGAGGGCTCCACCCACGAGGAAGTGGTGCAACTGGCACAAGAGATCGAGAAGGCCGGCGCCACCATCCTCAACACCGGCATCGGCTGGCATGAAGCACGCATCCCGACGATCGCCACAAGCGTTCCGCGCGCAGCTTTTGCCTGGGTCACCAAGAAGCTGATGGGCAAGGTCTCGATCCCGGTGATCACCTCAAACCGCATCAACACGCCCGAGGTGGCAGAGCAGGTGCTGGCGGATGGCTGCGCCGACATGGTCTCGATGGCGCGGCCGATGCTGGCGGACGCGGATTTCGTGGCCAAGGCCGCAGCCGGGCAACCGGAACGCATCGCCCCCTGCATTGCCTGCAACCAGGCCTGCCTGGATCACACTTTTGGCGGCAAGCTGACCTCCTGCCTGGTGAACCCGCGCGCCTGCCATGAGACCGAACTGGTGATCGAGCCCGCTGCAGCGGCCAAAACGGTGGCTGTGGTGGGCGCCGGCCCTGCTGGTTTGTCTGCCGCGCTGACCGCGGCCCAGCGCGGGCACAGCGTCACCCTGTTCGACAAGGCGGATGAGATCGGCGGCCAGCTCAACATGGCCAAGCAGGTGCCGGGCAAAGAAGAGTTCTGGGGGCTGGTGGACTGGTACCGGGTGATGCTGGCAGATGCCGGGATCACATTGGAACTTGGCCGTGAAGCATCGGCGGAAGACCTGACAGGTTTCGATGAAGTGATCATCGCCACCGGCGTAACGCCTCGCGATCCGGAGATCCCCGGCCAGGACCGTGAAAACGTGCTGAGCTATATCGACGTGCTCCGCCACCGGGCACCGGTGGGCAGGCACGTCGCAGTCATCGGTGCCGGCGGCATCGGCTTTGACGTCTCCGAATTCCTGCTGGAAGAGGGGCACAGCCCCGCCACCGATCTTCCTGCCTGGCTGAAGGAATGGGGGGTGACCGACCCCGGGGAGCACCGCGCTGGGCTAGCGCCCGAAGGGCCGCAGCCTGCTGAACCCGCACGGCAGGTCACCCTGCTGCAGCGCAAGGCGGAACGCCATGGCAAACGGCTTGGCAAGACCACCGGCTGGATTCACCGGGCCACGCTCAAGATGAAGAATGCGGCGTTCCTCGGCGGCGTGAACTACGAGCGCATCGATGAAGAGGGCCTGCATGTAAGCTTCGGCGCGGCCCGCGAGAACCCCACTCTGGTTCCGGCGGACACTATTGTGCTCTGCGCAGGGCAAGTTTCTGATCGCAGCCTGGCGGATCAGCTCGCCGCACACGGTATCACCGCTCATGTGATCGGCGGGGCGGATGTGGCCGCAGAGCTTGACGCCAAACGCGCCATCAACCAGGGCACCCGGCTGGCCGCAACCCTTTGAAGCCGCCCGAAACCGCGGTCGGGACACTCCCGCCTGCGGATCCATGCCCTGACGGGCCCGGCCCGCAGTTGGGCCCGGCGCCGTGCCTAAGGCACGGCGGATGGCACCGCGCTGCGCGCGGTGCCACGCCCAACGGGCGGGGAGCATTTTCAATACTCCCAAGCCGGGCGGGAGCCGCTCCCCCTTCCGCGGGCAGGCCGGGGGATTTAGCGGGACGGTCATTACCAGCTCCGGAAAGGCTTCGGCTGGCAACCTTCCGCGCCTCAGTGATCAATTGGATCACCGGCTGCATTCAGCCGTGTTCGGCAAGGCTGTCCTGCGGCGCCTCTGCGCGCTGTGCCATGCCATAGTCCCGGAGCACACCGGCCACCCGCAACCGGTAGTCCCTGAAAATGCCGCCCCGCCCCCGTGTTTGAGCAGCCCGGTGCTCCGCCAGCTGCCGCCAGCGCTGCACCGCCTCCTCGTCGCGCCAAAAGGATAAGGACAGCAGCTTGTCCGGCGTGCTGAGGCTCTGAAACCGTTCTACGGAAATGAACCCTTCCACCTCCTCCAGCACAGACCGCAGCTCTGCAGCTGTCTCCAGATACGCATCTTTTTGCCCTGCGGCGATCTCAACTTCGAAAATCACGGCTATCATCCAGCGTCCTCTCATCCTGCCCCATGCGGTGCCGAAGCCAGCTTCAGCCAGGTCCGGTCCTCGCGCAGCAGGAACCGTTCCTTTTGCGCAAACACGTAATTCTCACGCCCCAGCGGATCCGCAGCCAGCCTGGCGCGGTAGGCTTCATATTCCGCCAGGCTTTCCACATTGTAGATGCCGTAGGCCAAGGTCGAGGACCCCTCGTGCGGCGCATAGTAGCCAATCAGCTCCGCGCCGCAGCGCGGGATCGCCTGGCCCCAGTTGCGGGCGTATTGTTCGAACTGGGCCTTCTTGGCCGGATCGATCTGGTAGCGGATGATGCAGGTGAGCATGGAGGGTCCTCTTGTGTCTCGGAGCCTCCTGGCTAACCTGCGCCGCCGCCCGGATGCTTCGCTCTGGACCGAAGCATCACTCCGCGGTGAGAGCAATCAATCCGGAGAAACCGGCATGGCCTAAGGCACAGGCCCCCGCGTCACCAGTAGCAACGCATGGCGGCCCGGCCGCCCGCAGCTGGCCACAGATGCACAGTAACGAAGCAATCCCCGGGAGATGCCGCGTTGCCCGCGGCCCCGGCAAACACGTTCGGCTTCGGCCTTTGGTGCCGATCGCGAGCAGGCTGCCACACTTATTGCGCAATCCAGTCTGTTCAGCTCAGCAACCCTGCCTTAGCGGATTCTCGCGATCACGCTTGCGTTTTAAGGACCTGTCAACCCAGGGTCACCCCAATCCCGTCTATGCCGGCCGCCGTTTCCTCAGCGCAAACGATCCCGGCGAAACCTCGCAATTATCCCACCCCTGCCCCGTTCTTGCCCGATTTCACCGGCAACACTTAAGGCAACACGGCTTTACGAGGATGGGTGAATATGGATCGGCTTACGGAAATGGAGGCCTTTGCCAATGTGGTGGACCAGGGCGGTTTCACCGATGCGGCACGGAAAATGGGAATCTCTAAATCGGCGGTTTCCAAACATGTCTCCAGCCTGGAGGCCCGCCTTGGCGCGCGCCTGTTGAACCGGACCACCCGCCGGGTTTCCCCCACCGAAATCGGCCTCGCCTATTACGACCGCGCCCGCCGGGTACTGAACGACGCAGGCGAAGCGGATGCGCTGGTCACCTCGATGCAATCCGCGCCCTCTGGCCTCTTGCGGATTTCCGTCGCCACCGATTTCGGCGTCAACCACCTGTCGCCCGTGCTGTCGGACTTCCTGCGCGACTTCCCGGATATCACCGTCAACATGGTGCTGAACAACCGCTATGTGGAGCTGATTTCCGAAGGTTTCGACATGGCCGTGCGGATCGGCGAGCTGGAGGACAGCTCCCTGCGGGCCCGCAAGCTGACCGAAACCACCAAGCGGATGATCGCCTCTCCTGCCTATCTAGAGAAATACGGCCGCCCCCAGAAGATCGACGAGCTGAACACCCACAAGCTCTTGCATTACTCCAGCCAATCCAGCGGCAATGTGTGGAAGATTACAGCACCTTCAGGCGAGAAACGCCAAGTGCGCACCTCCGGCTGGCTGTCGGTGAATGACGGGCAGTCGCTGCTGAACGCAGCCATCTCCGGCCTCGGCATCGCCTATCTGCCCAGCTACCTCTACTCGGAAGCGCTGGAGGAAGGGCTGGTCGAGGACGTGATGCCCAGCCTGCCGATGGAAACCCAGGGCATCTACGCGGTCTACCCGCCGGGCAAGTTCACCCAGCCCAAGGTGCGCGCCTTCATCGACTTTCTTGTGGCGGCCTTTGCCGACCGCGATCCTTCGGAATGGAAAACCTGAACCGGTTCAACGGAAAACCGGACCAAGACCTCCCTCGAAGACCTGCCCCCGCGCCAAACGCGGGGGCTTTTTTTGCAGCCCGCGCCTGCGCTGCTACTTCATCTGCGCAGGCAGCCCTTTCATAAAGGCCGCAGCCAGCCCGGCAATCTCCTGCACCCGTGCTTCATCCGCTTCCCTTTGGTTCAGCCAGGTCAGGCTGAGCAGCGCCAGGATCATCGACCGCCGCGAGGTTGCAATCTCGCCCAGCCGTTTCCGGCTGAGATGCCCCAGCCCAAGGTGGCGGCGGTGAAACGCCGCCTCCAGATCCAGCATCTGCACGATCAAGGCCTGGTTTTCATCAAAGGCGTTGGGTGTCTGATAATGCACTTCTGCAAAATCATTCAGCGACAGCCGCACAATCCCCGGCCGTTCGGCAAAAAACCGGGTGCTGCGCAGGCACAGTTCGTCCACTGCTGCATTGCCCTGCAGGTCCTCCGGCAGATCCAGCAATGCCATCTCAGCAATCAGCGCATTGCGAATCAAGGCCGCCAGGATCCCCGGCAATCCCTTGTAGTGATTGTAGGCCGACGCAGGCTCTATCCCGACGCGCCGGGCGATCCCGCGCAGTTTCAGCCCCGATGGCCCCTCTTCGCCGCAGAGTTTTTCCGCCGCGATCAGAATCGCCTCAGGCGTTGAAAATCCAGCAAATTCTTCGGCGATCCGCTTTGCCTTGCCTGCCATGCTCACTCTTCCGTGATCAGCCGCCGTGCGGCTTTCATTTGACTCCTTAACTAACGGTGTTAGTCAAAACTACCAATGTTAGTTTTGGAGAGGACCATGCCCCTGAGATCCACACTTGCCGCGGCTGCCCTGATGGCCGCAGGCTCCGCCGCACAGGCCCAGACCGGGCCGCTGACCGAGGCCGCCGATGGCGTCTACCACTTCTTTGCAATGGGCTATTCCAGCATGGCCGTAGTTGGGGAGACCGGCGTGCTGATCATTGACCCGGCCTTTTCCCCCCGCGCCGAGATGTTCAAAGAGGAGCTGGCCAAGGTCACCGGCAAGCCGGTGACCCATGTGGTGCTGAGCCATGAGCATTTCGACCATATCGGCGGCACCGAAGTCTTCCCTGATGCCGAGATTATCATGCAGGAGAACGGGCTGGACGTGCTCAAGCTGTCGCCGCTGATGCCGTCCCCCGAGGTTACCACCACCTTTGACGAGGCCCTGACCATTGACCTGGGCGGCCAGACCGTTGAGCTCAGCCAGCCGGCCATTGCCGATGGCGTGGCCACTGCCGTGGCCCGGGTTCTGGAAAGCAATGTGGTGTTTTCTGCTGATCTCTATGTGCCGCGGAAACTGTCGCCGCATGAGTTCAAGGAGGACACCAATTTTGTCGGCTCGGCACTGGTGCTGAACACCCTGGCCGGCTGGGATCCGGCCTATGCGATCAACGGTCATTCGGCTGGCAACAGCGTCGAAGCGCTGAAGGAAAATGCCAAGTTCTACACCGATTTGCAGGCCGTCGTCAGCGCCCGGTTCGAGGAGGCCTTTGCCAGCGATGATCCCGGGGCGCCTTGGAACCTGCTGTTCAGCATTTCCGAAGAGGTCGAGATGCCGGAATATGCAGATTGGGAAGGCTACGAGGAGAACTTCCCCGCCTATGTCCGCCGGATGGCGCTGTCGGTCCTGCACGGCGGCTGAGTCCCGGCCCGGACAGAGAAAGCAAAAACGGGCCGCCCGCGCGGCCCGTTCCAGTCTGCAGGCCGGTTAGCTTTTGTAATGCGGCGCCTCGGCGTCCAGACGGCGGCGGATCGCATGCCATTCCAGCTCTCCCTCGTAGCCGTACCAATCGCTCGCGGCCATATCGCTCAAATGGCGTTTCTGCTCGCTTTCCGGGATGGTGCGGATCTCGACGCCTGGGCAGGCCGCAGCCTTTTGCACTTCCAGCTGCACCGCACAGGCCTGATCCAGATAGAACGACCGGAAGAAAGCCTCTCCCGCTGTGGCCCCGAACACAAAGGCGCCGTGCCAGGCCTCGACCACTGCTTTCTTGCCGCGGCCGGCCTCCAGCAAACCGCTCAGGAAGTCATCGGTGCATTCAAACTCATAGTCAGTGTAGCCCAGCACATCGCCGCCGCCGATCATCAGATAGGCCTGGCTGTAGGGGCCAACACCGTCTTTCTGGGCACTTACCCCCATGATCGCCTTGGTGTGGATGTGCATAATGCAGTTCTTCTCCGGCTCTGCCTCGAAGAACAGTTTGCCGATCTCGGTGGCAGAGGGGTTCGGCTCGCCGTTTTCCGGATTGTGATTGACCCGGTCGAAACCAACCTTGATCAGGTTGGAAGCGGTCACTTCCTCATGCATCCAGCCATAGTGATGGGTAATCAGGGCATCCTCCCCTGGCACCCGGATCGCGTGCCATTGGTTGGTCTGGTCGGTCAGCCGGTATTTCACCAGCGCATTGTAAACCGCGGCCAATTCGCAGCGGGCTTCCCATTCGGCGTCTGAGCAATTGGCAGGACGGCCTTCCAGCGGGGTGGGTGTCATGACGGTCATGGCGTTTCCTTCTCCTCTTTCCCGCACAGCCTATGCCGCTACGCAAGTCAGATATTTATCTGGAAATACCCAAAACTTGGCGAAATAGTCCTCATTATGCAAAAGGTCGAATTCCTCCTGTTTCCCGGTTTCCAGATGCTGGCTTACGTTCTGGCAACCGAAACCCTGCGGCTGGCCAACAAATGCGCGGGCGAGCCCTTGTTCGAATGGGAGACCCTGACGGCAACGCAAGCGCCGGTGCGGGCGTCAAATGGCGCCTTAGTGGCGCCGGACCGCACCGGCTGGCGCACCGGCAGCGCTCCGGAGCTGGTTCTGCTCTGCGCCGGCTACGATCCCCTGCAAAACGTGCCTGCCAGCGTCAAGGCCTGGCTTGCCCGGATGGACCGCAGCGGCGCCACCCTGGGCGGAGTGGACACCGGCACTGTGGTGCTGGCGGCGCTTGGTTTCCTGGACGGCCATGAGGCGGTGCTGCACTACGAGGCCGAACCGGGATTCCGCGAGACCTGGCCGGATATTGCCGTCAGCGACCGGATCTATTGCCACGGCCGCCGGCGGCTGACCGCAGCCGGCGGCATCGCAACCAGCGACGCCATGCTGGCCTGGATCGCCTCCACGGCCTCGGCTGCCCTGGCCGCCGCCACCTCGGACGCCATGGCTCATGGCGAGATCCGCCCTCCAGCTGCCGGGCAGCGGGCCGAGACCACGGCTGACCCTGTGCTGCAGCAAATGCACCGGATGATGGCAGCCAGCCTGCAGGACCCGCGTCCGCTGCAGGAGATCGCAGACTCCCTGCGCCTCAGTCTCAAGGCGCTGCGCCTGCGCTGCCAGCGCGGGCTGGGCATGGCGCCCAAAGCCTATTACCTGCAACTGCGCCTGTCTTATGCCCGCGACCTTCTGCGCAACACCGAAATGCCGGTAACGGAAGTGGGGCTGGCAGCCGGCTTTGCCTCCCCGGCCAGTTTTTCCCGCCTATTCAAATCACGGTATCAGCACAGCCCCCGGGCGCTGCGCCGCCGCTGAACATCAGATGCTGTCTTTGCAGCTGCCGAAGATCTCCCGCCCGTCGCCGCCGCAGGCAACCTGCGACGCTCCCGTTGGGCCAGGCTCGGCGCAGGGCGCCGAGCCTGGCCCAACGCCGCTAAGCGGTTCTGGCGCAGCCAGGGCAGCTGCGGAGGCGGGAGCGCATCGCCCTCTGCTCCAACTGCCGCATCATTTTGAGATCAGCACTGCTTCCACGCGCCGGTTCACTTCGCGCCCTTCAGCGGTCCGGTTGCTGGCTATGGGTGCCAGGTAACCCGCGCCGGCCACGTCGATTCGCCCTGCATCCGCTCCAAGGCCTTCCACCAGCCGCTGTTTCACCGACTCGGCCCGGCGCTGCGAAATCGCCGTGTTCTGCTCCAAGGAGCCAACCGTGTCGGTATGCCCCACCAGCACAATCCGGTCGCGCGGATTGGCTTTCAGGAAACCGGCAAGCTCCTGCAGACTAGCATAGGCACCCTCATCCAGCCGCGCCGAGCCACTGCCGAACACCAGGTCGCGCAGCACCACGTGGCCCTGAACTTCCAGCACCTTGGCCAGCTCCAGCGGCAGCGCTTTTACCAGCGCCTGCTCCGAGGGTTTCACCACCATCGGCCCGGCCTCCGGCGGCCGCACATGGATCATCTGCAGATACGCCGCGCCGCCGCCCCGCGACACCAGCAGCGACACCGCCTGCCCGCCTTTGGCTGCCGACAGGAAGTGGTAGCTGGAGATGTCCACCATCATATCCGGCGACGGCACCACCTCGATCCCGAAACGGAAGCCGAAGCCGCCGCAGTCGCGCGCCGCGCAGTCCAGCAGCACCTCATAGCCGTCGGCCAGCAATTGTTCCCGCAAAGGCGCCAGGATCTGCAGTACCGCAGCCTCCCCCTCGACCCGCCAGGTCCGGCGCGAGATCTGCCCCTCAAAACGCTGCGAGGGAACCTTGTCTTCGGCCTCCGACCCGGTCGGCAGCTGGTAAACCCCAAGCGCGGTGGCGCGTTCGGACACCGCGACGGCTCCGGCTGGCAGAGTAATCCCGGCAGCGGCAAGCCAGCCCGGCAGCAAAGCCGCGGCGGCAATGGCGAAAAAACGGCTTAGCGGCACTGGCTGTGATATTCCGGATTGGGCGCCATGGCAGTCGCGCTGGCCACCCGGTTGGACATGTTGAAAAAGCCGGCGACATTGGCAATGTCCCAGATATCGCGGTCAGTGAACCCTGCATCGCGCAGGGCCTGCCGGTCGGCTTCCCCGATCTCCGCGCTCGCCGTGGTCATCTTTGCCGCAAAATCCAGCATCGCCCTTTGCCGCGCCTCCAGCGGCGCGACACGGTAGTTCATCACCAGCATCTCACCGAGCTGCGGATCACCTGACAGCTGCCGCACCGCGGCGCCATGGGCGACCAGGCAATAAAAGCAGCGGTTAATGGCAGAAACCACCACCGCGATCATCTCCCGCTCCAGCTTGCTGAGGCCGCTGTCCGCCAGCATCAGATCATTGTACATCGCCGTGAATGCATTCAGCTTATCGATGTCAAAAGCGTTTGCTTTCAGCACATTGGGCACAAAACCCAGCTTTTCGGTGCAGATGTCGAAATAGCGCTGCGTCTCCGGCGGCAGCGGATCCGCCATCGGCAGGTCGAGCGCTGTGGGCAAAGTCTGGTCACTCATCGTCTTCAATCGCCTGTCTGTAAAATCCGGTAGTGATACTCTCCAACGCAGTCCATTCCGAGGGAAGCATAAAGCCCGTTGGCGCCTTCGTTACGTTTCGTGCACAGCACCGCCAGCTCACTGGCACCGTTCTCCACCGCCCAGAAGGCGGCCTGCCGCATCATCCATGCGCCCATGCCGCAGCGGCGCTGATGCGGCAGGATTTCCAGTGCATGCATCATCGCAACGCCATCATGGATGGCAACAAAGCCCGCACCGGCGGGTTTGTCCTTGTGGCGGCCCAGGAGGCCGGTCTTTGCCCCCTGCACCCGGCCCATCACCGCAAGCCGCTCCGGCCCGATGCCGCCCTGGACCCAGATCTCCCGCTGAATGGCCAGAGGCTCCCAGATGCAAAAGGCGGTGACACGGGGCACCGGGATATTCGTCAGCCGCTTGGCCGGGCAGGTCCAGAGGTTGACCGGATCTTTCACCGCATAGCCGCGCGCTTCCAGCTGCGCATCCAGTGCCGTCTCGCCGTCGCGGATCATGAACAGGCAGTCCTGGCCCATCGCCTGCATCGCCTCTTCTGCAGCAGCAATCTCTGCGTCCGAGGCCACGCCATTCACCGTGGCCGCAGATACCCGGCTGCCGCCGCCCTGCCCTTCACGCAAAGTCACGGGCCCTAGCTCCCGGGCAGCAGCAGAAGGCCATGTCGCTTCGGTCACGGCATAGTAACGGGGATCGGTGGTCACTGCTCCAGCTCCTTTGCCAGTTCGGTCATCGCGGCATCAACACGGGCGCCGTCGGTGCCGCGGATCACGATATTGGCGCCAAAGGCACCGTCTTTCTGAAACGGGTAACAGCCCACCGACAGGTCGGCATAGGCCTCGGCCAGGCTGCGCAGCGGCCCGGCAATCTCGCCCTCGCCGCGGAACACCCGCAAGGTCTGCGACAGCATCGGCTGGCCGCCGGTCAGGGTCGGCATCACGCTGGCCACCATTGCCTGGAAGATCATCGGAACCCCGGCCATCACATGCACATTGCCGATGGTGAAGCCCGGCGCCGCCGAGACCGGATTGTCGATCAGCGCCGCCCCGTCCGGGATGCGTGCCATCCGCAGCCGCGCTTCGTTCAATTCAATGCCCTGGGTGTCGTAATGCGCCTGCAGGATCGCCCGCGCATCATCCCGCACGCCCAGATGCGCCGCAAAGGCCTTGGCGATGCAATCGGCGGTGATATCGTCGTGGGTCGGCCCGATGCCGCCGCTGGTGAACACATGGTCATAGGCGCCGGACAATGCCTGCACTGCCGTCACAATCGCCGCTTCGTCATCGCTGACGATGCGCACTTCCTTCAGGTCGATACCGTGCTTGGCCAGTTCCCCGGCCAGGTAGTGCATGTTCGCATCACGGGTGCGCCCCGACAGGATCTCATCGCCGATGACCAGCATCGCGGCAGTTGGGTTGGACTGGGTGGACATGCGGCATCTCCATAGGCTGTGCGTGAAGATACCCCGCCGGCGCAGCGGCACAAGGGCCAAAGCGACTAGGAAAGCCCGGCAACCGCAGCGTCGAACAAAGCGGTATCCTCCATCGCGCGCGCAAGAATCATCGCGCCCTCCAGCGCGGCCATCATATGCGCCGCCGCCTGATCTGCCGCCGCATCCTGCAACCCCTTGCGCCGGTAGACCTGCCCCAGCCAGTCCAGATTGCGGGCAAAAAACGCCCGCGTCGCTCCGGCTACGGGCGGCGGCAGATCGGCAATTTCGGCGCCGAACACACCGCACAAGCACATCAGCCCGTCCTGTTTCAGCGCAGCACCGTAAGCCGCAACGTAGCGCGCCAGAAGCTCTGCCGGAGGTGACGCTTGCGGGTCTCCCAACGCTTTGAAAAAATTATCTGAATACCGTTCTGCCAAGGCCTCCCCCAAGGCCTCCTTGGTAGGAAAATGGTAATGGACAGACGCCGATTTGATGCCGATTTCCGCTGCAATCTCGCGAAAACTGAAAGCGTTGTAGCCACCGGTGCGGGCCGCCCGTTCCGCGATATCCAGAATGCGTTCCGCGGTGTCCGGTTTTGCCATTCTCATCTCTCCGCCCATCTACCTACCTACAGATAGGTCTTGACGGAGCGCCGCACAATCCACATCTATCTACCTATCGATAGATAGGAGAATCGCAATGACCACAGACACCGCACTGATCATCGGGGGATCGTCTGGCATGGGGCTGGAAACCGCCCGCCAGCTGGTGAAGGCGGGACAACATGTCACCCTGCTTGGCTCGTCCGCCGCCAAGCTTGAGACCGCAAGAGCAGAGCTCGGCGCCCTTGCCGGGGTGCGCCGGATCGACCTCACGGACACTGCAGCCGTTGAAACCCTGGCCGCTGAACTGAAGGACGGCAGCAGCCGCATCAGCAAGCTGGTCAACGCCGCCGGCGTCTTTGCCCCCAAACCGTTCCTGGAGCATGGGCCTGAGGATTACGACCGCTACATGAGCCTGAACCGCGCCACCTTCTTCCTGACGCAGGCAGTGGCTGCCAATATGGCCCGCAACGGCGGCGGCGCCATCGTCAACATCGGCTCCATGTGGGCAAAACAGGCGATCAAGGCGACGCCGAGCTCTGCCTATTCCATGGCCAAGGCAGGCCTGCACGCCCTCACCCAGCACCTGGCGATGGAACTGGCGGACCATAGCATCCGGGTGAATGCGGTTGCGCCTGCTGTGGTGGTCACCCCGATCTATGGCGCCTTCATTGACCCGGAGCAGATCGAGGACGCCCTGACCAGCGGCTTTGATGCCTTCCATCCCGTGGGCCGCGTCGGCCGCCCGGCGGATGTTGCCGCCACCGTGCTGCATCTGCTGTCTGATCAGGCCGCCTGGGTCACCGGCGCCATCTGGGACGTGGACGGCGGCGTCATGGCCGGGCGCAACTAAGGCTTTGCCCCGCGCCGGGGCTGGGATAGTCATCTGCCCATGAATTTTGCCCAGCCCCTGATCCCCGCCACCCTGATCCGCCGCTACAAACGTTTCCTCGCCGATTGCCGGCTGCAGGACGGGCAGGAGATCACCGCTCATTGCGCCAACCCCGGCAGCATGATGGGGCTGGCCGAGCCCGGCATGAAAGTCTGGCTGGAGCCCAACGACGACCCCAAGAAAAAGCTGAAATACGGCTGGCGGCTGGTGGAGCATGAGGACGGCCATTTCACCGGCGTCGACACCTCCGTTCCGAACCGCGCCCTGCGGGCCGCATTGGAAGCAGGCGAAATCCCCGAGCTCGCCGCCTATAAGACCGTGCGCCCGGAAGTGAAATACGGCGAGAAAAGCCGCATCGACTTCCTGCTGCAGCAGGACGGCCTGCCCGACTGCTATGTCGAGGTGAAAAGCGTGACCCTGTCGCGCGAACCCGGCCTGGCCGAGTTTCCGGACAGCGTTACCGCCCGCGGCACCAAGCATCTGGGCGAGCTTGCAAACATGGTGGCGCAGGGCCACCGGGCAATGATGCTCTATCTGGTGCAGCGCACTGACTGTACCCGGTTCCAGCTGGCCGCCGACATCGACCCGGCCTATGCCGATGCTTTTGCCAGCGCCCGCGCCGCCGGGGTGGAGCGGCTGGTCTATACGACCAGCATCTCGCCTGAAGGCGTGACCCTGCACGGCGCCATTCTGTGCGATCAGGCCTTACGCGGCAGCAATGAACCGGGCACGGGCTGACAAAACCCCCTGCAGGAGCAGTCTCCAGCTTGGGATCAGGACCTTAACTGAACAGGAAATCATCCCCGGAGATGCTTAGGTCAAGGTCAACGTCAATCTCATTGACCGGCACCACATTGCCGTGATCACCAGGGAGCGAAAATCCAATGCCAACAGGCAGCGGGTCAGGATCTTCTCCGTTCATATTGTGGCTGCCGTAAGCAAAAAACTCCGTGGTCTCCATACCGCCCTTTAAAACAATGCCTTCAAGATCCGCATCTGGCTCCAGGTTCGGGTCAAAGGCAATCAGGTCTTCCAGAAGATCCTCGATATACTCATCAGGATCATCACCCAATTCACCCGGAACATTCACTTTGACGGTGTAAAAGCCGTCGCCGCTGGTATCGCCTTCAGACTGATTGAAAACAAAAGTAATATTGGAGATGTCCTGCCCCCATTCCGGAAAGTCATCACCATCAGGGTCTTCATCAGGGCAAAACTCTCCGGTTCCGGCAAGTTTCAGGCTGTCTTCGCGGTACTCCCCGACGCTGGTTGCACGGATACCGATTTCCGCATCTGCCAATTCTTCCAGAGAGGAAATGCCCAGCTCAGCCAAGGAATAGGTCAGTGTGCCTTCGGTGGTGTCATCGTCGTTGCCGCCGGCAGTTCCGATCTTCTCTGCGACATCGAACCCGTCCAGCGCGTCGCCATCACTGTCCCGGCCTTTCATGTTGTTGCCCCGACCGAGCTTAGAAATCCCGCCCCCGTCATTGCCGATATCGACATAGAACCCATTGAGGTCCGCAATACCGCTGACGAGTTTGTATTCAAATTCGACGTCGCCCGATCCATTCAAAACTGCGGTAATCTCCACCGTCACGTCGCCGGAGCTCAATATCCACTTTACTGAATCAGCCATATGCACCACCCCAAAAACTGACAAATAACCAGGCGCGGCAGCGCCCGGGCAGAGTTTGGCCAAGCAAAACTGCTCTTCAAATATTTTTTCTGTAATTACCCCTTTTGCACCATGCGGCCGTTTCAGGAATTGCCAATAAGTAATACCTTGGTGGCAATCGCTACGCGCCATCAACCTTTAGATGTCTTTCGATTCGCAGCGCTTCCGAACACTTTTCATCCCGGCTTGGATTTGAGGATACGTGCCCGTCTCAGAAGATGCCCCCTTACTCTGGCCCTTTCGGCCAAGACCCCTTAAATAGCTACGGGACAACACGCGATGGAGCTTCGCCTGATGAGATCGAAAGACGGCCGCACAACCAAGGACGGCATCCGCATTCATGAAGCCGGCGATTACGCCGGCATGCACAAGGCGGGTGCGCTTGCCGCGCGCATTCTGGACGACATTGCCGCGCATGTGTTTCCGGGCCAGAGCACCGGCGAAATCGACCGTATCATCACGCAGATGGTCGAGGACTCGGGCGCCAAGTCTGCGACCATCGGCTACAAGGGCTATCAGCACGCCAGCTGCATTTCGGTGAACCATGTGGTCTGCCACGGCATCCCCGGCGACAAGAAGCTGAAGGACGGCGATATCCTCAACATCGACGTCACCGTGATTGTCGACGGCTGGTTCGGCGATACCAGCCGTATGTTCGTGGCGGGCAAGCTGCCGCGCAAGGCGGAGCGCCTCATTCAGGTCACCCACGATTCGCTGATGAAGGGGATCGAGGCGGTGAAGCCCGGCAACACTTTCGGCGACATCGGCCACGCGATCCAGTCTTATGCCGAGAGCCAGCGGATGAGCGTTGTGCGGGATTTCTGCGGCCATGGGCTGGGCACCGTGTTCCACGCGCCGCCCAACGTGCTGCACTACGGCCGTCCCGGCACCGGCCCGGTGCTGGAAGAGGGCATGTTCTTTACCATTGAGCCGATGATCAACCTGGGCCGCCCGGAGACCAAGATCCTGGCTGACGAATGGACCGCCGTCACCCGCGACAAGTCGCTGTCGGCGCAGTTCGAGCATTCGATCGGGGTAACCGCAGACGGGGCCGAGATTTTCACCCTGTCGCCGGCGGGCAAGTTCCATCCGACCTACGGATAAGCAGGCAGGACGGAAGCGGGGGCCGGCCCCCGCACCCCCGGGATATTTCTGACCAGAAAGAAGCAGCAGAGAGCCTGGGCTTCTAGCTGTCCCGCTCCTCTGCCTCCTGCAGCCGCCACAGGGCCAGCAGCATGGTGCCATCCGCCCATGGGGTCACCGCATCCTGAATGAACAGCGGCGCCCGCACCGGTTTCGGCTTGGGCCGGGTCCGGGCTTCAGTGTCCTGTGCGGGCTGCAGGAACGGGGTGCGCAATGTCTGCTCCATGCCTGGAACAGTAGCACAGCCGCCTCAGATCGACAAAAGCGCGGGCACCTCTGCCATATCGCTGAACACTTCCGCCCCCAGCGCCGCCAGCCTTTGCCCCTGCCCTTGCGGCGCGAAGCCCAGGCAGCGCATGCCGGCCCGCACCGCCGCAGTCACGCCGCTGCCGCTGTCTTCGATGACCAAACAGTCACGCGCCTGCACGCCGAAATGGCTAGCGGCGGCCAGAAACAGACCCGGCTCGGGCTTCGCCACGCCCAAGGAATGGGCCGAGAACATTGCCTGAGGGTGGAACCGCTCCCACAACCCGTTCTGGCCCAGGGTGATGCGCATCTTGTCCTCGCTGCCGTTGGAAGCAACGCAGACCGGGATCCCCTTGGCATCGAGCCGGGCCAGAAGCGCAGGAATGCCCGGTGTCAGCGGCACGCCTTGCTTCAGCCGGGCATAGGTTTCGGCATAGACCTCGGCGATCCAATCCTCCGGCAGATCCGCCCCCAGGCTGCGGGCCTTCTCCATCACACCTGCCATGGTGCCGCCGACGAAACGGGTCATCGACTGTTCCAGGGTCAGTTCCAGCCCGTGGCGTGCCAGATTATCGATCAGCGCCTGGTTTGAAGCAGGCTCGCTGTCCACCAGCACACCGTCGCAATCAAAGATCACCAGTTTCGGGGTGGGGAATGTCTTGGGCATGCAAACTCACCTCATCGCACTATTGGCTTTGCCCGCGCGATGCGCAGGCTCAAATCCTGTTACGTAGTAGAGTAGCCTGCCTGCCGCGGCAAACCAGCGCTGAGCAATCCCCTGCCCGGCCTGTTTCAGCCTGAAACATCCCGCCACATCAGGGAGATATGGGTATCACCATACTTGCGGCTGTCCTGCAGCTCAAACCCTTCGGGCGCGGCCATCGGCGCGCTTTCTTCCCAGACCAGCAAAGCGTCCTCTGCCACCCAGCCGCCCTTGACGGCCGCCGCGAGCGCCTTTTCGCCAAGCCCCTTGCCATAGGGGGGATCAAGGAAAATCAGGTCAAACGGCGCATCCGGGTTCTGCCCCAGTTTCAGCGCGTCGCGGCGTGCAAGAGTGCAGCGGTCCTCTGCCCGGCAAATCCCGATATTTTTCCTGATCAGCCCGCCGGAAACACGGCCGTCGTCGACAAACAGCACCTCTGCCGCACCGCGCGACAGAGCCTCCAGCCCCAAAGCACCGGTGCCTGCAAACAGGTCCAGCACCCTGGCTCCGGGGATGGCGCCGGTGTGCATCAGAACATTGAACAGGCTTTCACGCACCCGGTCGGTGGTGGGACGCAGATGGGCGCTTGCATCCCCCTTGCCCACCGCGGCCAGAGCCCGGCCGCGGAAATCTCCTGCGATGATCCTCACGCTTTCAGAAGCGGCTTCAGATCGGCGGCAGAGTCGGCAACCACGCCCTTGTCGGCGGTCTTGCCCATATCGATCAGCCGCTTGGCCACCATATAGGCGCGCGGGTCGTTCATCGCGTCGACCGCCACCAGCTGATCGCCAGCATAATACCAGAACGACACCTGCTGCCCCTCGCCCTGGCGGGTGACCACATTGTCATAACCGGTGTTCAGGCCCGCGATCTGCAGCTTGACGTCATACTGATCGGACCAGAACCAGGGCTGCGCCACATAATCCTTGTCCGCGCCCAGCATGTTCTGAGCAACAACTTCAGCCTGATCAATGGCATTCGGCACGCTTTCCAGACGGATCCGGCTGCCCTTGAACGGGAAGGAGGCGCAGTCGCCCGCCGACCAGACCGACGCGTCCGAAGTGCGCCCCTTGGCGTCCACCTTGATGCCGTTGTCCAGCTCCAGACCCGCCATTTCGGCCAGCTGCGAAGACGGGGTGATGCCAACGCCAACCACGACGAAGTCCACGTCGAGCGTTTCGCCGCCGCTCAGCACCGCCCGGGTGACCTTGCCGTCTTCGCCTTCCAGCCGCTCCAGCCCGACACCTTCGCGGATGCTGACACCGTGCGAGGAGTGCAGGCTGCGGAAGTAGTCCGAGGTCTCGGGTGCCGCAACACGCTGCAAAATGCGATCCGCCATCTCAACCAGAGTGACCTGCACGCCGCGCTTGGCACAGACCGCTGCGGCCTCCAGCCCGATGTAGCCGCCGCCGACGATCAGCGCGCGCTTGCCTTCGGTGACATTCGGCGCCATTGCGTCGACGTCGGTCAGGCCGCGCACCACATAGACACCCTCCAGATCGCCCCCGATCGCGGCCGGCAGGCGGCGCGGGTCGGACCCGGTGGTCAGCGCCAGCTGGTCATAGGAGATCACCTCTTCGCCCAGCGAAACGGTCTTGGCCGCCGGATCAATTGCAGTGACCCGCTGGCCCAGCTTCACGGTGATGCTGTTGTCCTCATAGAAGCTCGCAGGCCGCAGGAACAGACGCTCCAGCTCCATCTCGCCCAGCAGATAGGCTTTGGACAGCGGCGGCCGCTGATAGGGCAGCGCCTCCTCTGCGCCGATCAGGGTAATCTCCCCGTCAAACCCGTCCTTGCGCAGTTTTGCCACCAGCGAGGACCCCGCCTGGCCTGCTCCAATCACAACGATGTGGGACATCTACGCTTGCCTCCCGCAATAGTTCCAGTCACGCTTCGAACGGACCCTATATAATCAGGGCCCCAAAACGCAATCATGAGAAAGAGGAACGTGCGATGATTTCTGTTGGAGACCAACTGCCGGACGCGACACTGACACTGATTGGAGACAACGGCCCCGAACAGGTGCAGCTGTCGGACAAGCTGAAAGGGCGGAAGGTGGTGATTTTTGCAGTTCCCGGCGCTTTCACCAAAACCTGCCACTCGGCTCATGTGCCCAGTTTCATCCGCACCAAGGACCAGTTTGCTGCCAAAGGCGTCGATGAGATCATCTGCCTGGCCGGCAACGACCCTTTCGTGATGTCGATCTGGGGGGACAACACCGGCGCGACCGAGGCCGGCATCACCATGCTGTCGGACGCTGATTGCGGCTTTACCGATGCCATCGGCATGCGTTTTGACGCTCCCGAGGTGGGCCTGATCGCCCGGTCGCTGCGCTATGCAATGCTGGTCGACGACGGGGCCGTGAAAGTCCTTCAGAAAGAGGAAAACCCCGGCCAGTGCGAACTGTCCGCCGGCGAAGGCCTGCTTGAAGCGATGGGCTGAGATGCACCTGCCCGCGGCTGCCTTTTTCAGGCGGCCGCGGCTGCAACCCCTTAATAATTTGTAAAAAATAACGTCAGCAGTCTTGTCCGAATGTTTCGCGCGCGAAACATTGCGGCAGGAAACTTGACCTATTTCGGACCTCCATACACGCTGCCTGGCTGCATACCAGCCTGATCAGGCCAAGGTTGCCGCCATGCCCTTCAGTATACTCAGGCTTTCCAACGGAAACCTCTCGCTTGAATTTGAAACATCGGATTTGCCATGTGTCAGAGAAGTTGTCGAAGCCAACTACGGGAAACCGAAGATCACCGTTTTTGCTATTTGCTCCACTGTTGATTTTGCCGGGTGTCAGTTCACCTATCAGATCGAGTGGGACGACCCTTGCCTGATCTCGAATTCGGACAAGGGAAATCAGGTTTTTGACACAGCTTTTCAACTTGCTGCAGGCTAGGTGCAACTAGGTGCCACACTAGAAGCAGAGAGTTTGCTCAGCCTTGCGGTTCGCCGAACAGCCCGTCCATCTTGCGCGCCAGCTTGGCGTCCTGGGCGCTGATGCCATCCACGTCATGGGTGGTCAGCACCACCGTCACCCGGTTGTAGACATTGCTCCACTCCGGGTGGTGGTTCCATTTCTCAGCCCAGATTGCAGCCCGGGTCATCCAACCGAACGCATCGGCGAAATTGGAGAATTTGAAGGTCTTGGTGATCGCATCGCGGCCTTCGACCATTTCCCAGCCGGTGGCAAACAGCGGCTCCAGCAAGGGGCCGCGAGTCGCGTCGGACAGTTTTTCCGTCATTCTTGCTCCTCCACATGCGCTTTGCGGAATGGACCGTAATCAGTGAGGATTTCGATCTCTTCCTCCACCGCCGCCCGTTCTGCCTCAAGGTAGCGGCCGACAGCCTTGGCGAACCCCGGATCTCCGATCCAGTGCAAACTATGGGTCTGGCTTGGCAGATAGCCGCGCGCCAGCTTGTGCTCACCCTGCGCGCCGGCTTCGATCCGGTCAAGCTTCATGGCAATGGCCAATTCGATGGCCTGATAATAGCACAGCTCGAAATGCAGGCAGGGATGGTGTTCGGCGCAGCCCCAGTAGCGGCCGTAAAGCGTTTCGCGGCCAAGGAAATTCAGTGCGCCGGCCACATAACGGCCATTGCGCCAGGCGAGAATCAGCGCCATGTCGCCGGCCATGGTTTCATGGGCAATTTGAAAGAACTCGCGGGTGAGATAGGGCGAGCCCCATTTGCGCGCGCCAGTGTCCTGGTAGAACTCCCAGAACGCGTCCCAGTGCTCCAGCCGCAGGCTGCTGCCCTGATAGACCTTGATCTCACCGCCGAAGCACTGCGCCTGCATCCGCTCTTTGCGGATGTTCTTGCGTTTGCGCGAGGACAGCGCCCGCATGAAGCCTTCAAAATCTTCATAGCCCTGGTTCAGCCAGTGAAACTGCTGGGTGGCGCGGGCCATCAGCCCCATTTCCTCCCCCATCCGCGCCTCATCCCGGGTGCAGAAGGTCACATGCAGCGAAGAAAGGCTGTTGTCTGCCGCCAGCTGAACCGCGCCCTGCACCAGCGCCGAATGGCCAATACCGTCATAGCCGGGTTTCACCAGAAACCGCCGGCCGGTCACCGGCGTGAAGGGCACCGCCATCTGCAGCTTGGGGTAATAATGCCCCCCTGCCCGCTCAAAGGCATGGGCCCAGTTGTGATCAAAGATATACTCGCCCTGGCTGTGGCCCTTGGCATAAAGCGGCGCGCAGGCGATCAGGCTGTCGTCCAGGTAGGCGGTCAGATACTGCGGCTGCCAGCCGGTGCCGGGACCGACTGAGCCGCTCTCTTCCAGCGCACTCAGGAACCGATGGGTCGTAAAGGGATCGTTCGGGCGGCCGCCATCCGATGCTTCGGGACAGGCACAGGCATCCCAGTCCGCAGCCGCGATCTGCGACAGCGATCCCAGCACCCGGATTTCGATTTGCGCCTGATCCATGCCATTCCTCCGCACCGCTTCAAAGATGTGGGGTTTGTACCTGAAGGATCAAGGCGCAAACGCGGCAAGGTATTGTTCAAAAGTCACATTATCAGCAAAGATGCGGGCGGCGGCCTCCTGTTCTGCCGAGGTGACCGTCCAGCACAAAACCGTCACGCCGTCCTCGCGCATCTGCTGCACCAGCGGGCGGCTGAGATCATAAGCCTCGTGGCTGATGAAACTGCAATCCGCGCGGTCATAATCCGGAATCGCGCGCAGGTGGTCACAGACAGCTTCCGGCAGTTCCGGCCATTCCGCCGGATCATAGGCGCTGGTCACGATGCCGCGCGGGATATCCGGCGCCAGACGCGCCAGCTCGGCAACGGAATTGGGGTTGAAGGACATCAGCGCCACCGGGCCGCGGTAGCCCTTCAAGGCCTCCGCCGTGGCACGCTCCAGCCGGCCGTCGGTGACACCCATTTCGCCATGCTGGTCCTTCAGCTCGATCAGCAGCGGCACCTGGCCTGCCACCATCTCCAGAACTTCCGGAAGCTCTGGGATGCCCGCGCCGCCGCCGCCTTTCAAGGGGGTGGCGTGCAGCTCAGCACTGCTCAGAGCCTTGACCGGACCGGAGGCTTCGGCCAGCCGGTCCAGGCAGTCGTCGTGAAAGACCATCGCGCAGCCGTCGCTGGAAAGCTGCAAGTCGATTTCAATCCCGTACCCCGCCGCCAGAGCCGCACGGACGGCCGCACGGCTGTTCTCAGGGCGCCCGTCATTCACATCATGCAGCGCACGATGCGCCAGCGGCACGCTCAGGAAGGCGGCAGGCAGGGCAGGTCTCATTTGATTTGGAAGACCCCGTCGATCTCCACCGCGACGCCCAGCGGCAGCGAAGGCGAGCTGACGGCGGAACGCGCGTGGCGGCCGATGTCGCCCAGGGCTTCGACCAGGAAGTCGGAGGCGCCGTTCACCACATGCGGCTGCTGGGTGAAATCAGCGGTAGAGTTGACGAACGCGCCCAGTTTGACCACGCGGACCAGACGGTCCAGGTCGCCGCCGCAAGCGGCTTTCAGCTGCGCCAGCAGTGCGATGGCGCAGCGCTTGGCCGCAGCCTGGCCCGCATCAACGTCCATGTCTTCGCCCAGGGTGCCGGTGATCAGGCCGTTTTCATCCGCCGAGATCTGGCCCGAGATGTAGACCATGTCGCCTGCGACGACGTAGGGGACATAGTTCGCTGCCGGTGCCGGCGCGTCGGGCAGGGTCACGCCCAGTTCGTTCAGTTTTGCTTCGATGCTCATGGCCGAATTCCTCCGAGTCTTTGCTGGCCGGGACGCTACCCGCACCAGCAGAAATCGGAAAGAGCAAATGCGCCCCGCCCGCAGCCCTTTCCGGCCTGCGGGCAGATCATGTCAGCTTTCGCGGAAAGCTTTCACAAAGTAATCGGCCAAGGGCTTGACCAGATAGGCCAGCGGCGAGCGGTCGGCAGTGCGGATGTAGCTTTCCACCGGCATGCCGGGGATCAGCACAGTCCCCGCAGGCAGGCGGCCGCGCTCCCCCGGGTTCAGCTCGATCTCGGCCCGGTAATAGGACAGCCCGCTGCCCTGATCCTCAAACGCATCCGCCGAGACCTGGGTGACATGGCCGAACAGCTCCGGTGTTGAGCGCTGGTCCAGCGCCGAGAACCGCAGGGTGACCTCCTGGCCGGTGTAGAGCTGGTCGATATCCGTGGGCGCCACCTGCGCCGCAATCACCAGCGGCCGGTCTTGCGGCACCAGATAGAGCACCGGATCAGCCGGGCGGATCACCGAGCGCGGGGTCTGCACCTGCAGCCCGTAGACAATGCCCGACACCGGAGCAGTGATGTCCAGCCGTTCCAGCCGCCCCTGCAGCGAGCGGCGGGTCTCGGCCAGTTCCAGCTCCTGATAGCGCAGGTCGCGCAGGCGGCTGATCGCCTCCTCGCGCTGGCCGCTGCCCAGCTTCAGAATCTCGATGTCGATCTCGGTGATGCGGCCCTCGGCCTGCGCCTCGGAGGCCACCAGTTCACCCAGCTGCCCGTCCAGGCTGGCCTGAGTGCGGCGCAGGTTCAAAACCGTTGCCGCCTGGGCCAGGCCGCGGTCCAAGAGCGACTGCTGGTTGCCCAGTTCCTCCCCGATCAGCTCCAGCTGCACCTTCAGCGACTGCTGCTGCGCCTGGATGCCGCGGATCTGTTCCTGGGTCTGCCCCCGGCGTTTCTCCAGCTGTTCGATCTCGCGGGCAGTGGTGTCCTTTCGGGCTTGGAACAAACGGTCCTGGCCCTGTACCAGATCCATCACTTCCGGCTGGGCCTCCGCCACCCGCAGCAACTCCGGATCAAAGGCAATCGCCGCTGCACCGTCGCGCTCCGCCTCAAGCCGCCCCCGCCGCGCCATCAGTTCGAACAGCTGGCCTTCGGTGATCACCAGCTGCGACGTCAGCTCGTTGGCATCCAGCCGCAGGAGCGTGGCGCCTTCGGCCACGGTGTCTCCCTCATCGACCAGGATCTCGGCCACGATGCCGCCATCCAGGTGCTGCACCACCTGGCGGTTGCGGTCGACCTCAATCTTGCCGGTTGCCACCACGGCACCGGAGATCGTCGACAGCACCGACCAGGAGCCGAAACCGCCCACCAGGATCAGCATTGCCAGCAGGCCGATGATCAGCGGCCGCCGTGCGGGCCAATTGCTTTCGACGCTCATCGCACACCTCCCGTGCCAGTGGCCTGGCGGATATTCTGGTGGTTGGCGACCATTTCCTGCAGGACCTTGTCCTTGGGACCAAAGGCCGTCTGAGTGCCCTTGTCGATCACCAGGAGCATATCGCATTCCTGGATCGCGGCCGGACGGTGCGCCATGATAAGCACCGAACGCCCCTCAGCCTTGATCTGTTTGATCGCTTGGTTGAGGGCAATCGACCCCTCGTTGTCGAGGTTCGAGTTCGGCTCATCCAGAATGACGATCACCGGGTCATCATAAAGTGCGCGCGCCAGCCCGACCCGCTGCATCTGGCCGCCTGACAGACGCCCCCCGGTGGCATTGACCCGTGTGTCATACCCCTCGGGCAGTTTCAGGATCATCTCATGGGCGGCGGCCTTGCGGGCCGCTTCGACAACCTTCTCGGCATCCGGCTGCTGCTGCAGGCGGGCAATGTTCTGAGCAATGGTGCCGTCAAACACCTGAACCCGCTGCGGCAGATAGCCGATATGGCCGCCCAGTACATCCGGCGCATACTGATCCAGCGCTGCGCCATCCAAGCGCACAGAGCCCGCCGCGGGGCGCCACACGCCCGTCAGCGCCCGCGCCAGCGTCGATTTGCCGGAGCCAGACGGCCCGATTACACCGATCGCCTGCCCAGGCTGCACCCGGAAATTAACATTGCGCAGCAGCGGCGTGTTGCTGCCCGGCGGCACGATGGCCAGCCCCTGCACTTCCAGCAGCGCTTTGGGCTTCGGCAGCGCAGTGCGTTCGTCCTCTTCGGGCACCTTGTCCAGCAGTTCGGCCAGGCTGTGCCAGCCCTTCATCGCCCGCTGCACCATGGCCCACTGCCCCAGCCCCAGTTCAATCGGCGCCAAGGCCCGGCCCATCAAAATGGAGCCCGCGATCATCGCGCCCGGCGACACTTCGTTCTGCAGCACCAGGTAGGCGCCCAGCCCCAGCATCGCCGACTGCAGGAACAGCCGCAGTGTCTTGGTCAGCGTGGTGAAGCCGCCGCCGGTATCATTGGCCGTGACGCTGTCGGTCAGCGCCGCATCGCGGGCCTGCTTCCAGCGCTCAAACGAGGCGCCGCGCATGCCCATCGACTGGATCATCTCCGCTTCATTGCGGATCTCCTCGGACATCAGGTTGGCCTTGTGGCCGGTCATATTGGCCTTCTGCATCGGAGCCCGGGTGAAGACCTGGTTAAAGATGGCAATCACCACCAGCACCGCGCCGCCTGCCAGCGCCAGGAGGCCCAGCCAGGGATGGAACAAGGCAATGCCCGCCAGGAACACCGGCGTCCACGGCAAATCGAAGGCAGCCGTCAGCACCGGCGAGGAGATCAGCCGCTGCACCGATTCCAGATCACTGAGGCCGGTCTGCGCCGTCTGATCCTGCGCCACCGCCGAGCGGCGGATCATCGCATCAAAGACCCGCTTGTCGAGCGCCGCCTGGAACCGCGCCCCGACCCGCGCCATGATGCGGCCGCGGGCATAGTCCAGAAGCCCCATCATGCCGTAGAGAAAGACAACCAGCAGCGACAGCGCCAGAAGCGTCGCCTCCGACCGGCTGCCCAGCACCCGGTCATAGACCTGCATCATGTACAGAGGCCCGGTCAGCATCAGCAGATTCACGAAGAAGCTGAAGATGCCGGTGAACCAGTAAAGGCCCCGGCTCTGCTGCCGAACACGGCGCAGCTCCTCATAGCCGTTTTTATAAATGCTTTTATTCATGGTCAGACTGCAATAGTGGTTCCTTGGCTTCTGGTCAGGACTGATTTTGTAACAGTTCTGGCACAAGCAGGTAAAAAAATGTAATCGCACTGGAAATCCGCGGCAAAACCCTTATTTGCGCTCCGATCCGCCGGCCCCAGTATCAATTGGACACTTACCCGAATGCCTTTCATGTTGCGACCGCTTAAATTTGTATCTGCGCTGATTTTGGCCGCTGCCGCCGCGGGCTGCGCCACCCAGGATCCGGTGGCCCGCGCCTCGGGTGAAGTGTTCGACCCCTATGAGCGGACCAACCGCTCGGTCCATGCCTTCAACCGCGGCGTTGACCGGCTGGCATTCCGCCCTGCCTCCAAGGGCTATGTGGCGATTGTGCCGGCGCCGATGGTCACCAGCTTCTCGCATTTTGCCGAAAACCTGTCGATGCCGGGGCAGATGGTGAACGCGCTGCTGCAGGGCGATCTGAAGCTGGCCGGCAACGCGCTGACCCGCTTCCTGGTCAACTCGACCGTGGGGTTTGCCGGCCTGGCCGACCCGGCCACCGAGCTGCATGTGCCCGAGGTCGACACCGATTTCGGCGAGACCCTGCACGCCTGGGGCGTTGGCGAAGGCGCCTATGTCGAGCTGCCGTTCTTCGGCCCCTCCACCACCCGCGATGCGGTGGGCATCGGCGTCGATTTCTTCACCAACCCGCTGGGCTATGTCGAGCAGAATACTGCCGAGAACATCAGCATCTACGCCGAGATCGTGCGCCGCATGGGCGATCGTGGCAACTATTCCGACACGATCGATTCGATTCTCTACGAGAGCGCCGACAGCTATGCGCAATCGCGCCTGATCTACCTGCAGAACCGCCGGTTCCAGCTGGGTGATGGCGAAGAGATCCAGGAAGTCGACCCGTTCGACCTGAACACTGAAGGATTTTGAATGATGCAACGCCGCAATTTCCTGATTGGCCTGGGCGCCGCACTGGCCGCAGCCCCGCAGGCACTGTGGGCGCTGACAGAGAACAGCGCCAGCCGGCTGATCAATGCCCTGGTTACCGATATCAACTCCGTGATCGCTTCCGGCAAGAACGAGACCGCGATGTTCCGGGAGTTCGAGCGGATCTTCCAGCGCTACGGCGACACGTCAGCAATTGCAGCCTATGCGCTGGGGGTCGACGGGCGGCGCGCCACCAGGGCTCAGAAGAAGGCTTTCTCGAAGGCGTTCCAGGGCTACATTTCGCGCAAATACGGCAAGCGGTTCCGCGAGTTCATCGGCGGCAAGCTGGAAGTGACCGGCGTGCGCAAGGTGAAGAAGTGGTACGAAGTCAGCACCATTGCCCATCTTCGCGGCCAGTCGCCGTTCGAAGTGACCTTCCTTGTATCGGACCGTTCGGGCAAGGAGCTGTTCTTCAACATGTTCATTGAAGGCGTGAACCTGCTCTTGACGGAACGCACCGAGATCGGCGCCATTCTGGACAGCAAGAAGGGCGACATCGACGCGCTGATCGCCGAGCTGAAGCGGCTGAGCTGAACAGCCCATCCCGATGGATTTTCAGGAAGGCTCCGGTTACCGGGGCCTTTTTCTTTGCCTGTTTTTGCTGCGCCCGGTTCAATTCCGGTGCTCTCCCGCCTGCCGCCGCCGCATCAAAGATGCTGCGAGCCCGTTGGGCCTGGCGCCCTGCCCTGGGGGCGGGGCGCGCGCCGCACCGCCAGGTGCGGCGCCGGACCCAACTGGCGGAGGCGCCCCGCCGGGGGCCTCAAGCCAGGCGGGAGCCCCCCGTCTGCAGGACGGATCAGTGACCGAGGATGTCGTTCAGGATATTGTCCACCGCGCGGCCAAGTTCCTGGCCCAGCTTGGGGCCTTGACGGCGGCGGCGCTCGCGCCGGGTTTCCTGCGGCGGCGGGGCTATCGGAGCAGGCTCCAGCATCGGCAGCGGCTTGGGCGTAAGACCTTCATGCACGCGCACCATGGTTTCCTTCCAGATCTCAGCCGGGAGGCCGCCGCCGGTCACCCCTTTCAGCGGCGTGTTGTCGTCATAGCCCATCCAGACGCCTGCCACGTAATCCGCGGTAAAGCCGATGAACCAGGCGTCCTTGGCCGCCGAAGTGGTGCCCGACTTGCCCGCGGCCTGCCAGCCGGGGATCTGCGCCCGCTGGCCGGTGCCCGCGGCAATCACCTTCTCCATCATCCAGACCAGCTGCTGCGCCGCCTCGGGCCGGATCACCCGTTCGCCGATGCCGCCGCTGGCGCCCATCAGTGCTTCGTTGTCTTCGACCAGTTTCAGCTCGGTCACCCCGTAAGGCGTCACCGACGAGCCGCCGTTCAGGATGCCCGCATAGGCGCCGCTCATCTCCAGCAGCGTGCTTTCCGAGGCCCCTAGGGCCAAAGCCGGCCCTGCCGCAAGATCGCTGTCGATGCCGAAGTCCTTGGCCACGATGCTCACCTTGTCGCGGCCCACCGCCTCGGACACTTTCACCGCCGGCACGTTCAGCGAG
>NZ_JWLD01000078.1 GCF_000813725.1 Leisingera sp. ANG-Vp
CCCCCGCCACAAAGGACCGCCCCATGACCCAAGCCCCGCGCGCCGATGACCGCCTGATTGTTGCCATGGATGTCCCCAACGCGCTGGCAGGACTGAAGCTCGCCGAGCAGCTCGGCGATGCGGTTTCCTTCTACAAGATCGGGCTCGGTATGCTGACCGGCGGCGGGCTGGCACTGGCCAATGAGCTGAAACAGGAGCATGGCAAGCGCATCTTCCTCGACATGAAGCTCTTTGACATCGGCGCCACCGTGGAAAACGCGGTGCGCGGCCTGGCGCAGTTCGATCTCGACTTCCTCACCGTGCATGGCGACCCCTATGTGGTGCGCGCTGCCAAGGAAGGCGCCGCTGGCAAGGATCTCAAGATTCTCGCCGTCACCATCCTCACCTCGCTGGACCGCCAGGACCTGAATGGCGCGCTGATCAAGGACGGCGCGGTGCAGGACCTGGTGCTGGAACGTGCCGGCAATGCCTTTGCCGCTGGTGCCGATGGGGTGATTGCGAGCCCGCAGGAAGCGGCCCTGATCCGCGCCCTGCCCGAGGCTGAAGGCAAGCTGATTGTCACCCCGGGCGTCCGTCCCGCCGGTGCGGCCCTGGGCGACCAGAAGCGGGTTGCCACCCCGGCCGCAGCCATCGCCGATGGCGCTGACCACATCGTTGTGGGCCGCCCGATCTGGCAGGCCGAAAGCCCCCGCGCCGCCGCAGAAGCTATCCTGACAGAGCTCGCCGGCGCCCAAGTCTGACGGCTGACCCCCGGCGGAAATCTTCAGTCCAGACAGATTTTGCCTGCGCAGACGGCGGCCCTGGCCGCCTCTGCCTAAAAATTAGGCAGAAATAAATCTTTTGCGCTAAGCATAGGCGACCCCCTCTGGCTATGGTGCAAAAGTATAGTGACGCTACGTCAACCCCCTCTTTTTGCACGAGAAACCCGTCGCCGCCTGCAATTCTGCGCCAAATTGTCCTGTGCCCTCAAAAGCACACCATGCGGTTTCGCAACTCTGCCCGCCCCCCGGGAACTTTGCGAAACGGCCAAGGCTGCGCGATTCTAGGACTTGAGACACTCCCCAGACGGGCTTTTCTTCCTGAGGTCCGTCACCTTCCCCCCGCCAACCAGCGGGGGATCTTTCTTTCCGGTACACAAATCAGACAGCTTTTGCTGCCAGGTACTCCCGCAATCGGTCAGAGAAATGCGGCACCGCCAACGGGTGCGCGCAATAGGCCTGCGGCGCCATCAGCGTCCACCGCTGCCCTTCATCGCCCAGCCTTATCTGACTGGCAGCTTCCGCAGGTAAATGCGCTGCAAAGAACCAGACCTTTCCCCGCGGCCGCCGGTAAGCGCGGGACCAGGTCAGAGCATCGGGCCGCAGAACCAGTCCGACCTCTTCCTCGGTTTCCCGCAATGCACAGGCTTGCGGGCTCTCTGCCCCCTCCCGGCCGCCGCCCGGCAAATCCCAGTGACCGGGGTAAGGAATGTCCGGCTTGTCGTCCCGCAGGATCACCAGCAGGCCGCGCCCCACAAAAAGCGCCAGTTTTGCGCCGGAAAATTCTTCATCTGCCCGTGTCATGATCTGTCACTTGTGAATGGGCCGCGCTAAAGACAAGGCCTCAGCCGCAAGCTACACTGAACTGTCCCTACATCCAGCAGAATTCCCGCCGCCATGCATGCCCTGTGCCGAGACTGCCTGAGCCAGATCGCCCCTGTCCGGCGCTGCCCCCATTGCGGCAGCCCGCGGGTGAAAACGCATGAGGAACTCTTTTCCCTCTCCATCGCCCATATGGACTGCGATGCGTTTTATGCCAGCGTCGAGAAGCGCGACAATCCGGAGCTGGCGACCAAGCCGGTGATCATCGGCGGCGGCAAGCGCGGCGTGGTCTCCACCGCCTGCTATGTCGCCCGCATCCGCGGTGTGCGTTCGGCAATGCCGATGTTCCAGGCGCTGAAGCTCTGTCCAGACGCGGTGGTCATCAAGCCGCGGATGAGCGTTTACGTCGAGGTCAGCCGCGAGATCCGCAAGCTGATGAATGAACTGACACCGGAGGTAGAGCCGCTATCGCTGGACGAGGCGTTCATGGATCTCACCGGCACGGAGAAACTGCACGGCGCACCGCCCGCGGTGATGCTGGCGCGGCTGGTCAAACGGATGAAGGACGAGCTGGGTGTCACTGGATCCATTGGCCTCAGCCACAATAAGTTCCTAGCCAAAGTCGCCTCTGATCTCGACAAACCGCGCGGGTTTTCGGTGATCGGCAAGGCTGAGACTGCTGATTTCCTGCGTGAAAAACCGGTGCGGCTGATCTGGGGCATCGGCCCGGCAGCCCAGGCCAGCCTGGACAAGGCCGGCATCCGCACTTTCTCTGATCTTTTGCGCTGGGACAGGGAAGCACTGCACAGCCGTTTCGGCTCCATGGGCGACCGGCTTTGGCACCTGGCCCGCGGCCAGGACCGCCGCAAAGTTTCGGCCAATGCACCGGTCAAATCGATTTCGAAAGAAACTACCTTCTTTGAAGATACTGCCAGCCTGGAGGTTCTGGATGGCCATCTGTGGCGACTGGCCGAACAGGTCTCAGACCGCGCCAAGGCGCGGGAGCTGGCGGGCCGGGTTGTCACGCTCAAGCTGAAGCGCGCCAACCATTCCGCCCTGACCCGGCGTGTGACCCTGCGCAGCCCCACGCAGATCGCCGACCGGATCTACCGCACGGCCCGCGGATTGCTGGATCAGGTTGGCAACGAAGGCCCCTACCGGCTGCTGGGCTGCGGCATCTCCGACCTGGTTCCCGAATCGCAGGCGGACGAAAGCGGCGATCTGCTGGACCCGCTGGCAGGCCAGCGCGCCGAAGCGGAGCGCGCCACCGACGCAATCCGCAAGAAATTCGGAGAGGGGGCAATTCTGAAAGGGCGGTCGCTGCGCTAAACTCCGGCTGACCGCTTATTCCGCCGCCAGCGGAAGCTCTTCCTGACCGATAGCCGCGATCTCTGCGGTCACCTGGTGCAGCAGTTTCTTCAATTCGTCAAAGTTTCCATTGGGGCGGATATTCGCTTCATCCATATACAGCGCCCGGTCAATCTCGATCTGGACCGCGTGCTGACGCCGGGACGGGCGGCCGTAAGTCTGGGCGATGTAAGCGCCGGCAAAAGGCGTGTTGCGGGACACATTCAGGCCCGCCGCGGCGAAGGCTGCCTCAATCCGGTCGACAATTGCACTATCCGCTGCCGCCCCGAACCGGTCGCCCAGAACAACTTCGGGCTTGGGCCCGCTGCGCGGCGCCATGGTATCGATCGCCTCATGCGGCATTGAATGGCAATCAACCAAAATCGCCTGGCCGAACTGGCGGTGCGCCTGATCCAGCAGCCCCTTCAGAGCCTTGTGATAGGGGTGCCAGTAACAACGTATCCGCCGCTCTGCCTCTGCCACCGGCAGCTTGCCGCGGTAGATCGCCCGCCCGTTTGCAACAACCCGGGGAATCACCCCCAGCCCCGACGCCACCCGCGGGTTCTGCCCGCGCTTCTGCACCCCTTCGATCAGCGCCGGATCCAACTCGTCGGGCGAACGGTTCAAGTCCAGGTAGGCACGCGGCTTGACGGCTGTGAGCAAGGGCGCTCCGAATCCCGGAGCAGCCGCGAACAGCTGATCGACAAAAGCGTCTTCGGAACTGCGGATCACCCGGCGGCCCAGAATCGTCTGTTCCATAAAGGAATCGGAATAGTCCGTGCCGCTGTGCGGAGAGGCAAAAACCACTGCCGAGGCCAGTTTCTGCGGCAAAATCACGGAAAACGCTGTGTCAGGCATCCTTGCTCCGGTGCTTCTTCTGCAAGAAACAGCATAGAGCGGAAATTTCTGCGGTCAAAAGCTCTTGCGCCCGCCGGCGACTCTATTTATAGACCCCCTCACCGGCGCGGCACCCCGCGCCCCTTTCACTTCTAAGGGGCAGGAGGCAGCGCAGGCCAGAGTGGGCGATTAGCTCAGCGGTAGAGCACTTCGTTGACATCGAAGGGGTCACAAGTTCGATCCTTGTATCGCCCACCATCCATTCACTGCTTCGGCTTCGGCCCAAGCACCCGCTAACCCAGGCGCTGGTTCGCGCCGCAGACAAGGAGAGAGGCCATGAAGGTCAAGAACTCGCTCCGTTCGCTGAAGAACCGGCACCGCGATTGCCGGGTTGTGCGCCGTAAAGGCCGCGTTTACGTGATCAACAAGACCCAGCGCAAGTTCAAAGCGCGCCAGGGCTAAGATCCGCAAACAGCGACATGCAGAAAACCGCATCATCCGATGCGGTTTTTTTGTGTTTGTGGTCGATGTCCTTGTCAAGCCGAGGCGGGGTGCTCCCCCTGTCCGCTCAACGCAGAACCCTGGCGTCTGCGGCATTGGCCTGACCGGACAGGATCAGCCGCAGCCCCAGCCCGATCATCACCGCCCCAGTGAAGCGCTCTTGCCAGGCGACCAGCGCAGGATTCCGGGCCAGCCATTGGCCTGCAGAGCCCGCAGCCAGGGCAACACCTCCAAGCGAAACAATCCCCGCCAGTTTTTGCAACGTGCCAAAGATCAGGAACTGCTGCCAGACCGGGCCTGCCCCCGGGTCCACAAACTGCGGCAGGAACGCAAACATGAACAGCAGCGACTTGGGATTGGTCAGGCTGTTGACAGCCCCTTGCTGCACCGCTTGCCGGTTGGTGACCGCCTGCACTTTGCGCAGCTCCGTTCGCGGGCGCAGGCTGGCCCGCAGCATCTGCAGCCCGAGCCACATCAGATAGGCGGCCCCAATCCAGCGGATCAGGTCCAGCGCCTGCGGGTAAGCCGCCAGCAGCGACGCAAGGCCAAGAACCAAAAGCCCGACTTGCACTACGCCCGCTACAAGGATCATCCCCGCAACTGTAAACAAGGCGACCCTCCGCCCCTGGCCAATGCCGCGCCCCATGACCAGCATCATGTCCGGTCCCGGAGACAGCTCCAGCAGCACCAAGGCGGCCAGAAAGGATATCAGGGTTTCAACTGCTGGCATATCGCCCTCCCTTTTACTCTCCCCCTACCTAGCGGGCCGGATTCGCCCGGTCCACTCTGACCGCGGCTCTGATTACGACATTTTGGAGCCGCGGCCGCCCGTCTCCGCCACGGCTGCAAGCCCCCGAAAAGAATCGCAGAGCGGCGCCCGGGTAAACTTTCCGAGTGTTTCAGTCAGAAATTCGTTGCATCTTTCGCCGATTGCTTTAATCGACTCTTTCAGTCGGATAACAAGCCACAGAAGAACGGGACATCCAATGCTGAAAGCCACAACCGTACTGGCCGGCGCGCTGAGCGCAGCAGTTGCCACCTCCGCCGCAGCTGAAGGCGAGCTGAACATCTATTCCTCGCGCCACTATGACACCGATGAGCAGCTGTACTCTGAGTTCGAAGACGCCACAGGCATCACCATCAACCGGATCGAAGGCAACGCGGATGAGCTGATCGCGCGGATGAAGGCCGAAGGCCAGAACTCCCCCGCCGACGTCCTGATCACTGTCGATACCTCCCGGTTGACCCGCGCCAAGGATGCCGGCGTGCTGCAAAGCATTGAAAGCGATGTGCTGGAGACCCGTGTCCCCGCATACCTGCAGGACGAAGACAACCAGTGGTTCGGCTTCAGCCAGCGCTCCCGCATCATCTTCTACGACAAGGCCGAGGTTTCGAGCCCGCCCTTGACCTACCTGGATCTGGCTGATCCGGCCTACAAGGGCAAAGTCTGCATCCGCTCCTCCAAGAACACCTACAACCAGACCCTCTTGGCGTCGATCGTGACCCATCACGGTGCTGAGAAAGCGCAGGAGTGGGCCGAAGGCGTGGTTGCCAACATGGCGCGCGACCCGCAGGGCGGCGATACCGACCAGATGCGCGGCATCGTCTCCGGCGAATGCGATATCGCAGTGGCCAACAGCTATTACTTCGCCCGCTCGATCCGCAAAAACGTCAAGGGCCTCTCGGACAACCGCGACCAGATCGGCTGGCTGTTCCCGTCGCAGAACACCGAGGGCGCGCATATGAACCTGTCGGGCGGCGGTGTCGCCGTGCACGCCCCGAACAAAGAAAACGCCATTAAGTTCCTGGAGTATCTCGCCAGTGATTCCGCCCAGGCGTATTTCTCGGCGGGCAATGACGAATACCCGGCGGTTCCGGGTGTTGGCCTGGCTCCTTCAATCGCAGCCCTCGGCCACTTCAAGCCGGATGACGTGAACCTCTCCGAGGTCGCCAAGAACCTGCCGGAAGCACAAAAGATCTTCAACGACGTTGGCTGGAAGTAAAGCCTTTGCATTGTTGAGAAAAGGCGCGGAATTTCCGCGCCTTTTTTGTAACCTTTCGTCCCTCAAATGCCACACTGGCCTGCACAGGCCTGACAAATCAGTGAAAGCCGAGCTTTTGCTAGACCCGTCTGTGCACAGCGCCTATACGTTCGCGCATCTTGAAATTCGGGGGGAATCATGCAGTCGGGAGCACGCCGCGCTCTGGGGGAATGGAGCGTATGAACCGGTTGCCGGTAACGATTATCAGCGGGTATTTGGGGGCCGGGAAAACCACCCTGATCAACCGCTTGCTGAGTGAAGATCACGGACTGAAGCTCACTGTGATCGTCAACGACTTCGGCGCGGTCAATATTGACGATGCGCTGATCCAGGAGACCGAAGGCGGCAAGCTGGCGCTGACCAACGGCTGCGTCTGCTGCTCAATGGACGGCGACCTCTCGCTGGCGCTGCATCAGGTCGTGAACCAGCCGGAACGCCCTGACCACCTGGTGATTGAGGCCAGCGGCATTGCCGACCCGGTCTCTATCGCCAACACGGTGCTGAACGAAAGCGGCCTAAGTTACGCTGGTATCGTTACTCTGGTGGATGCTGTGAATGCCGGAAACCTGCTGAACGATCCGCTGGTCGCACCGCAGGCGGAACAGCAGGTCCGCGCAGCCGATCTGGTGATTGCCACCAAATGCGATGAGATTTCTGAGCCCCTGTCTGAACTTCTGAACAAGGCCGGCGCCCGCACCCCCACCGTGTTGAACGGCTCACCCGTGGCAGAATTGCTGTTCGACGTGGTGCCGCTGCCCAAAGGCCGCGCGGTGGCAGCACATCCCGCCTACGCCACGTGGCAGCACCGCAGCAGCAAGGTGCTGGACCGGCGCGCGCTCGGAGACAAGCTGGCGGAGCGGCCCGCGGGCCTTTACCGGATGAAAGGCTTTGTGCTGACCACCGGCGGCGCTTATGAGCTGCACGTAGTCGGGCGCCACGTCGAAGCCAAGCGCTGTGAAGCAGAGGAAACCTTGCTTGTGGCTCTGGGTCCGGCTGACCGTATTTCCCGGGATGAGATCGAGGCCTGGTGGGCGGCCTGAGCCGCAAGCACAAGAAAATTCTAAATTTTCTTGCCAAGAATTTTACTCAAAATTCTTGGCGCCTAGCGCCGCCGCCCAACCTGGCGGCAGATCAGGATCACCGGCAGCAACCCGACCGCCATGATCACCAGAGAGGGCACCGCAGCGCCCTCCAGCCGCTCGTCGGCGGCCAGCCGGTGCGCCTGCACCGCCAGCGTGTCAAAGTTGAAAGGGCGCATGATCAGAGTTGCAGGCAATTCCTTCATGACGTCGACGAAGACGATCAGCAGGCCGGTCAGCAGACTGGGGGTCAGGATCGGCAGATGCACCCGCCGCAGCATTCCCATCGGACCTTGCCCCAGCGAGCGCGCTGCCGCATCCATGTTCGAGTGCATGGTGGCCTGCCCGCCCTCATAGGCCCCCAGCGCCGCCGCCATGAAACGCACCCCGTACGCGGCCACCAGCAGCCAGATGGATCCGGTCACCAAAAGCCCGGTCCGGATCCCAAAGGCCTCGCGCATCCAGGCATCCAGTGCATTGTCAAAGGCCGCAAAGGGCACGATCAGACCTACCGCGATCACCCCGCCGGGCACCGCATAGCCCAGCCGAGCCAAGTATGCCGCAAAAGAGGACATCCGCCCTGGCCGCAGCCGCTGATAGAAGCCCAGGCACACTGCAGCCGCCACCGTTAGGACCGCCGCTGCCGCCGCCAGGGTGATTGAGTTGGCGGTGAAGTCAATGTAGCGGCGGCTGAGCAGGTTCTGCTCGGAATCGAAGCTCATCGTGAACAGAATGATCACCGGCAGCAGGAATCCCAAAATCACCGGCACCGAGCAGAAGAAAACAGCCGCTGCCGCCTTGATCCCGCCCAGTTCAGCCGGGGGCATCTGGTTGTGATGCTTGCCCGCGTGGTGATATTTGGCACGCCCCCGCGTGGCCCGCTCCACCACTGCCAGCGTCAAGGCAAAGCCCAAAAGGCAGAGCGCCAGCTGCGCCGCACCGCCGCGATCCGCCAGCGAGAACCAGCTGGTATAGATGCCGGTGGCAAAGGTTTGCACCCCGAAATAGGAAACCGTCCCGAAATCCGCGATCGTCTCCATCACCGCCAGAAGCACGCCCGAAGCAATGGCAGGCCGCGCCATTGGCAGGCTGACCATCCAGAAGGCCTGCCAGGCATTCTTGCCCAAGGCTCTGGCCGCCAGAAAAGCACCTGCGCTCTGCTGCATGAAGGCCGCCCGCGCCAGCAAATATACGTAGGGGTAAAGCACCAGTACCAGCATCGCCGCCGCACCGCCGGTGGAACGGATCTCAGGGAACCAGTAGTCCCGCGGCCCCCAGCCGGTCACTCCGCGCAAACTGGCCTGCACAATGCCGGGATGGTCCAGAATATGGGTATAGGCATAGGCCAGAACATAGGCCGGAAAGGCCAGCGGCAGCACCAGCGCCACCTCCAGAAACCGGACGCCCGGAAACCGCGCCATCGTGACCAGCCAGGCCGCACCGGTGCCGACGGCAAAAGTGCCGAAGGCAACCATGGCCACCAGCGCCAAAGTGGTCAGCGAATACCCCGGCAGAACAGTACCGGCCAGATGACGGATCGTATCCGTCCCGCCGAATATCGCCGCCAGAGCAACTGCCAGCATTGGCAGGACACAGGACAGCGCCACCGCCCAGGCCAGCAGTGCAAAGACTCCGCCCCCGCTCTTGCCGCGGCGGCGGCCGTTGGAAGCGTATTCTATGGGATCATTCGCGGCAGTCATGGGTCCGGCTGAAGTTTCGCGTCGCCCTATTACGACTATTCCTGTCGGAAATTCCAGCGGGAAAGCACATTCCCCCCAGCCGAAAGCTGAAACAGCAAACGGGTGCCCTGCCAGGCACCCGCAGTTCAGGCCGTGCAAAGGGTTCAGTCGTAGGTTCTCTGATCCTCGATCACCAGCCCATCCTTGGGCAGAGCGTCAGGAGCCACAACCTCGATCCTGCCCTTGAGTTTCAGAACCTCAGCGACAGAGCGGGCATAGGCTGCTTCATCGCCGCCTTCCGCTTCGATCTGCACGGTCATCGCATCCATCTCGCCATCGCGGCTGGCTACGACCCGCGCCTTGACGATCTCGGCATGTTTGTCGACCAGCGCGGCCACCTGTTCGGGGCGCACGAACATGCCCTTGATCTTGGTGGTCTGATCCGCCCGGCCCATCCAGCCCTTGATCCGCATGTTGGTGCGGCCGCAGGGCGAGACACCCGGCATTGCTGCCGACAGATCGCCAGTGGCAAAGCGGATCAGCGGGTAGTCGGGGTTGAGCGTGGTCACCACAACCTCGCCCACCTCGCCCGGAGCCACCGGGTTGCCGGTGCCAGGCGTAACGATCTCGACGATCACATGCTCGTCGACAATCATCCCCTCCATTGCCGGGCTCTCATAGGCAATGTTGCCCAGGTCAGCAGTCGCATAACACTGCAGGCAGGCGATGCCGCGATCCGCATATTCCTGACGCAACGATGGGAACAGAGCACCGCCCCCCACTGCAGCCTTGGAGAAGGCCAGGTCCACGCCCATCGCATCCGCCTTATCCAGAATCACTTTCAGATAATCCGGCGTTCCGGCATAGGCGGTGGCTCCGACATCCCGCGCCGCAGACACCTGCAGCTCGGTCTGGCCGGTGCCTGCGGGCAATACCGCAGCCCCAACGGCCCGGGCGCCGTTTTCAAAGATCATGCCGGCAGGCGTCAAATGGTAGCCAAAGCAGTTTTGCACCACATCGCCCTGGCCGATGCCCGCAGCATTCAGGAACCGCCCCATCCGCCACCAGTCACCGTCCACGCCGCCTGGCTCATAGATCGGACCGGGGCTCTGGAAGATATGTGCAAAGCCATGTGCTGGCTTCACTGTAAAGCCGCCAAAGGGCGGATTGGCTGCCTGCGCCCGGCTCAGCTCTGATTTACGCAGCACCGGCAGTCCGGCCAGCGCCTCGATCGAAGTCACCGCGGCAGAATCCACACCATCCAGCATTCCGGCGTAGCCTTGTGCAGTTTGGGCACGGGCGATCTGCTCGGGCAGAGCCTCGGCGAGGTCTGCGGCACGCTCATCTGCGCTGCGGGTTTCTAACGTGTCAAAATAGCTCATCGCATCACCATCCCGCATCAGCTCAGCCACCTCTTGCGGCGGCGGTACGAGCGCACATCGCGGAAACTCTTGCGCCCTTCATCCGACATGCCGAGGTAGAATTCCTTCACATCCGGGTTCTCCCGCAGCTCGGCCGCGGGTCCGTCCATCACCACCCGGCCCGATTCCAGGATATAGCCGTAGTGGGCATACCTGAGGGCGACGTTGGTGTTCTGTTCGGCCAGCAAGAAGGTCACACCCTCCTGCTCGTTGATCGATTTCACGATCTCAAAGATCTGCTCGACCAGCTGCGGTGCGAGACCCATCGAAGGCTCGTCAAGCAGGATCGTCTCCGGCCGGGACATCAGCGCGCGGCCCATCGCCACCATCTGCTGCTCACCGCCCGAGGTATAGCCGGCCTGGCTCTTGCGGCGCTCCTTCAGACGCGGGAAGTAGTGATAAACCATCTCCAGGTCTTTCTGGATGTCAGCGCTGCTGTCAGAACGGGTGTAGGCGCCGGTAAGCAGATTTTCCTCTACCGTCAGGTGCTCGAAACAATGGCGGCCTTCCATCACCTGGATGACGCCCTGCTTCACCAGATCCGCCGGGTCCAGCGCATGCACATCCCTGCCGCGGTATTTGACCGAGCCCTTTGTCACTTCGCCGCGCTCGGAGTGCAGAAGGTTCGACACCGCCTTCAGCGTGGTGGTCTTGCCGGCCCCGTTGCCGCCCAGAAGCGCGGTGATACCGCCCTTGGGCACATTGAGGCTCACGCCTTTCAGAACAAGGATCACGTGGTTGTAGATCACCTCGATATTGTTGACCTCCAGCAGGGTCTCGGCCTGCACATCTGCGGTATCGGCAGTGTTCGCTGCATCCAGCATCAAAGCGTGTCCTCATGCCTGTCCCGGATTTGACCCGGGACCGTGTCGCGCGGTGCGGCGGC
>NZ_JWLD01000079.1 GCF_000813725.1 Leisingera sp. ANG-Vp
TAAATGCCTCAGCGGCGGGGATTCTTGCCGATCGGGCGCTTTCCGGCGCCGCGCTGGGCAGGGCGTTCCCCGCGCGGGGCTGTGCCTTTGCCTGCAGGCTTGCCCGGGGCGCCCGGGCCCTTTGCGCCGGGCCTGCCACCAGGTTTACCCGGCTGTTTGCCTGCTGGCTTTCCACCCGGCTTGCCGGTGCGGGAGCGGGTCGGCCGTGCCGGCTTTTCTTCTTCAGGCTCCAGTCCCAGCTGATCGCGCACCACCCGCGGGCGCAGCTCTTCGACCTCGCCCGCCTTCAGATCGCCCAGCTGGAACGGCCCGTAGGACACCCGCAGCAGCCGGTTCACGCTGAACCCGATGTCTTCCATCGCCCGGCGGATCTCGCGGTTCTTGCCTTCGCGCAGGCCCACGGTGACCCAGGCATTGGCGCCTTGCTGGCGGTCCAGCGAAACCGTCATCGGCTGAAAACGTTCGCCTTCGATCACCAGGCCCTTGCGCAGCGGTGCAAAATCTTCGTCCTTGGGCCGCCCGTTGATCCGCACCCGGTAACGGCGCAGCCAGCCGGTCGAAGGCAGTTCCAGCTTGCGCTTGATGCCGCCGTCGTTGGTCAGCAGCAGCAGCCCTTCGGAGTTGAGGTCGAGCCGCCCCACCGTCATCACCCGCGGCATCTCTTCCGGCAGCTCGTCAAAGATCGTCTTGCGTCCCTTCTCATCGCTGTTGGTGGTCACCAGCCCGGAGGGTTTGTGATAGAGCCACATCCGTGGCGCCTCGGCCTCGGGCAGCGGCTGGCCGTCCACCAGGATCCGGTCCTTGGCCGTCACGTTCAGCGCCGGGCTGTCGATCTTCTTGCCGTTTACCGAAACCCGGCCTTCGCCGATCATACGCTCAGCCTCGCGGCGCGAGGCAACACCTGCGCGCGACAGCACCTTGGCGATGCGGTCGCCTTCAGGCGCTGCGCCGCCTTCGGGCTTGGCGGCCGTCTTGCGGGGCTGGGATTTCGGACCGGGTTTGCCTTGGGGGGATGCGGGTGTTTTGCTCATGCGGCTGCCATAGAGCATTCCGCCGCCTTGCGAAAGCGCGCAATCGCGGGCAGGTAGGGGCATGGCTTTCAAATCGCATATGGACAAAGCGCTGGAACAGGCGCGGCTGGCAGCATCGCGCGGCGAGGTTCCGGTGGGCGCGGTGCTTATTGCTCCGGACGGGCAGGTGGTTGCACTGGCGGGAAACCGCACCCGCGAGCTGAACGATCCGACCGCCCATGCCGAGATGCTGGTAATCCGCGAAGCCTGCGCGGCCTTGGGCAGCGAACGCCTTACGGGCCATGATCTCTATGTGACGCTGGAGCCCTGCGCGATGTGCGCCGCCGCCATCGCTGCCGCCCGCATCCGCCGCGTCTACTATGGCGCCTCCGATCCCAAATCGGGTGGGGTGGCCCATGGTGCCTGTGTGTTCTCCCACCCGCAGGCGCACCACGCGCCCGAGGTCTATGACGGCATCGCCGAAGCGGAAGCAGCAGCGCTGCTCAAAGATTTCTTTGCTGCCAAACGCTGACACGGCGGATGGTGACGTGCCGTCGTTTTTTCTGCATGTTGCTTTGCTAGGTCGAATGTCCTAATTGAAAAATAGGTCAATTGTCCTAGGGGTGGGGATGCCACAGCCAGCTACCAAAGACCGGATTGCCGAAGCGGCGGACCAGCTGTTCTATGAGCAGGGGTTCGAAGCAACGTCCTTTGCCGATATCGCTGCAGCCGTGGGTATCTCGCGCGGCAATTTCTACTATCATTTCAAAACTAAGGACGAGATTCTTGACGCGGTGATCAGCCGCCGCTTGGGCAGCACGCGTGCCATGCTGCAGGACTGGCAGGCACAGGGCGCCAGCCCGGCCGGCCGCATCACCTGCTTCATTCGCATTCTCATCGCCAACCAGGCCAAGATCACCCTTTACGGCTGCCCGGCCGGCACGCTGGTTTCTGAATTGGCCAAGCTCGATCACAGTGCGCAAGGACAGGCCAACGCCATTTTCACCCTGTTCCGCGATTGGCTCTGCCGCCAGTTCCAGGAGCTGGGCTGCGGCACCCGCTCGGACGCATGTGCAATGCACCTCTTGGCCCGCAGCCAGGGGGTGGCCTCTCTGGCCCAGGCGTTCAAGGATCCGGAATTCATCAACAGTGAAGTTCAGCAGATGCAGGACTGGCTCGCAGGCCAGGCTCCAGCGCCGGATGCTGGCTGAAACCCATCAAAGGAGATATGCATGTATTTCATTTTGCTCACATTTTCGGCGCAAAAGGAGCGCCTGGCAGAGTTTCTTGAGGGCCACAAGGCCTGGCTGCAGCAGGGGTTCGAGGACGGGGTCTTCCTGGCCGCCGGGTCGATGACCGATGGCGAGGGCGGTGCGATCCTTGCGATCGGTGAAAGCGAAGAGGCCCTGTTTGCCCGCGTCGCTCAGGACCCGTTTGTCTCCGGCGGGGTTGTCGAGCCGGAGATCATCGGTGTGGCACCCACCATGATGGATCCGCGGCTTGATTTCCTGCGGGCCGCCGAATGAGCCGTCTGTTCACTGCGCCCGATGGTCTGCCCCGCTGCGCTTGGGCGGGGTCGGCCCCGGATTTCCTGCGCTACCATGACGAGGAATGGGGCTATCCGGTTGGGGGCGACATCCGCCTGTTCGAGAAGGTTTGCCTGGAAAGCTTCCAGTCGGGGCTCAGTTGGCGCACGATTCTGGACAAGCGCGAGAATTTCCGCGCCGCCTTTGCCGGGTTCGACTTCAACAAAATGGCCAAGTTCGATGAAACGGATGTGGAGCGTTTGCTGCAGGACAAGGGCATCATCCGCCATCGCGGCAAGATCGAGGCGGTGATCAACAACGCCGCCCGTGCCCAGGAGCTGGTGGCGGAGGCGGGGTCGCTGGCCGCATTCTTCTGGAGTTTTGAGCCCAAGCCGGAGGACCTGCCGGAGCCGCAGACCGTTTCCACCAGCCCCGAATCCGTCGCGCTCTCCAAGGCGCTGAAGAAACGCGGCTGGAAATTTGTCGGCCCCACCACAGCCTTTGCCTTCATGCAGGCCATGGGGCTGATCAACGACCACGCCTATGGCTGCCATTGCCGCGAAAAAGCCTCTGCTGCCCGCAGGGCCTTTACGCCGCCCGCTCTGAAGGCGGCTGTTTGACGGATCCGCGCCGGGCCTTCAGGCCCGGCGCTTGGCCCAACGGGAGCGGATCTGCAGCGCAGATCCAGCGACGGGCGGGAGCTCCCCGGCCGCTGCCTGAAGCCCTGTCAGAGCTCGATCGCCGTCATCACTTCTGGCTCGATCACTTCAACGCCTGGCAGCCCGTCGATCAGATCCTGCGCTGACTGCTCCAGGATCGGGAAGCTTTTGTAATGGCAGGGGATCACCGTCTTGAAGTTGAAATACCGCTTGGCGGCATAGGCCGTGGCCTTCATGTCCATGGTGAAATGCCCGCCCGCCGACAGGATGCCCACGTCCGGTTTGTAGTAATCGCCCATCCACTCCATGTCGGCCATGATGTCGGTATCGCCGGACAGATATACCGTCTTGCCTTCGGCCCGGATCATGAAGCCAACCTCGCTGCCGCCGGTGCGCAGCCCTTCAGGCGTCGAAAAGGTCGAGCTGTGCGAGGCCGGAACCATCGACACTTTCACGCCGTTCAAATCCACCGTGCCGCCCTTGTTGAAGCCGACGGTCTCCACCCCTTCGGTCTCGGCCCAGAGCCCCATCAGGTCGTATTGACCCGCAACCGGCACGCCCAGCCGTTTCGCCAGCGGCAGCACATCCACCACATGGTCGAAATGCACATGGGTCAGCAGGATATGGGTGGCGCCGGCAATTGCCGCCTCATGGCTCTCTTCCGGCAGCACCGGATTGCCGGTCAGCCAGGGATCGACCAGCAGCACCTGGCCTTCGGTCTCAATGCGGAATGAGCCATGGCCCAGCCAAATCACTTTCATCTCGAAATCTCCTCCCGTTGTCCTTGCCCGAAGCCTATCAGGCTGAAGGTGAAATGAAATGCAGACGTGCCGGCAATTTCCGCGCCCCGGCCTCATTGCAGGGCATCCGTCCCAAGCAGGCTTGCAGGCGGGCCGGTGCGGCGGTAAATGCCTAGGCAACACGAGATGAGGGTTTCCATGTCGATTGACCAAAGCACCGCCGCCAAGGTGGCCAAACTGGCCCGGATCAAGGTCGAGGATGACGCGCTGCCGGCGCTGGCAGACGAGTTCAACAATATCCTGGGCTTCATCGAGCAGCTGAACGAGGTGGATGTGACCGGCGTTGAGCCGATGACCTCCGTGACTCCGCAGCGCCTCAAGCGCCGCGTTGATGAAGTCACCGACGGCAGCCAGCAGCCCAAAGTGCTGGCCAATGCACCCGACGCCCGCGAAGGCTTTTTCGCAGTGCCCAAGGTTGTGGAGTAAGAGACATGAGCGATCTGAACAAACTGGGCCTGGCAGAGGCCCGCGACGCGCTGCGCAAAGGCGACACCACTTCCGTTGAGCTGACCGAGGCCTGCCTCAAGGCCATCGATGCAGCAGACGCGCTGAACGCTTTCGTCCACAAGACGCCCGAAGTCGCCATGGAGCGTGCCAAGGCTGCAGACGAACGCATCAAGGCGGGCGATGCCCCCTCCATGTGCGGCCTGCCGGTCGGCATCAAGGATCTGTTCTGCACCAAGGGCGTGGCCTCGCAAGCCGCTTCCGGCATTCTCGAAGGCTTCAAGCCTGAATACGAATCCACCGTCAGCCAGAAGCTGGCGGATGCGGGCTCGGTTATGCTGGGCAAGCTGAACATGGACGAGTTTGCCATGGGCTCCTCCAACGAAACCTCGGTCTACGGCAACGCCGTCAGCCCCTGGCGCCGTTCCGGTGACGAAGCGCAGATCACCCCGGGCGGCTCCTCGGGCGGTTCCGCCTCGGCTGTCGCCGCCGATCTTTGCCTTGCGGCCACCGGCACCGATACCGGCGGCTCGATCCGCCAG